>CAMOYI010000084.1 GCA_946629885.1 uncultured Mycoplasmatota bacterium | reverse complement strand
TGTAATACCGGATGGAATTTCGACTGATATCGTTTTAGTGGCTCCAATTTTCTTTTTTCCGCGGCACTTAGAACATACACTACTAAATTTCTTACCAGTACCACTACAATCGGGGCAAACAGATTCTGTTTGCATAACACCTAGAATAGTTCTTGATTCTCTTACTACTCTACCGCGACCATTACACGTTGGACAAGTTTTTGGATTGTGTCCACCTTCACCATGGCATTCTGGGCACGTATCGTTTAGTTCTAATTTTATATCTTTAGTACAGCCGAAAACTGCTTCCATGAAGTCTAAATCAACTTTGATTAAAACATCGTCGCCTTTAGATGCCCTATTGCGTTTAGAAGATCCGCCACCAAAGCCGAAACCTCCTAGGAAATCTGAGAATATATCGCTTAAATCGATGTCATCTGACTGGAATCCACCAAAACCAGAGAATCCTCCTCCAAAACCTCCTGCACCAGGTCCACCTTGTTCAAATGCTGCACTACCATATTGGTCGTACATCTGTCTTTTAGATTCATCACTTAAAACAGAGTATGCTTCACCAATCTCTTTGAATTTCTCAGCTGCTCCTGGCTCTTTATTTATATCAGGATGATATTTTTTAGCAAGCTTTCTATAAGCACTTTTTATTTCATCCTGAGTGGCACTTTTAGATACACCTAATGTTTCATAGTAATCATTTTTAGCCATTGTTTCACTCCTTTATGTGTTAAATTAATTTTTCAAATTCGTCCATATAATTATTTATCATTTTAATAGAATAATCAAGTATATCGCTAGAATTAATATCGATACCGCATTCTTTTAATATATTGGCAGGATAATCTTTTCCACCGCTTTTTAATAGGTGTAAATAATTTTCTACTGCACCTTCCTCATTAGAAAGTATAGCATATGCAAAGTGATAAGCGATTGCTAAACTTGTAGCATACTTATACACGTAGAAGGTATAGTACATATGTGGTATTCTTAGGCATTCATATTTAATGTAATCATCTTGTACTACAAGTGGACCATAGTATTTCTTTTGTAAATCATAATATATACTCGTAAAATCTTCTTTAGTTAAATTCTTTCCTTCTTCAGTCAACTTATATATAGTGCTTTCGAATTCTGAAAACTCAGTCTGTCTAAATATAGTTGCACGATACATAGATATTAGATTGCTAAGTAAATATCTTTTAAACTTTTTATCATTAGTAGTCTTTAGTAGATAATTATTTAGTAATAATTCATTTGTAGTTGAAGCGATTTCTGCTAAAAATATAGGATAATCTGCATCTATTGGCGTTCTATATTTATTTGCAAAATATGTATGCATAGAGTGACCTAATTCGTGAGCAAAAGTCTCAAGATCATTAAATGAACCAGTATAGTTTAAAAGTAAATATGGCTTAGTAGTAGTCGTAACTGTACTAAAAGCGCCACTTCTCTTACCAGGTGTTTCATAGTAGTCCACCCAATTTGATGAGAATGCTTCCTTAACACCAGCGATATATTCTTCACCAAGTGGTGCTAGTGCCTTAAGTAGGATATCTTGCATCTCCTCAATCGTATAGTCTACCTTTACTCCATCTGCTAGTTTAGTTCCTATATCGTATATGTGAAGTCTATCCAACTTTAATGCTTTTTTAGTTAACTTCATCATTCTATGTAAAGTACTTAAATTATCGTTTACACTTTTAATAAATTTATCATAGAACTCTATGGTTAAATCATCTTGTTCTAATTCGCGCGCTAGTGGCGATGAATATGATCTAAGGCTAGATGTTATGACAGAAGTCTTAACATGATTATATAGACAACTACTTAAAGTATTTGCATGTTTTTTATAATATTCATGTAGACTTAGCGCAGCATTTTTTCTAAGGACTCTATCAGGGCCTGAGATGTATCTAGCATAAGTACCATTTGTAAGTTTATGTTTTTTACCCTTACTATCTACTACGTCATCGTATACGCTATCTGCATCGTCTAGTAGCGAGAAAACTTCATCTCCGTTATAAAGTACTGGAGATAACTTAGTAAGTAGGTTCTCACTTTCAAGAGAAAGCAAGTGAGCATTAGCGCGTATTGTACACCTTAAGCTAAATTCATAATCCCTAAGTTTAGAGTTTTCTTTCATAAACTTTTCTAATATTTCTTCTGTTAGTGCTTTTAGTTCCTCGCTTATAAAGTTTAATTTAAGTTCAATATCGCTATAGAAGTCTGTAAGTTCTCCCATCTTAGCACTATAAAAGTCATTTCTAGTATCTAATTCGCAATTTAGATGGATAAAATTGGCAAGTTTATTGAATATTTGTTCTTGTTCTAAATTTAATACTAATAATTCATATAGATTACTAGAAGATGCTAAAACTTTACCTTTATATTTTTCCATCTTTTTAACTATCTGTTTTAATTTATCTAAATCAGCATTGTATTCAGTCATACTTGGATATAAACTATCCAAATCCCACTTGTATTTTTTATCTATTTCTTCTCTATTTTTATATGTCTTTATTTTCATATTATTTCCTAACTTTGAAATGGTTCTAACGATTGTTAGAACCATTCTATTATTTTTCTTCGTATTTAGCTTCTTTTACATTATCGCCACTTGATGATGTATCACTTGCTTCTTCGCTTGCGTTTGCTTGATTTGCTTTAGCGGCTTCTTCATAAATCTTAGATGAAACAGCGATTAACTTCTCTTGAAGTTTATCTTTCTTAGCCTTCATATCATCTATGTCGTTTTTCTCCATAGCTTCTTTAGTTTCTTTAATTAAACCTTCAATTTCGCTCTTATCAGAATCAGCTATCTTATCTTTAACCTCATCTAGAGTACGCTCAGCTTGGAAGATCATTTGGTCAGTATCGTTTTTAACTTCTGCTTCTTGTTTTCTCTTTTCATCTTCTGCTTTATTAGCTTCAGCTTCTCTCATCATCTTTTCGACTTCTTCGTCAGATAGGTTCGTATTAGATGTGATTGTGATAGCTTGCTCTTTGTTTGTACCTAAATCTTTTGCTTTAACGTTAACTATACCGTTTGCATCTATATCGAATGTTACTTCGATTTGTGGTACACCACGACGCGCAGGAAGAATTCCAGTAAGTTGGAAATTACCTAATGTTTTGTTATCGCTTGCCATTGGTCTTTCACCTTGTAGTACGTGAATATCTACAGCAGGCTGGTTATCTACAGCAGTTGAGAATATTTGAGACTTACTTGCTGGGATTGTAGTATTTCTTGGGATTAATACAGTCATGACGTTACCCATAGTTTCGATACCTAATGATAATGGAGTAACATCCAATAGTACTAAGTCATCTACTTCACCAGTTAATACTCCACCTTGAATAGCAGCACCCATAGCGACAACTTCATCTGGGTTAACGCTCTTATTAGGTTCTTTACCAAGTTCATCTTTAACTAGATTTTGAATATATGGTATACGTGTTGAACCACCAACTAATACTACTTGATCGATATCACTTGCTTTCAACTTAGCTTCTTTAAGAGCATCCTTAACTGGCTTACGAGTAGATTCAAATAAATCATGACATAAGTCTTCGAATTTTGCACGAGTTAAATCTAGTTCTAAGTGAAGTGGTCCATCAGATCCTTGAGAAATAAATGGAAGTGAAATGTGTGCAGTAGTCATACCACTTAAATCTTTCTTAGCCTTCTCTGCAGCATCTTTTAATCTCTGTAGAGCCATCTTATCTTTAGATAAATCTACGCCATTCTCTTTTTTGAATGTATCTACTAGATAATCCATTATCTTTTGGTCGAAGTCATCTCCACCTAGTGTATTATTACCACTTGTAGATTTAACTTCGAATACTCCATCACCTAATTCAAGTATTGATACATCGAATGTACCACCACCTAGGTCATAAACTAGTATAGTTTGAGTTTTCTCTTGTTTATCGATACCATACGCTAAAGCTGCAGCAGTTGGTTCATTTATGATTCTCTCAACTTCAAGACCTGCAATTTTACCTGCATTCTTAGTAGCTTGTCTTTGAGCATCGTTAAAGTATGCTGGAACAGTAATAACTGCTTTTGTAACTTTTTCTCCTAGATAACTTTCAGCATCACTCTTTAATTTCATAAGTATTTTGGCACTGATTTCTTCTGGAGTATATTTCTTTCCGTCTACTTCTACTTTTTCACTAGTACCCATCTTTCTTTTAATTGAGTAGATAGTGTTATTTGGATTAGATATAGCGCCACGCTTAGCAACAGCACCTACTGTCTCTTCTCCATTTTTGATTAACACTACAGAAGGTGTAGTTCTTTCTCCTTCTGGGTTAACGATTACGTGAGGTTCTCCTCCCTCTAATACAGATACACAACTATTAGTTGTACCTAAGTCAATTCCTATTATTTTACTCATATTTATCAATTCCTTTCTTAAATTAACTCTTTCTCTTGCTTTCTATATTTTGTAATTCAAATTTATATTCTTGTGTTACTTCTGGATGTTTTTCCTTGTTTACTTTACCTAAAAAGTCATCTAGTGGTCTCGTCCAAAGAGGACTATTTTCATATAGACCCCTATACACTACGATTTTCTCAAGTGTATTTGAGTCTAATGCAATATCTTCGACAATATATAAGTCGCCTTTGAAGTGCTTATATATTCCCTTAACTTTTACTTCTCTTGGCATGCTTATTCACCATCGTTTATTTTGACCATTGCAGAACGCAATAACTTATCTTTATACATGTAACCTTTTTGTAAAACTTCTATTACTACATTTGAATCATACTCATCGCTGTGTTCTACAAGAAGTGCTTCACTTGTAGTTGGATCAAAAGGTTTACCGAATACTTCTATTTCTGTAACTTCATTTGCTCTCAATATCTCGAGCATATTCGTATACATCATTTTGAATCCTTGCAAGTACTTGTTAGCTTCTTCACTGATGTCCTCGTTTGATAGAGCTCGTTCAAAATTATCTACGATCTCTATAAATTTCTTTAAAATGTCTTCATTACAGTATTTAAGTCTTAGAGATGTTTCTTCTTCTTTTCTTCTTTTGAAGTTCATCATTTCTGCTTGGATACGAATGCATTTATCGTTTGCTTCGCTGAGCTCTTTTTTTAATTCTTCAATTTCTTTATCATTATGTTTAGATTTTTTCTTTCCTTCATCCTCTTTACATGAAGAGCATGCACATTCTTTACCGTTTTCGCACTCACAATTTTCACATGTGCAGTTTTCGCATTCGCAAGATTCACAATTGCAATTTTCACATTCGCAATTCTTGCATTTGCATTTTTCTTCTTTATCTTTCTTCATAACATCACCTTTCTATCTGGCTCTTAATGAAATTAAGTAGCGTTACAACTTTGTCATATTCCATTCTGGTTGGGCCGATTATCGCAATAGTTCCTTCTTCTCCACCAGCTTGGTAGCTCATCTTAACGACTGTGACATCTTTATCAAATTCGCTTTCTTCTCCGATATAGATGTTTATTCCTTCGTCGTTAGATTCTATCTTTTTAACTATTTCATAATCTTCTAGCTTACCCATTATGTTTTTAATTTTATCTACCGATTCAAATTCCGGCTGCTTTAGCATGTTTGTTCTTCCTCCGAAGAAAACGTTTGAATTTTTTTCAGTAAATTCATTAAACACATTTTGGAACATACTATATACACTTTCATATTCCTTAATGATTGCTGCTATACGAGGTTTTATTTCAAATTCCATCTTGCTAGTTACATCTTTAATAGGTGTACCTATCAAATATTTGTTGATTATTTCTGAAGTTTTCACGACCTCAGCGACATTCACACCTTCTGGTATGACAACCTGTTTATTTTCTACATGCCCATTAGATACCACTACAAGTGCAACGACTTTTCTATCGTCGATAGGAATAATATTTAATTGTTTTAATGTGTTCCAATCCGAATCTTTACCTAAAACTATGCTCGTATAATTGGTAATGTCACTAATTATATTCATACATTCCTTAATAGCATCCGATAAAGCTAGCTCGCTATTGGAAAAAATCGTTTGAAGTTTTAAAATATCTTCTCCATTGAGCTCTTTTGGTTTCATTATATTATCGACGTAGTACTTGTATCCTGCACTCGACGGTACTCTTCCACTCGATGTATGAGTCTTTTCGAGAAATCCTAATTCTTCAAGCTCACTCATTTCATTTCTTATCGTTGCAGATGAAACTTTCAATTTTGTTACCAAAGCCTTTGACCCGACAGGTCTAGCATCTTTAATATAAGATTCTACGATTTCTTTTAACAACTTTTCTTGTCTCGAGTTCAAACTATCACCTCGTTAGCACTCTTTTTCTTCCAGTGCTAAATTAATTATATGCTTAAACTTAGCACTTGTCAACTAAAATTGCTAACTTTTTATTTTATTACCATTTTATTTTTATGGGACGCATTAAATCTGGCCTCAAAATCTTTTAGTCCGTCAATTCTGTGGGGAGATGCATTAATTACTAAATTTTCAATAGAGTATAGCCCCATTATGTTATTCACTCTGTCTTCAATTTTAGAGGCCAGAGGTTCATCTATATCTTCTTTTAAGTACACATATAACGTTTTTTTCTTATAAACGATGTTCACTGTTATCACCAAGCTTATAGTAATAAAAAACATGGAAATAATCCATGCTTTCGACACAACAAGTCAAATATTATTTATTAAATACTACAAGTTCATGTACAGCCCTTGTTGCAGATACATAAAAGAGATTTTTTTCATTTTCACTAAATTTTGTGTTTTCATCCATATAAATGATTACTGCGTCAAATTCAAGTCCTTTTATCGTACTGACAGGGACTATTAATCTCGATTTTAGATTATCCGAAGTAATGAAGTCTGTATCCTTATCACAAAGATGAGCACATTCATCTAATAGTTCATCTTTTACTATTAGCGCAATGCGATTGTACTTCTTACTCAATCTATCCATTTCTCTTTTTACTTCTAGTAACCCACCACTTTTTTCTAAAACAGGACAGCCATTTGGTTTTCTTACAGAAGTGATATTTTTGATGTCTAAAATTTTATTTGTGTAGTCTATTATTTCATAACTAGATCGATATGTCTTATCAAGTTTTACATAGTCTGATTCTTTAAATACGCTTTCTATGTCAGATAGATTGCTATAACGAAAATATCCATTTGTCGATTGATATACGTCACCTAGAAGTGTAAATTGAGCGACATTAAAAGTTCTTCTAAGTATTTCTAATAATAGATATGGATAATCTTGAACTTCATCAATTACGACATGTTTTACATGAGCTAAGAGTGGATATCCATTTACTTCAAAATTGATATAAAGGCATACCAAGTAATCCATATTGGTCTTAATGCTTTTTCCTGTTACTATTCTATATAGATCGATTGGATCGTTAGGTATCGCTAACATCTTTTTAATATTTAAAGATAATTTTTCATAATTTTTCTCATATGATATGTCATATAAATCGCAGATTTTTTCTACTGTATAGTTAATCCTGTCCCCAATGCTAGTAAGATTGTTTTTTTTCTTAAATATTTGATTCAATTCATCACTCGTTATAAATTTCTTCTTTAACCCTAGTTTACTCTTAAAGTTTAACTTTTCAAAATAATCTAATAGTAGTTTATCTATTTTTTCATGATAGTTTCTTTCAAATGTCTCCAAATCTTCTTTGACAGTTTTATCACATATCTTACTAAATGGTATGTATTTACTTATAAATTCATCTATCGAAATAGTAGGTACCTCTTCTTCTCCTAAGTCGGGAAGAACGTTCGATATGTAATTAGTAAATGCTGTACTAGGAGAAATTATTAAAATGTTTTTATTTGTAATATCTTTTTGATTATACAATATGTATGCAATTCTATGCATGGCTACACTAGTTTTTCCAGAACCTGCAATACCTTCAATGATCAAATTTCGTTTTCTATTGTAACGTATTACTTCATTTTGTTCCTTTTGAATAGTGCTAACAATTGTTTTCATTTTATCTGTATTGTTTGCCAGCAAAGCACTTTGTAATAGTTCATCATCTATAGTTATGTCAGTATTAAAGGCATCTATCAACTTGCCCGATTCAATCTTATATTGTCTTTTGCCAACAATACATACATCTAAGTCTCCATTAGGTGTTCTATATTTTGCACTTCCGGTATCGTAATTATAATAGAGATTGGCGATAGGAGCTCTCCAATCATAGACATAGTTTTTTTCGCAATATTCTATACCCGTTAGTCCAATATATATTTTTTCTCCATCCTCTAAGCTTACTCTACCAAAATAAGGAGAGAATAAACTTCTATAAAGTTTAGTTATTTTCTTTTGGCTTTCGTTTACTATGCTTGTATTTAAATCTTCTTCGTCCATAGTTGAAAAAGTCTCTACGTTGGAATATTCATTTTTATTTTGCCAAAGATGTCTTTTTCTCTTTACAATGTCGTTTTTTAAACCTATAAGTTGTTTTTCTTTTTTTGTTATGATCTGCTTTGTAACTTTTTCCGTATTCTCTAAATATTTTATCTCTAAATTAAGTTCTTCTTGTGTTAAATTCATAGTTCACCTTCTAAATGCTGTACGGATTGATATCTATTTCTAAATACGTACTCTTATGACTAATATACATTTCATCAATATCCTTCAATACGTCCAATAATTTATCATCAAATCTATACTTGATTACTATTTGAAATCTATAGATATTATTCAATTTAAATATTCCTGCAGTAGTTGGCCCTAGTATAATCGTATCAGATGATAAGTATTTCTTTAGATAATTCGACACTTTAGATGATTCTATGCTAGCATCTTCATATACTCTAGAGCAAATCTTTATCCCAACTAAATAGTAGTAAGGCGGATACTTTAAAGCTTTTCTTACGCTCATTTCATATTGGTAATTCTTTATGAAAGAACCTGCCTGTACCATTTTTAAAGTAAAGTTGTCAGGATTATAAGTCTGTATTATTACTTCACTATCTATTCCACTTCTACCTGCTCGTCCTGCAACTTGATTTAAAAGAGCAAATGTCTTTTCTCCACTTCTAAAGTCCGGCATAGAAAGTGAAGCATCAGCATTAATTATGCCAACCAAACTTACCTTAGGGAAATCTAGTCCTTTACTTATCATCTGGGTGCCCAAAAGCACGTTATATTCTTCTTTTTTAAATGCTTTTATTATTCTTTCATGGCTGCCCTTTCTACTAGTTGTATCGGCATCCATTCGAACGACTTTAGCGCCCGAAATATTTTCTGTGATATAACTTTCTAACTTCTCTGTTCCTAGTCCAAAATCACGAATATCCCCCTCTTTACACTCAGGACACTTTTCTGGTTTATTAATGTAGTATCCACAATAATGACATCTAAGAGAATTAGAGGATTTATGATAGGTCAAAGTTATGTCACAATTTGGGCATTTGAAAGTATGACCACACGAATCACAATTAACTAGCGTGCCATATCCTCTTCTATTTAATAGAAGTATTACTTGTTCTTTATTCGATAGTACCTCGCTGATTCTCTTTTTTAAATATTCACTTATTATGGTGTTTCTCTTCTTAGCTTCTATTTGCATATCAACTATTTGTATTTTGGGAAGAGGAGAATTGTTAATCCTCTTCGGTAGACTTATCAATTTATATACGCCCTTAAGTGCCCTTGCATAAGTTTCATAAGTCGGAGTTGCGCTTCCCAACACCAGTGGAACATTATTGTAATTACTCCTATACTTGGCAATATCTATTGCATTATATCTAGGAGTATTATCTTGTTTATAAGATTCCGAGTGTTCCTCATCGATAATAATTATTCCCAAGTTTTCTACTGGAGCAAAGATGGCGCTTCTCGTACCTACTACTATATGTGCATCTTTTCTTAAAATTTTTAAATACTCATCATATTTTTCACCGCCAGATAATGCACTATGTAAAATAGCAACATCTGAACCGAATCTACTATAAAAATTGTCGACTATTTGAGCAGTTAACGTTATTTCCGGTACAAGCATTATTGCTGTCTTTCCTTGTCTAACTACTTCTTCGATTAAATGCATGTATATTTCAGTTTTACCTGATCCAGTAACTCCATGAAGTAAAAATGTTTGACTTTTTCCAAAACTATTTACTATTTCATCATAAGCGTCCTTCTGCATGGAAGATAAAACGATAGTATTTTTTGTCTTTTCGTTTGCTTTATCAATCCTATAGCTTGTCACTTTTTCTTCTTTAATAATGCCAGATTTTAATAGTGTTTGTACACTGCTGGGACTGTAATTTTTCTTTAATATACGGTCTTTACTTATTAAATCCTCTAAAATTAGCTTTTGAGAAGCATACTTTGTTTCCTCTATATATTGTTTTATAAATTCTATGGGCATACTTTTAACAAGATATGTTTCATATTTTTGGTAATTAGACATACTCGACTTAATCTTAAGACTGGATGGAAGCATCGTTTCATATGCACTTATCAATGTACATAGATATGTATTCTTCATGAAATGACCAAGTTCCAATA
>CAMOYI010000083.1 GCA_946629885.1 uncultured Mycoplasmatota bacterium | reverse complement strand
TGTTCCATTTTCCATCTTTACGATGTTATCATTTTCATCTGCCATATAGATATCGTATAACTCTACTAGTGTCTTATCTGTTTTAGCTTGTACACTAGCTGATTGTATATCTGTTATCTTCTCTGTGATGTCATCTACTACTAAATGATAATTTGGATCAAATTCTTCAGTTGATTCAAATACTATATTATCTTTCTTAGTAGACTTAATCATATTCTTTTCTTCTGGAAAGTTTATTAAGTAATGACCATCACTAGAAAAACTTCTTCTCAAATCTGTCTTGATGTATTCTTCTCCCCACGCAGAAGTGATTTGTGTTTCTTCAGTAACTGGGTCACTATATCTTAGGTATTTTGTGTTACACTCTTCTAAAAATAATCCTGATTCATAGTTTGAAACCAAATCGTCGATAAATTTCATTCTTTCTTCTACAGTAGCAAAATCATCAGTGTCTCTTTTAAAGTTTTTAAGCATTTGAGGTGGTTCACTATTAAAGTCTGATACACTCAATGATAACCCAACATCAGCTATATAGAATGCATCAGTATCATTACTGAATTTTTCTTTTATATCTGATTTAGTATAACCATATTTTGGTATATTAAATGTTACTATTTGCTCACTTGCATTTATGAACGCTTCTGTAAGACATTGTGTACCAGATAAATTTGGATTTAACCCTGTCAGTAATTGAATATCACTAGAGTTATTTTGAGAGTCATTTGTTCTACTGCTAGCTCGATAATCTGCTACGCTTCGATAGAAATCATTTGTTATTGTTGCTTCCTTCATACCGTGCCACATATCCGCTGAGGAGGGCTTGCAGCCCGCAACTCGAGTATTTGGATACCAACATCGATAATATGGCTCACCTGCTATATTAGTCTTCAATTGTTCAGAAGTGACAATTTCTAATGTTCCATCACCTACTACAGTAAATGGAATAAAACCTTCCTGTACAAGGGTATTTTTTAGGTTATTTAAATATTCTATCTTATTTGTTCCCGAAATATGAATTATGTACTGCTGATCAATTAGCTCATGTATTTCGAGAGTTATTTCGGAATTATTTAAATAAATTTCTTTATCTTTAACTTCGAATAAATCATACTTTTGATTGTTATTGATTGTGTCTTCGTCGACTGTTATACAGTTTCTACCTACTTTATTACATATTGTAAATAATCTGATAACAGTTGGAACAACTGGAACCGGAACCAAGCCATCTGCTGGTTGTATTCCCGTATCAATTTCGTTCTTTACCACATCTTTGTGATCATCATTTATCGCTCTTACATTTACTGCCATAATCGACAATACTAATGAACATAAAATTATCAGTATTTTTGCTCTCTTCATTCTATTCCTTCTTCCTATTCTAGTGAAAGTATAACACGGCATAAGTATATTTTCAATGAATAAAATGTTTAAATATAAAAATGCCTGTATATTTACAGGTATTCTTTTAATATTTCTACGCTTTTTTCTTGCATTGCTACAAATTCTTCAATTATACTACTTACTTCTTCGTTTATTTTCTTTTTATTTAGTATTTTTCTTCCTTCAATTATTCCCATATTAACGCCCTGAAGTATGAGTTCAGATATTTTTGAAGCGCTTGTATCAGTAAGTGTTTTCATCTCGACGCTACTCCACGTCATCGCTTTAGTCATAAGACTTGTTTCGTGCGGTTTACCATCGTTATACTTCTCATAAATTTTTTCTATTGTTTGCTGAGTATTTTTGTACTCTTCTAGCTCTCTATTTAGTTCTTTTTTTAATCCAGCATCTTCTACTTTGTCGATAACATAGTCTATCGCATCTATCCCCATACAAGCGCCCTTATGTATTTCATCTAATGCATTTATATTTTCTTCCATTTTAATCACCTATTAGTAGTATGGTAAATGAAATTTATAATATACACTTTATTATTACTCTTCAGCTTTCTCTATAATTTCATGTGTCTTTAAATCTACAATATTATTTGATAATTCAGCGAAAATAACTATGGATGTATCTAGCCTATTATTCATAGCAATCAACTTTTCATTTTTAATAATTTTTTCTCTTTCTTGCGTCAATTTATTTGAAATATTAGAGTTTTGATTAACTGATATATAATTTTGTATTGAACAATAATTTAGTATCTTTGAAGCAGTAATTTTACCTATCCCACTAATGCCTTTAATATTATCACTTCTATCGCCGACAAGGGATTTAAATATTACATATTTTGCCGGTAAAATATTGTACTTTTTTATAACTTCTTCTTTAGTGTACAATACACCTTTTTTCCCCCTTGGAACATATAGTAATGTATTATTATCCACTAATTGTATAAAATCCGAATCGGTAGAGACTATTATATATTGATTATCTCTATTGCTATATATTATAGAAGCTATAAAATCGTCAGCTTCACTATTTTCTACTTCTATAAATTGTATATCTAAATACTCTAAAGCTTTTTTTATTAATGGTAGTTGAGAAAAGGGATTATTATCTTCTGGTATGTTTGTGTAATCTACTCTATTCTTTTTATAATTTTTATCAATCTTTAAGTTGCTGTCTTTACTCGTTTCACTATCAAAAATCACAATTAAGGAATATGGCTTAAATTCTTTTACTATCTTTTTCAAACTTCCAATAAATCCGATTACTCCCCTGATATCTTTACCTTTTTTGTTGTTTATTGGATGAGGTATTCCATAGTACATTCTAAACATTAGATTAAGGCCATCTACTATAATAATCTTTTTCATAAATATACTCCTTTTAAACAAAAAGATAGGTATGATTAGATCATACCTATCTCTAGGGCCCAGCCCAAACGACTGAATGATTACATATTTTAACTCGAATTCGAGTAACAATCAAGTGGTGCTGAAAGAGGGAATCGAACCCCCAACCTGCTGATTACGATTCAGCTGCTCTGCCAATTGAGCCATTTCAGCGTGATTACACAGGTAATTATAGCGCGTACCTGTGCTTTTTTCAACTTTTATTTTTCCCAGCGAGCAAATATTCCACATGGTAAAACGATATCTGAGTTTTCGACTTTAATGCCAAGTTCGTCTTTAACTACCGAACCAGCGAATTTACTAGAAACCGTCAATTTTAAAATATTCTCTAGTACACTTTGTGATAGACCAGTCGTATATGAATTAATCAAAAACATTAAGGGATTATCACTTAAAAGATTAGAGCAATCCATGACTAGTGGATACAAGTCTTTTTCTATACTCCAGACTTCTCCATTTGATCCTCTTCCAAAACTTGGTGGATCCATGATAATGATATCGTATTTGTTTCCTCTTCTTAGTTCTCTTTTAACAAACTTTTTAACGTCATCTACTATATATCTAATAGGCCTATCTTCTAAACCGCTTGATTTGACGTTTTCTTTTGCCCAATCGACCATTCCGCGTGAAGAATCTACATGGACTACACTTGCTCCAGCAGACAAACATGCAACAGATGCAGCACCTGTATAGGCGAATAGATTTAACACGTTTATTGGTCTATCAGCTGTTCTAATTTTATCCATCAATATATTCCAATTATAAGCTTGTTCTGGAAAAAGTCCAGTATGTTTGAAGCCCATTAGTTTTAAATTAAATGTAAGACTCTTATAGTGTATCTGCCAAGAAGAAGGGACTTTTGCGTTAGTCCAAGAGCCGCCGCCTTTGTCACTTCTATCATATTTAGCTAGAGCCTTATTCCAATTTTCATTGGTAACAGATGGCCAAATCACCTCTGGATCTGGTCTATCTAGGATAATACCATTCCAGCTTTCTAGTTTTTTACCATCTTTTAAGTCTAATATCTTATATTCATCGAAATCCGTTACTACTTGCATAACATCACCTAAAAAAATTTTATCACATGGAGTAATAAAAAAACAGTATAAAATTATACTGTCATATTTTCTTTCTTACTTTTTTCTACAAAAGAATTAATAGTATCTATTAATTTCAGAGCTTTATCTGCGTCTATTTCATCTGTACTTAACTCCATAACTTCAGATGCTATCGCAGCAAGTGATTGAAACACATGTCTATCCAATGCAATTGGCGCCGGAGCATTGGGACTTAAAAGCCCATATAGCTCATTTACTGTGTCGCCTAATTTATCTTTTATTTCTTTGTTTTCTGTATTACCTATATTTTCTCTTAGAGCTTCGCCTTTTAATAATAACAAACTTCTAATTATTTCTATATAACTTTCCTGAATATAATTTCTAGCTGCGGCGTACGTTGTTGTGATGTTTGAATAATAATCTATATCTTTCTGGTATTCGATAGCAAATTGTAAAGAAGAGATAAATACAGCGCTGCTTTTGGTTAAATCATCTTTTAAGTTTACATTTAGATCACAATTTTGTCTAAAATAAGTAAATAAATCTCTTAATAATGTAATATTGGAATAATCCATATCACTTACGAATTCTATTTCAATTGGTGGTGCTGTTAAGACTTGCTCAAGCGATGTATCATTAAAATAACGCACGAGTTGTTTATACATTATATTTATTTTTACGGCAAGTGCAGAAACTGCTTTTGCAGCTTCTACATTATGAATAAATTTTGCAGCTGCGTGTGCAGTTGCAAACTGATAGTAATAATTTAACAATTCATTCCGTTTTTTTTCTGTTACTTCATTTGTTTCTCTATTGAATAGAATGATATTACTTAACAATAAACAACACCTTATTAACATATCGTAGATATCGTCTTCGCTTTGTCCATCATATTCATTTCTTATTTCTCCAATTAAACCAATTGTTTGACCTAATTTTTGAAGGTTACTATTTAATTTTGGCTTTTCTTTTTGCTTTTCCACTAAAACACCTACTTTATTATAAATACCTCTCTATTTTCTTATATTCGCCGTTATCTAACTTAGTATCGTCAAGCTCTTTTAGAAGTTCTTTTTGTTTTCTATCGAGTTTAGTAGGAATTACTATGGAAGTAATTACGTACATGTCTCCTTTAGAGAAGCTACTCGTCCCAGGAATACCTTTTCCTTTAAGCTTTAATTTGTCGCCATTCTGAGTACCACTCGATATATCTAGTACGACATTACCACTAATTGTAGGTATTTCTTTTTCACAACCTAAAGCGGCTTCTGTAATAGTTAGTGGAAGAGTTAAATAGATATCGTTTTTATCTCTTCTAAATATAGGATGTGGTTTAATCTTAAACTCTAAGTATACATCTCCATTAGGGCCACCGTTTAATCCGGCTCCTCCCTTTCCACTCATGCGAAGTCTATCTTCTTCTGTAATACCGGATGGAATTTCGACTGATATCGTTTTAGTAGCTCGAATTTGCTTTTTACCGCGACATTTTGAACATACACTACTAAATTTTTTACCAGTACCACTACAATCGGGGCAAACTGATTCTGGTTGCATGACTCCTAGAATAGTTCTTGATTCTCTTACTACTCTACCGCGACCATTACACGTTGGACAAGTTTTTGGATCGTGTCCACCTTCACCATGGCATTCTGGACATGTATCGTTTAGTTCCAATTT
>CAMOYI010000082.1 GCA_946629885.1 uncultured Mycoplasmatota bacterium | reverse complement strand
TTGTATTATTCTATTCTAAAATTACCAGAAGATATTAAGTTAAATATTTCTAATCTTGAACAATATGAGTTGGCATATAAATCTAACTTGGTGGATGATGCAAACAGAGAAAATGAAATAGCTATTATTACAAAATTACTATCAAATAATGATATTGATTATATTCTATTAAAAGGATCTGTCGCAAAACACTTCTACCCCGACACTTCTATGCGAATGATGAGTGATGTGGATATTCTTTATAGAAACGCAGATTCAAAAGAAATAAAAGGCTTACTCGAGAGCAATGGTTATACTCAAACCAAATCTACTCCTAAAGATGCTATGTACTTAAGTTCCAATCAATTAGTAAAAGTAGAGATGCAACAGTCTCTACTAGATGATGGCTTTACTGATTGGCTAAAGTATTTGGATACTATCTGGGATAGATGCGAAAAGAAGGTCGACAATGAATATACTATGACCCCAGAGGATTTTTATATTTACCATATACTCCATATGGCTAAGCACTTTATTAATGGTGGTATAGGTTTAAGACATGTCTTAGACACAGGGGTTATCAAAAAACATTATCAAGATTTAGATTCAGTGTATACAGAAAAGATTTTCAAAGAACTATCACTTGATAAGTTTGAACAAAACATATCCAGGTTATGCAAGTATTGGTTTGAGGACTTCATTCCATCAGATAAAGAAGTAATTGATTTGATTTCAGAATATATATTTGAAAACGGAGCTTTTGGAAACATATCCCAGCAGTCGGCTAACGAAGCAGCTACTGGCTCCACATCTAGCACGAAAGAAAAGATCTTTCCAAGCAAGCAAACAATGGCTAATTATTACGGGGATATAATCACCAATCATCCGTCAACCATTCCTTTTTATTGGGTAAGATTGACATTTGAAAGGATTTTCAAAAATCACGATAGGACAAAAATAAAAATCAAATCTATATCAAATGTTTCCGAAGCACAAAAAGAAAAGACCAAGCAACTATTTGAAATATGTGGGTTAAAATAAAAAGAATCTTTGGTTATTCCAAAGATTCTTTTATATATGGATTACCTTTGCTTGAGTTGATGACTCTAGCCGGTACTCCGCCAATTGTAACATTTGGTGTTGTGAATGATTTGTTCACAACGCTTCCTGCTGCAATCGCTATATTATCGGCTATCTCAATATCTCCAAATATCTTTGCTCCTGGACCAATAAAAACATTATCTCCTATCCTTGGAGCCTTATTTGGATCTATATTAATCCCAATGTTCACTCCTTGATGAATATCAAGATTTTTTCCGATTCTAGCATTATCATTTATAACTAATAATCCAGTGTGATTTATTTGAAGTCCTTCCCTACAAACATTTGCAGGTATATAAAAACCATATTTAACACTGTAATGATGATACTTTAAGGTCCAATAGTAATACTTAATTTTTTTTACTATTTTGATGCCCTCTTGGCTATTCATATAGTATTCTCTATGCCTTAAAGCAATTTCAAATTTCCATACATCGTCACTGAATAATTTCGGCTTTTTTCTTTTGATTCCCAGAGATTTCTTGTCTTGCTCTAAGTAATATTTTAAATCTTTTTTTGTTTTAATCATCAATCATCCTCTTTTTTCCCTTTGTTTTGTACAAATCAAATAAAACAATTTATAAAAGCCGAAACCTATAGCCACTCCTATGGTATTTAAGATGACATCATCTACATCTCCGGTGCCTACAGCTAGCAAAACTTGTAAGCATTCAACTATAATGGATATCATCATTCCGTATATTAATACTTGCCAAAATTTATTGTGTTTAGCAAATAATGGAATCAAAAATCCCGCTGGCATAAACACTACAAGATTGCATATTAAGTTTTTCGCAAACCAATCATCTATTGCCCTTACGTGTCCAACATACTCAATTATTTTTCTAAAAGGAATCCAGTTTGTGCTATCAGCAAAACCCACTCTTGCTCCCGTCTTGATTCTATCAATAATTCCATAAAACATATTCATCTGTGGAAATTTCAAAACTAGCACAAGAAATAAAACCAAAATATAAATCACGAATATAACACGCGAATATTTTTTAATGAACTTAAGTATTGCTCTCATCTTTAGCCTGCTTTTCACTCTCTCTGAGTTGTTTTCTAAACTCCTTCTCTGCTTTTCTTATTTCTTTTCTAGTTGGTGGATTTTTCTTCTGTTCTTCTTCTAACTGTTCGTCTTTAATTCTCTCATTTTCCACATTTTGTTTTTCCTCTTCTGTAGAACTTAATTTTATGTGTTTAGTTAATTTATGTTCAGTAGATTTAAACTCTTTTTCTGAAGTCTTTCCATATTCACCATATGCTTCTCCATATGCACTTTCAGATCCATAACCATACTGATCTTCCCCATAGCCATACTTGCCAAATATTCCATACCCATAGCCATATTTACCATACTTGCCATAGCCATATTTAGCTCGTGGAGAATCTCCGTATCCATAACCATACATTCCGTATTGGCCAGTTCCGTAACCTCTTCTTCTAATTCCATATCCATACTTACCGTAACTGTATTTGGCATATCCATAATTATTTTTAGAACTTTCGTAACTGCCGTTTAGTACACAACCAAGTATTGGTTTCTTTGTATATGAAAACTCTTGTAATGTATTAATGATTTTATTAACTCTTGCTTTTGCCTCTTTAAGTACATAAACTACACCATCACAATACTGAGCAAGTGCCGCAGCATCTGATAATCCCGTACATGGTGGAGCATCTATAATCACATAGTCCACTACATCTTTTACATCTTCTATAAATGCCTTCATATTATCAGAGTTGACAACATCTACTGGATGTTCCGTGCTCTGATCAGGTGTTATAGCAATTACTCTGGTATCTTTCAAGTTTACGATGGCTTGGCTACTCTTTATCTTTCCATCTAAAAACTCTCCCATACTAAATGAAGGAGTTTCTGAATGTACCATTCCCTTCAAAGAAGGTTTTCTTAAATCTCCATCTATTAACATTACCTTATACTGCATCTTCGACAAAGAATAAGCAAGGTTCATAGAAACTGTACTCTTGCCATCTCCACTTTGTGTGCTAGTCACTAGTATTACTTTTATTTTTTCTTCTTTAAATACTCTATCACATCGTGAGGACACACTCCTCATAGACTCTAAATATCTAAAACCAACATCCTTATTAAGTATAGAACAATCCTTTCTTGTTTTTGACTTTTTATTCTCCGGTGGTAAGAAAGGAAGAGTTCCAAACGAATAAATGCTTAGGTATTTAC
The DNA here is from genome assembly GCA_946629885.1 of uncultured Mycoplasmatota bacterium. Classification (GTDB taxonomy): domain Bacteria; phylum Bacillota_I; class Bacilli_A; order RF39; family UBA660; genus RUG11867. Next base: position 3,999 of record CAMOYI010000082.1, on the reverse strand, counting down.
TAATATCATCACTGGTTTGTATTGTCTTTATAAAAAGCGCCACTATAAGTGATGGAATCAAACTAATACCCAATCCTATTAATGCAAACTTAAGTATTCCCTCTATTGGATTGTATGGATTTATTGGTTCTAACGGTTTTGTAGGTTCTTCTATAACCGATAGTTTAGTATCACCTACTACAAATGCAGTCACCGACGCATAATTCTTTAGAACTGATTTAATAGTTTTATATGCCAAATCTGCATTTGAACCAGTAGCCACTATATTCATAATATTAGTGTTATCTATAGGGGTAATAGCTATAGTGGCTGGCACAAAACCTAATTTCATATCTCGTTTTAGTATTTCATAAAATACCTCATTATTAATTAGATAATTAAAACTCACGCATAAATCTTCCGTTAGCTGGTTATTATTAAAACTCGATGATTTTTTATTACCATCATAATTAGCTGCCTTAACTGAAAAAATGGCTTTTGATTCGTAACTTGGTACGTAAGTTCTTTTATAATTAAAATAACCAAATATGCTTCCTAGTATCACTAAAATAAGTGATAAGTACCAAAACTTACGAAAAGAATCGAGGAATCTAAAAATGATTTCTGCTAGACTGAAAGAATCTGCATTCATCTTTTGTTTTAGATTAACTGCATTATTCTCCTTCATAGACTTCCACCACCTTTCCGTTAGATTCTTCATGTCCGTAGCCGTACATGTGTCTCTTTGAGTTTACTCTAAACACTTTAAAGTCATTCAAAACAACACCAATAAATTTTGTATTGGAATCTTCTACTATATTTATACAATTTAAAACATCGCTAGTGAATGAAAAATCCTGTCTTACAACTAGCATTGCATAGTCAACTCTATCAAGCAAAGCCTCGGCATCAGAAACTAATGCCATAGGCGGTGTATCTATTATGACGTAGTCTGCTAACTCTTTACATTTATTGATCAAATCTAACATGGCTGCAGATTTCATATATTCATTTGTTCTGGTATGTCCACGGCTAGACATAACTATATCTATTGGAATACCTTTTCCCTTATACAAGGCCTCATCTAATCCTATTTTACCCTGTAGCAAAAGAGCCATATCCGTTATTTGCTTTTTAGGAATATCAAGCATTTTATACGCGGCAGGTTTTCTCATGTCCGCATCTATCAATATTACTTTTTTACCTTCTTTAGCCAGCGATAAAGCAATATTCATAGCTACTGTAGATTTACCCTCATTTTCGCACACACTCGTGACCATAAATGTGTTCTTTCTAGGGTTTCGCTCTCTCTCATATTCAATTTTTGTTCTTATGTTATTAACTGACTCTATAAATTTATTTGTTATGATAGGGCTAGTGATAAGTAACGACTTAACACTTTGAACTACTTTGGCCTTTATGGTTCTATTCTTTTCTTCGTGATAAATAGTTCCCAAGTGAGTCGTTTCCAAAGTTTCTTCTACTGCACTTTCTGTTTTTACTGTTTTTCTCAGCACACTAAGAATTACTAGCACAAACAAAGTGATTAGTGCACAACCAAGACCCACTGCTAAAGATCTAATCCTAGGGGTAAACACATTGTCTGGACTTTTTGATATTACCGGAGCCTTTAATTCATCAAACACCGCATCTTCCCTTAAGAAACCAGATATTTCATCATAACTATCCATAATGGCCCCTATTGTTTTAAAAGAAACAATAGGATCTTCACAACTGACGGTCATTTTCATCAAGTTTGTTCCCTCAATTAGTTCTACACGTCTTTCTGAACCAAAATTAGGCTCTGTCTCCCCTAAATCTTCCATTAGTTTATGTCTGATAACATTCTCATACAATATAGTATTGAAAACATTTACAACACTCTCAGCTACTGTCTTGTTACCAGATACATATCCTGTGCTTTGGCTAGGATTCACCACATAGATGGCAGTGCTAGTGTATGTAGGCGTATACGTTTCTTTCATAATAGTAAATGCCACCATTATGCCTATACATCCTACAATTAAAACAAGCCACATTCTTTTTAGTACATCTCGAACTACTGAGTATAAATCTATATTTTTAAAATCAAATATTTTATTCATAACTAGTCCTCCACCACAACTGTTAGGATGGTAACAGATTCATTTAATTTTTCTTCATTTACTACATACTCTACATAATAGCAACCATCTTTATGTGTATTCACTGTGCTATTTCTTACTTTCACTTTATTCTTAGGTAGTTCTTTGCCTTTAGAAGTCTCAACTGAATCTATATATTCTTTCTCTTTAAAAGATGAACCCTTTTTTATATATACAAGGTTTTCTTTCAGATTAATCACTGGAGCTTTATAATTCGTGTCTTGAATTAATACATGCGCCTTAAGAGTAACAGTATCACCCAGTTTATTAGTAACTTGAGCCGTAACTGTACTATCACCTGTAGACAAAGTAGAAAACTCAGAAGATAAGATTTTAACCTTTCTACTAATGTCTCCATCTATACAATCTGTAGCACCTATAATATCTCTAATGTTTTCATCGCTTCCAGTATCAATACGTAGTGGTTTTCTTAAGAAAAATTTTGGAGAAGTGTAATTCCTATATTTTAGTCTGCCTGTTGCCTTTGCCACATTATGATCAGAATCTTCAACAGCATACGTTACATTACATATGTGATTCTTCTTATCAGTAAATTTTGAAATAGATTCTACCACTAATCCAGCAGTCAAATCCCCACCCTTGTTATCTGAGGCATGTACACTCTTCAACAACTCTCTATCTGTAGCATTTACATCTGCTGTTATCATCTTTGATCCCATATCTATAACAGGTGGCGTAGTATCCAAAGACCCCTTAAAACTAGCCCATTTAAATACAAAAAGGGCTGTTCCTGCTATAAATACTATTATTACTATCGGTTTAATAAATCTCATTCTTCCTCCAGCTAAAGTTGTATCAAATTCTGCTTATTATTATAATTCTTTTTCAACTAATTTCAAAGATTCTTCTATATCCTTATCCATATCAAAGTACTTATACATTCCAAGTCTTCCACCAAAAATCACTTTATTCTCTTTCTCAGCTAATTCCTTGTACTTCTCATATAGACTATTATTCTTTTCATTATTAACAGGATAGTATGGTTCATCCCCCCTACTCCACTTCAAAGGGTACTCTCTAGTAATTATTGTTTTATTTATACTTCCCTCTTTGCCTCCTTGGCATAAGAATTCAAAATGTTTATGTTCTATTATTCTAGTGTAAGGAATTTCATATTCAGTGTAATTAACTACCGCATTACCTTGGTAGTTTTCAACATCTAATTCTTCTTCTTCAAACTTAAGACTTCTATACTCTAATTCGCCGAAGCAATAATCAAAGTATTCATCTATCATTCCAGTGAATAATATCTTGTCTGCAATATTCTCATACTCATCTTTTTTACTGAAGAAATCTTCATTTAATCTAACTTCAATGCCATCAAGCATCTTTTCTATAATCCTGGTATACCCTCCTATAGGAATTCCTTGGTATGTATCATTAAAATAGTTGTTATCATATACAAATCTAACTGGTAGCCTCTTTATAATAAATGAAGGTAATTCTTCGCAAGGTTTACCCCACTGTTTACCTGTATATCCCTTGATTAATTTTTCATATATATCTTCACCCACCATTGAAATGGCTTGTTCTTCTAGATTCTGTGGGTCCGTTATTCCAGCTTCTTTCACTTGTTCATCTATCTTTGCCTTAGCTTCTTCAGGAGTTTCCACTCCCCACATCTTGTTAAATGTATTCATATTGAAAGGCAAGCTATAAATATCATCTTTATACTTGGCTATAGGTGAATTAACATATCCATTAAAATCAGCAAACTGATTAATGTAATCCCAAACTTCCTTATTAGAAGTATGGAAAATGTGCGCACCATATTTATGCACATTTATACCATCTACATTTTCTGAGTAGATATTTCCCGCTATATGATTTCTTTTATCGATGACTAAGACTTTCT
>CAMOYI010000081.1 GCA_946629885.1 uncultured Mycoplasmatota bacterium | reverse complement strand
TGCATGCCTGTGCTTGCTGCTGTAGATCTTGTCTAGAGAAGTGGCATCATATAGAAAAAGGAAAAGAATTAACTATCGATGAAAAAGAATACATTACTAATTTAGTAATGGAGTGGATAGTACGAGAATTAAAAAGAAATGATAAAAATGAAATCAATATTAAATGACTAATCTTTTAAAAAAGATAAATATCTATTTAATTTAGTCAGTCATAATTTAGATGTTGTTAACAACCAGATTATCACTAATGAAAAGACCTATGCTATAGTGATTGGAAAGACAAATAAAGAAATATGGCTTTAGTCAAAAAATAATAGTAGAAAATAAATTGATTATTAAATAATACTGTTTTTCGTTCGGCATTTATAGTATAATATTACCAAGGAGGAAGGAAGTAAATGTATGATATTAGCGATGTTTTAAAAAATCTCGATGCTATCAATAGACCAGAGTATAAGATATCATCATTGGTAGTCATGTTATTGAGCATTGTTGCAATGTGGAAAATATTTGAAAAAGCTGGAGAGCAAGGATGGAAATCTATAATTCCAATCTACAATGTCTATGTTTTATTTAAACTTTTAAAGCTTAACTTTTGGATATTATTAGCAGCAATTGTTTGCCTAATTATTCCATTTGTAAATATTATAGCATTGGTTGTACTGCTTTACTTTGTTTTTGCAGCTCTGTATAGGCTATCCAAAGCATTTGGTCACGGAGTCGGATACTTTTTAGGGTTAATATTCCTAAGCTTTATATTTGAACTCATATTGGCCTTTAACGATGATAAGTATCAGCCAGAAAACATATAAAAAAGAATTTAGACAATTCTTTTTTATTTGTGTGTAAATCAATAGTAAAAAAACGATACTAAAATATATAATTATAAGTTTCGCGTGATATAATTAACTCGGTGATATTATGAAAATAAACAAAAAAAATGTAATAGTGACAGGTGCAGCAAGCGGAGTCGGAAAAGAACTAGCTAAACAATTAATAAAAAAAGGATGCAATGTCGCAGCAATAGATATAAATAAAGACAATTTAGACGAGCTAAGAAACGAAATAAATTCTAAACGACTTAATACCTATGTAGTAGATATGGGTAGTGATGAATCGATACGCTCATTCAGAGAAGAATATAAAAAAGACTATAGTGATGTAGATATAATTATAAACAATGCTGGCATTATACAACCATTTGTTAAAGTAGAAAATCTCGACGATAAAACAATAGACAAAGTTATGAAGGTAAATTTTTTTGGGCCTGTTAATCTTATAAGATACTTTATGGAGGATTTAACTCATGACAGAAGTGAGCAATATATTGTTAACGTATCGAGTATGGGCGGATTTTTTCCATTTCCTGGACAAACAATATATGGTGCTTCAAAGGCGGCATTAAAAATATTTACAGAGGGCTTATATGCCGAACTAGAAAAAACAAACGTGAGAGTAATGATCGTTTTACCAGGCGCCATGAATACAAATATCACTAAAAACTCAAATGTGGAAGTAGATATGTCGAATGGTGGGTCGGGCATGAAAATGTTGGAAGCTGACGTTGCTGCCGCTCAGATAATTAATGGTATAGAAAAAAATAAATTTAAACTCTTTTTAGGAAGCGATTCTAAATTTTTAAGATTGCTTTATAAAATAAATTCTAAATCTGCAATTAAATTTATAAACAAGAAGATGAATATAAATAAGTGATTTTGACAAAACTCATAAAATGTGATATAATTAAATCACGTAAGAGGGAGTAGTTCCATCGATTTGATGAAGTGATTCAACAACCGGTTAATTGCCTGGATTACTTATAGAGAACAAGACTTTTATAGAGATATAGGAGTCTTTTTGTTTTGTTTAGACTCTTATAAAAGGAGGTTAATATGAGAAAAATATTTGAAAACAAAAAAATAATTTTTATTGTAGTTGGTGTCGTATTTGGACTAGTTATTTTACTGTCTAGTATTACTACAATCGAAAGCGGTGAAGTGGGTATTAGAGTTAGGTTCGGTAGTGTAGTAAATAAGAATACCCATGAAGGAGTAAATTTTAAAATTCCATTTATCGAACAGATTGAAAAGATGAACATTAGAGTTCAGAAAGTAGAAGTAAAGACAGACAGTTCTAGCAAGGATTTACAAGAAGTTGATATGAGTCTTGCAGTAAACTACAGAATCAACAGTAAAAAAGCTACAGAACTATACAAGACTGTCGGTACTGATTATGAAAAAGTGGTTTTAGAACCAGCTATAGAGGAAAGTATTAAGGCAGTGACATCTAAGTATACTGCTGAAGAATTGATCACTAATAGAAGCGAAGTAAGCGTAAAATGCATGGAAGAATTAACTAAAAAGGTGGATAAATATGGTCTATCTATAAATGACTTCAACATCACTAATTTCGCATTTAGTGAGGAATTTGAAAAGGCAATAGAAGAAAAGCAAGTTGCAGAACAAAAAGTGCTAACTGCAAAACGCGAATTAGAGAAAGAAAAAATTGAAGCTGAGAAAAAGATAGTTGCGGCAGAAGCTGAGAAAAAAGCCAATTCACTTAAACAGCAGACATTAACGGATAATATTATAAAAGAAAAATTCATTGAAAAATGGAACGGGGAACTACCAAAAGCTGTAACTGGTACGAGTATGTTCGACATGTCTACAATAATGCAGTAATCATAAACCACGAAAGTGGTTTTTGTTTTGTATAAATAATGATATAATTTAATTAAGAGGTCTTGTCTATGGTCTATTTAAAAAGTTTTACACTATTAAATGAAAAGCAGGAAAAAGTTTGTATGCCAGAAAGAAAGATATATAATAACTTTTATCCACTAGGAATATTTCCACCAAAAGGGCTAGAAAGTTTATCTTTTGAACCGGTTACTATTCTTTACGGAGGAAATGGCTCTGGTAAGACGACTCTACTCAATATAATTGCCAAAAAACTAGAAGCATCTAGAAAAAATATCAACGTACTCAGCGATATTTTCGATGACTATGTAAATTTAACGAGTCTAGAAATCAATAAAAAAGATTTAAAGGAAATTAAGATAATATTAAGTGACGATGTATTTGATTATCTAATAGATGTAAGGACAATTAATTCTAAAGTTAATAGAAGAAAAGAAGATTTAGCAAAAGAATATATAGAAAACAAATATAGTGAATCGACGAATAATATAGATCTTTTTAAGGAACACGAACATCTAAAAGATATTATTGAATCCAGAAAGAAAACACAATCTGCTTATATTAGGGAGAGATTGAGAAATAACAATATATTGCAGGAGTCAAATGGGGAAACTGCACTTTCATATTGGCAAAATGAAATACAGGATCACGCTATATACTTGATCGATGAACCGGAAAATAGTTTATCTGCAGAAAATCAAATTAAGTTAAAACAATTTATAGAAGATTCAGCTAGATTTTATGATTGCCAGTTTATCATTGCGACGCATTCTCCGTTTTTATTAAGTATTACCGATGCTAAAATATATGATTTAGACTCAATTCCTGTAAAATCTAAAAAGTGGACTGAGCTAAATAATGTTCGCATTTACTATAATTTTTTTAATGAACACAAGGAAGAATTCGATTAATCCTTGCACAAAAGTGCATTTTAATATATATTAAAAACATAAAAAAGGGAGAGATAAGTATGTATTTAATAGAAAAACTTAACGAAGATATACATGGTATTCTTCTATCACTTGGATATGATGAACCCGTTCAGGTAAGTGTATCTAACAAGCCTGAATTGGGTGATTATCAATATAATGGTTGCATGACAATTGCTGGAAAGAATCATATCAATCCAAGAGAATTAGCAGAAAAAATTGTCTCTGAATTATCGCAGATAGCAGATTATACAAACATCAATATCGCAGGTCCAGGTTTTATAAACATATCTTTTAATGACGATGTACTTGTGGATTATATGAATGTTATCCACAGCGACTTTGAAAAGAATATATATAAAGTAACCGATAAGACTATCTTTCTTGATTATGGTGGAGCAAACATTGCCAAAGAATTACACGTGGGGCATTTGAGAAGTGCTAATATCGGTGAAGCACTAAAGAGACTATTAAACTCATGTGGATATAAGACTATTAGTGATGTACATTTAGGTGACTGGGGTAGACCTATGGGGCTTGTCATGTTAGAGATTAAACATCGTATGCCAGATTTACCTTATTTTGACCCGGATTACTCTGGTGAATATCCTAAAGAATCTCCCGTTTCAGTAGAAGACCTAGCAGAAATTTACCCTTTCTCAAGCGCTAAGGCAAAAGAAGATGAGAACTATCTAAATGAGGCAAGAGAAATAACTACAAAGTTACAACAAGGTGACAAAGGTTATACAGCTCTTTGGCGTCATATCGTTAAGACATCTTGTGATGATATTAAAAGGGTTTATGATCTATTTAATACAAGTTTCGACTTATGGGAAGGTGAAAGTGATGCCGATAAATTAATACCGGAAATGGTAGATTACCTAGAGAAAAACAATTATACTGAGATTAGTGATGGAGCAGAAGTAATATTTGTAAATGAACCTACAGACAAAAGGGAAATACCTCCATTTATGGTTAAGAAAAGTGATGGTGGAGTTCTATACGATACTACAGAACTTGCAACATTATATTCACGAGTAAAAAGATTTAAGGTAGATGAAATATGGTATTTAACTGATAATCGTCAAGAGCTACACTTTGTTCAAGCATTTAGATGTGCGTATAAGACAAAAATTGTTCCAAAAGATTTAAAACTAATACATCTAGGATTCGGTACTATGAATGGTCCAGATGGTCGTCCATTTAAAACGAGAGATGGTTCTGTGATGAGTTTAATCTCATTATATGAATTGGTATACGATGAATGTTTAAAGAAAATTGGAGATAATGTTAGCGATGAAGAAAAGCCAGAACTAGCTAAAACAGTAGCAGTAGCGGCAATAAAATTCGCAGATCTTCTACCAAATAGAGCCAGCGACTACATATTTGATCCAGTAAAATTCTCTGATACTACTGGTAAGACTGGCCCATATCTTCTTTATAACACCGTAAGGATTAAATCAATTTTCTCTAAAGCGAAAAGTGCAAATATATCATATGATAAATATTATAAAATAACTAATAAAACGGAAAGAGATATCATATTACATTTGATTAATTTGACAGATGTATTGAAAAGAGCAATTGACGCAAAGATATTAAATGAAATTTGCGAATATATTTTCAAATTGACAAATTTATATAATACTTTCTATGCAGACAGTCATATACTAAATGAAAAAGATTACAAAACTCAATCATCATGGCTTGTCATGAGCGATATTGTTCTTAAGACGAATGAGTTCATACTAAACTTATTGGGTATAAATATACCTGATAAAATGTAAATCAAAATATTACATAATTGATTTAGCGTACTTTTATATATATAATGAAAATTGAAAAGAGGTAAGCAAATGAAAAAAAATATAGTAATAGGTATTTTAGCCGTTATTATTTTAATGCTTAGTACATTGTTGGTATTAGAGATAACAGGAAAAACCTCATTATTTAAGAAAGACAATAGTTCTCAGATAGGAACAAACAATAGTTCAAAAATATCTGAAGGAATAATTGCGACACACTCCGAGAATGATAAATCAAATGAAATTAAAATAGAATATTACATTAAAAAATGCTTAGATAACGATTGTTTGAATTACGATGAGCACTACGATAAAATACCATTGTATAAAATAGAGCAACATATATATTTAAATGGTAAATTACTTGAAAAACTAATAGGGACAGTAAAATATATTTATGATGAGAAAGATTATCTTAAAGAAAAAGAAGAGTTAGAAAAAGATTGGGATTTCTCATGTGGTTATTTGTTTATAAATGATAACTATATGATTTTCCGAAAATTTAATTTAGACGAAAACCTTCCTCAAGATGGACAGAGTAAAATTTACATATATAATGTGGACGGCACATTTGTCGATAATATAACTGTTCAGGATTTTGTTAGCATATCTGTTGATGGTGATGAATGCGCAGGCTTTAAATGCAAAGAAATTAACTATGATAATGGAAAAGAATATTTAAAATATGGCTACTATTTTAAATATGGAATTATGATAAAAGATGATTGGATTTATTATTTACAATTAGATTCTGATTCGAAGATTTATATAGAAAAAAAATCGAGAGTTAATAACGGAAAACTAGAAACGGTTATTCTTAATAAATATAGTAAAAATGATGATAGAGTAAAAGTAGGAATTATGTCAGAATAGAAACTTGCGATAATAATTGTAAATCGATTAATTACATAATTGAGTTAGCGTACTTATATATATATAATGAAAATTGAAAAGAGGTAAGCAAATGAAAAAAAATATAGTAATAGGTATTTTAGCAACAATTGTTGTTATGTTAGGAGTGTTTATTGCATTACTCTTGACTAATACAATTAGCCTTAATAAAAATAGAGAACCTAAAGCGGGAGAAATAAACAAGAATAATAGTCCATCTAAACCAGAAGATAATGAATTACCTAAGAATATCGATCAAAAAACTTTAGAAGTTATTGCTTCTAAAACGAATGAAATGACAGAAATAAAAGCTGTCGTTCCAGAGGAAAAAATAAATACTAATTTTAAAAATTTAGATTTAAGCTATGGAGGTAATAAGATAGTTGCAAGTTGTAAGACATTTATCGGAGATACTCCTGATGAATTTGGTAAAAGAAATTACTGTCCAGAATATACGATAAGTATTAATGATACAGTTTCTTATACAGCTGGAGAATATAATGCATATGGCTGTGCGGAAGGAACAACCATTTATAGATATGATAAATATCTTATTGAAGTAAAAACTGAATCGACGTGTGTAGGGTTAAAAGAAATAAGAGTATATACTGAAAAAAATAAGATATATGAAAATAAAGATGTATATGACGTTCCAGAAGTAAAGTTTACTGAATTAGTTAATAAAGGAAAACTGTATTTTATAACAGATGATAAGACAGCACCAAACTATAATAAATGCGCTTTAACAATATTAGATTTAAACACTTTAAGCGAAGAAATTATAAAAATAGATGATATACTCCATGCCAGTGAGTAAATAATGCTTGCAATAATAATTGCAAGTTTTTTTATATTATTTTATAATCATAGTAGGTGATTATAATGGATATTACAGTAATAAAAGATAAAGTGAATACATTAATAAAAAATATTCAAAACTTAGGGAGGTCACTTTGACTTAGATAAAAAAAGAGCCGATATTGCTAAACTACAAGAAGAGTTGGGTAAAGAGGGTATTTGGAACGATGTCGAACACGCCAATAAGTTAAATAAAGAACTATCAGAACTTCAGAAAAGCTTAAAAGACTATGATTATTTATGCAGTCAGTCTAACGATATTAATGAACTATTCGATATGGAATTAGATTCAGATATGATAAAAGAAATAGAATTGAATCTTACAGAATTAGAAAAAAAGTATGAACAACTCATGATAACATCACTATTAGATGGTGAATATGATGCAAGCGATTGTTACTTAGAAATACACCCGGGTGCAGGAGGAACAGAAGCTTGCGATTGGGCTAGTATGCTCTATAGAATGTATTCGATGTTTTGTGAAAAAAACGGGTATAACTACAAAATCATCGATGAACAAAAAGGTGAAGAAGCAGGACTTAAAAGTATAACTATGTTAATAAGTGGATATTATCCATATGGATACTTTAAAGGAGAAGCGGGAGTACATAGATTAGTAAGAATTAGTCCATTTGATTCTAATGGTAGAAGACATACATCTTTTGCAAGTGTATCCATTACTCCAGTAATTTCAAAAGAAGTCAACGTCGAAATAAAAGAGTCTGATTTGAAGATAGACGTATACCATTCGAGTGGAGCAGGAGGTCAATCGGTAAATACGAGTAATTCTGCAGTACGGATAACTCACTTGCCAACAAAAACCGTCGTAACATGTCAAGTAGAAAGAAGTCAACAACAAAATAAAGATATTGCTATGGAAATGCTTAGAAGCAAATTATATGCGATAGAAAAGGCTAAAAAAGATGCAGAATTGTCAAATCTAAAAGGTGATATCGTAGATATTAATTTTGGCTCGCAGATTAGAAATTATGTTTTAGAACCATATAAGTTGATTAAAGATTTGCGAAGCGGATATGAAACTAGTAATGTTAACAAAGTACTAGATGGAGAAATAATGCCGATAATGGAGAGTATATTAAAGAATAAATAGGGTGAGAGAATGAAAAAATATAAAGATTGTGGGTTAATTTTATTGTGTTCTATATTGATTGGAGCGGGGATAGATTTATTCTATAGGAATTTATTGATTGTTCCAACTGGTATATTAGGTTTAGCAAATCTATTAGACATTAAATACGGAATTAATATGGCGTTAGTATTACTAGTATTTAACTCTCTTTCACTTCTTTTAGGTGCTATATTTATGCCATTTAAGGACTATAAAAAATACATGATAACGGCATTTACTATTCCAGTGTCGATACTAATTTTTACAAATATCAGTTCAGTTATTAATTTATCGAGCGCAGACATATTTTTAAAATCAATTTTTGGTGCAGGTATTATCGGTTATGGAATTAAAACGATATATAAATGTGGTGGCGATGCTACAGGATTAGATATATTAGGTGAAATCGTTTTTGGAAAAAGATTAAGAGATACAAAACTATTGTCATATGCCATAGATATACTAGTAGTTTGCATTTCATACTTGACTTGCGGTTTGGAACTTGCAATGCACACCGCGATTGGCGCAATAATAATTGAATACCTTAGTAGAGTAGGAATGCTAAACTCTAGTGATACAAAAGTTTTTTACATCATTACTAAAAAAGAAGAAGAAGTAAAAAACTATATAATGGGGGACCTAAATAGTGGTCTTACTATCTTTGATGTCGTAGGTGGCTACTCAAAGAATAAAAGCAAAGTTTTGATGAGCGCAATTAAAACTAAGGATTATTATAAATTAAGAGAAGGAGTTAAGAATATTGACCCAGAAGCATTTATAACTATAACAGATACTTATGAGGTAATAAATGCTGAATTGAACACTAAAGAGCAGTAGCTCTTTTTTCTTTTATTTTTTTAAAATATTAGAGTGAAGTACTTGCAATTTTCGACATTTTAATAGATAATATGACTATAAAATACAATATTATGGTTTAGTGAGGTGGTGAGTTGTATGAGTGAAAATAAAGACAAGAAGGGAGTAGCAAGAATCATCTTTGACGTAGTATTTTGGGTATGCTTTGCATTTTTAGTAGTAATCTGGGTAATAGACTTTGTAAAAGTTCAAAAAAAGAGCGAACCAGTTTTCTGTATATCTGAAAAAACACACGAATTTGAAGATGGGACTGTAGAAGAATGTACTGGTCTTGGATACAAAGTGTTTATTTATAAGAGAAAATCTTTGGAAGCATATCAGTTTGGACCATTTTTCATAAAGATGCAGGAATAATAGGAGGTAAATAATGGATAAGAAAAAAATATTTGCAATAGTATTGTTTTTAGTAATGAGTTTATTCTTATTCTCATTCGCCAATCCAGAAGAATTGGAGTTCGTAGAATTTGAAGAAGAAACACCTGTTGTTGAACCAGTCGAAGAAGAACCAACGGTAGAGGAACCGATAGTAGAAGAACCTACAGTAGAAGAACCACAAGTTTTAACTCCAGTACAAAATAACAGCGGAAATACAAATACTAGAAGATCTTCAAGTAATACAAATACAAGTAATAGAAATAATAATAGTACTAATACTAATACTAATACTAACACTAATAATTCAAATACTGAAAACAATAATAATACGAGCAGTAGTAACGAAAATAACAATACACCTACGGAGGCTCCAGTTAAACCTAATGCACCGGTATTGAGTGTTACTCCAGAAAGAGTTGTAATTCTTTTAGGAGATGATTTCGACATAAAATCTGGATTAAGTATCGAATCTAGTGAAAACTTAACCGTGGCAACTAGTGTTGACGATATTAAGGATTTGAATGTAGGTGAACATACTGTTACATACACTGTAACGGATTCATATGATCAAAGTGCAAACGCATCTAGGACTATAGTGGTTTTAGATCCTAATTCAGATGAAGACAATGATGGATATACAAATAAAGATGAACGTGATAATGGATATTCATTAGATGACGGGTCTAGTCATCCAAAGGAACCAACTTTAACACTAAAGGGAGATAATCCTTTAACGGTATTACAAGGACACGTATATAACGAACCAGGATATTTATTTACAGTTGATGAAAGTGATGATGTTACTAGAGAAGCAATTATCTCTGGTGTAGTTAATACTGCCGAGTTAGGCAGATATGAATTAACTTATAAACTAGTGGATAAATATGGAAAAGAAGTTGAAAAAACAAGGTTAGTATCTGTTAAAGAAGATATCAATAATAACAATATAGATGACGATTTAGATGAAAGATTCACAGTAAAATTCTACGATTTTGATAAAAAACAAATAAAAGAAGAAATTGTATTAATAGGAATGGATGCAAGTGCTCCACAACTCGAGGATGTAGAAAATTATATCTTCATGGGTTGGGATAAAGAGTTCAACAATGTAAAAGAGAATTTAGACATCTATGCACTATATGAAAAAGACATAAATAAAAATGGAATTCCGGATACACAAGATGAAATATACAGTGTAAAATTCTATAATATTGAACAAGAGCTTGTAAAAGAAGAAAATGTTTTGATTGGATTAGATGCAACTGCTCCAGAATTGGCTCCTGTATCGAAAAAGATTTTTATGGGTTGGGATAAGGAATATACTTCTATTCAATCAGATTTAGACGTTTATCCTGTTTATAAAGATGACGTTAATGAAAATGGTATAAACGACGAAGAAGATACAAGATACATAGTTAAATTTTATGATAAGAATAATACAGCAGTAAAGGAAGAAATTGTTCTAGTAGGAACTAGCGCAACTGCTCCAGTATTAGATCCAGTAGATAACTATATTTTCGTAAAATGGGATAAATCATTTGATAATGTTACAAGTGATTTAGATGTATACCCTATATATGGTGATGATATCAACAATAATGGAGTAATAGATGAAGAAGATACGAGATACACAGTTAAATTCTATTCTAAATCTAATAAAGTTATTAAAGAAGAAAACGTTTTGATTGGATTAGATGCAACTGCTCCAGAGCTTTCAGAAGAAGATGGCTATATCTTCTCACATTGGGACAAGGATTATACTAATGTACAATCTCATTTAGATGTATATCCTGTATATTTGGAAGATAAAAATCACAATGGCAAGAATGATGAAGATGAAGAACACTATACAGTAACTTTTAAGACCAATGAATATGGATATTTGAATAGAATTGGGGCTGAAAGGGAAAGTACAGTAGTATATGAAAATGTATTAACCGGATTGACATTTGAAGAGGCTGGAATAATAGTTCCTAGTGTAATTGAAAATTCTGGATATTACTATATCAAGTGGGATAAAGAATTTGCTCAGGTTGTTACCGAAGACCTTACATACAACGCAGTTTATACATATCAAGATGGCATAAGAGTAACAAAGAAGGATGCAAATACAAACTTAACATTCCAAATAAACTCTGATGAAGACCAAATTAAAGATAATATTCTAGTGTATAGAACTTATAAAGACAATCTAAAAGATGAAGAATTACTGAATGAATATACGACAGATTTTAGTACTAGAAAAAAAGGAACATTTAAACTTACTGTAACAGATGGAGAGTTTAGCGATAATAACCTTAGTTATGAAATAATCAAGGAAACTGCCTATAGTACTAAATTTACAATTGAGTATAACACTTCTAAATCATATGATAGATGTAGCAGTAGATGGGATAATAATTGTTCTATATTGGTTCATCAACCAGTTAATTATAACTTCTTTGAGATAACAGAATCATATATTGGTATAGTTATCGATTTGAAATCATTAGTAGTTGAGTATACAGATAATTCTACTGACACTTTTAGTAGCTATGATTTTGGATTAATTAGATGGGAATCTACTACTATAGACGGTCATAAGAGAATTCCAGTATATAAAACTCCAGCATTGGACGATGAAGGTAAAATAGTTAAGTATGTGACTGTTAACTTCACAAAGCAATATAAACGTTATTATATTAAATTCGAGTATAGAGACGGAAAATTTGTCGCAATTGAAGGAAACGAAAACGATTAAAGTGGAACAAAAGTTCCACTTTTGTTTTGTATTTATATATGATTTATGATAAAATCAAATTAAGGTGATAGTAGTGGATTGGTTAGATATAAAAGAGTTTTTTAAAGATGCATTTAAATATATACTAGTAATTGCTTTAGTATTTGTCATTATAATGTATGTATTCACTTTAGAACAAGTTGTAGGTCCATCAATGGAGAGTACTCTTAAAAGCGGAGACGTTGTCATATTGAACAAATTTATCTACGGTATAAAAGATGTTAAACGCGGAGAAATAATATCGTTTAACTATGCGGATACAAAATATCTAATCAAAAGAGTAATTGGATTACCTGGAGAAAACGTAAAAATTGAAAACAATAAAGTAATCATTGATGGGAAAATACTAAAAGAAAATTATATTGGAAATATAACAGTAAACAACTTTTATCTGTCGAGTCTAGGTTACGATAAGATACCAGATGATATGTATTTAGTACTTGGCGATAACAGAAGCAATTCAATGGATAGTAGAAATCCAAAAGTCGGACTTGTTAAAAAAGAAGATATTATTGGTAGGGTAAAGTTAAGAATATGGCCAATTAAAAGCATTAAAATTGTAGGATGAGGTGATATAATATGGCATATATGAAATTTAAAGAATTGACAAAATATTTTGATTTTGGAACTGAGGTACATCCTGATAATTTACCAGAGTACGCAAAGGAATATTTAACTGATGTAGAAAACGTGATTATGGCATATAAAAACAGTAAAGATTATGCAGTATTTACCAATAAAAAATTAATTTTATTCGATAGAGATCCACTTGCGGTTTATTATAAGAAAATACATATTATTCCATATAAATCTATTTCAACTAGTGCAATAAACTTTAAACAAGGCAAAGTAGAACTATTACTTAGTTTAGATAGTGGGTACCAGATGCATATTAATTTTGTAAGCATGAATCATAATAAAAAAGAAAACTTAAAAATAGCATACAAAACAATGATGAGTGCGAAAATATAACTTTAAGCCTTTTTATACCATGGAGAGTATTTTATGAGAGTTATTCCTGTGAATGAATTACAAAGTATGAAAGTGACCACAATAAGCGCTGAAAAACTGGAAGAATTAATTGCAAATTACATATATCGTGTTTTGCAATGTAATATTTCATTGGATGAATTACATATGGTTCCCGAAATGATTCAAAAATGTGTAAAATCCGTTATTAATTGCGACTATAACGCCAGATTTTACTTAATATCTTCATTAGCGCTTGAAAAGTTGCTAATTGATATCGCGATTGATAGTCATGATAGTTTTTCCTTAGAAGACTTTATCAGAAGACCGGATTTTTTTAAGCCATTTTTATTAGACTGTAACTATAACAGAGTTACTGCAAAATCTGCATTGGGCTATATTCTTCCAGATAAGGCTATATACTGTAACGCACCAACAAATCATGCAGCTATAGTAACTGCATACAATCGGCGAAGTGATCCGAATTTTGAAGACTTAAATTTATATCATTCTTTACATCCGGAGCAGCCGAATGAATCCAAATGGCAAGACTACATAATGTTTAAACAGAAAGCAATAATAATTCACTTTATGCCAGTATCATGGGGAACGCCCATATTTATTCCTGATGAGCTTACAGAATTTCAATATAAAGAACTAGAAAGAATAAATAAAGTCTTTCTAAACCATAATGCGACAGCATCAACGAATTATCGCGAAATGGACTTAGACACCGCATTAAAAGATGAAGCATTTAAGCTAGAGCACGGGTGTGGAGAAAAGAAAATCTAGATTGTTTTATTATAATAAGGATTTGCCATAAAACAGCAATTTTATTCATATAATTAAGTATGAAAAAAATTGTTTTTTTATTTGCTTTATTGACTTTATTAATATTTTCTTTAGCTTTCAAGAAAAGTACCATTAATACTTTTCCTCTATTTGGTTATTTAATTGTAATAGATCCTGGACATGGTGGATTAGATCCAGGCGCAGTTTATGACGGAGAGTTAGAAAAAAATTATAATCTAGACTTTGCCAAAACATTAAAAAGTCAACTCGAGCATCTAGGGGCTAGTGTACTTATGACAAGAAGTGCCGATTATGATTTAAGTATTAGTAATACTCATAGAAAGAAAAGTGATTTTGATAATAGAATATTACTAATAGATGAGACAAGTGCTAATATGTATATATCACTTCATATGAATTATTTAAAAGAAACAAAATACTATGGCGCACAAGTGTTTTATAGTGATGTTAATAAAAAAAATAAAACACTAGCAGAAACTATCCAAAGCGAATTAAACATATTTTTTAAGCTAAATAAAAAAGTAAAAAGAATTCCATCTGATAAATATATGTATAATAAAATTAATACCAAAGGAGTACTTATTGAATTTGGTTTCATATCTAGTCCAAAAGATAGAAAAAACCTTTTAAATGAAGAATATAAAAATGATTTGGCTAAGTCTATTGCTAAAAGTATAGTTACATATTTGATGTAAAATATACAATACCATTTGGATATATGCTATCTTTTTATTGAGATTTGTAGTATAATTCATATAAGGTGGTAATAGTGCAAAAGACATTTAAAACGATAGATGAGCAAGTACAAATTTTGCGTGAAAAAGGAATGATCATCGAAAATGAACTAGAAGTAAAAGATGTTTTATTGAGAGAAAATTACTTTTTTTTAAGTGGCTATAGACACCCATTCTTAATCGATAGTAAATCGAGAAATTATAAGAAAGGTACTACATTTAAGGAGTTGTATTCACTATTTGAGTTTGATAGGCAGCTGAGAAATATAATATTTAAAAATATGCTGATAATTGAAAATAACTTAAAGAGTATTGCATCTTATCAATTGTCTAAGAACTATGGATATAAAGAAAAAGATTATTTAAGGGTATCCAATTTTGATACTAGAAGCGAAAAGGTACGACAAGTAAATGATTTGATCAGAAAAATAAAACGTCAAATCAGAATAAATGGAGGTCAACACTCTGCTACGACACACTACATCTATAACTATGGATATGTGCCTCTATGGGTTGCTATTAAAGTATTATCTTTTGGAATAGTTTGTGAGTTATTTGCCATAATGAAAAGAAGAGACCAGGAAGAAGTCGCTAAAATTTTTGGTCTAAACGTTGAGGAATTATTAGTGTTCTTACCAATTCTTGCAAACTACAGAAATCTATGTGCACATGAGGATATATTATATGACCATAGAACTGCAGCAATGATTCCACTAAATAAATATCACTATATGTTCAACTTAACCAAAGAAAATCCGGAATCGTTTCAGGGAAGAAATGATTTATTTGCACTAATATTGATATTAAAACATCTGTTAAGAGATGATGAATTTAGACTGCTAATTCAAGAAATAGACTATGAAAAATCCATTTTAGAAGGAAAACTTGAAACAATAAGCATAAATGATATACTTAAAAAGATGGGCTTTCCTACAAATTATATAGAAATACTAAATTATTAAAGGAGACGATAAAATGAATAAAAAGTTTGGGATGTTTTTTACTATAGTATTTTCAATGATTCTTGGAGCAACGATAACGTATTCCGTTACTTATTACTTACTACCAAAACAAAACGATGGGAAAACTATAATAAACAAAAATGAAAAAGAAATAACTGTCACAGATGAAGGAATTGCCGATGCTGTCGAAAAACTATACGATTCAGTAGTAGTGGTTGGAGTATATAAAAATGATGAAATAGTATCTAGTGGTACTGGATTTGTTTATAAAAAGTCAAACGGCAAAGCATATATCTTGACAAATAATCACGTTGTAAGTATGGCTGACAAATCTTCGGAGGTAAGAATAACTTTTACAAATAAATCTGAAATTGCTGCTAAAATAGAAGGAACCGATGAGTACTCTGACTTAGCTGTATTATCGTTAAATGAAAAAAATATTGAATCAGTTGCAGATATCGGAAGTAGCGAAAATATGCGTATAGGTGATACAGTATTCACCCTAGGCGCTCCACTCGACACAGAATTTTATTGGTCTGTAACTAGAGGAGTATTAAGTGGTAAAGACAGAATGGTAGAGGTAAGTTTATCCGATACTATAAATAATGATGTAGTAATGAAAGTATTACAAACTGATGCTTCTATTAACTCTGGAAATAGTGGTGGACCACTCGCAAATTCAAATGGTGAAGTAATCGGTATTACAAATATGAAACTTGTTTCAGAAGGTGTAGAAGGAATCGGCTTTGCCATCCCGATAGAGGACGCAATTGCTTTTGCAGACATGATTATTAATGGCGATACAATAAAGAGACCTTTACTTGGAGCCACCATGCTAAATCTTACAGAAAAATACTACTTATATAGAGAAGGTATTACTTTGAATACCGAATTAAAACAAGGGGTAGTGCTTGTAAAAATACAGGCAAACAGTCCAGCAGAAAAGGCAGGGCTTAAAAGAGGAGATATTGTAACTAAATTTGGAGATTACGAAGTTAGAAGCGTTGCAACACTTAGATATGCACTATACAAGCATTCTGTCGGAGACGAAGTTACAGTAACATTTGAAAGAGCAGGAAAAATAGAGAAAACAAAAATTAAATTAGATGTTGCCAGTGAATAAGCTGGCTTTTTAAGTTTTTAACAAAAATGGTAAAAAGAAATAATTAAAGTCGATGTTTTAGTTGAATTCTTTATAGCGATTTGCTATAATACCTTCGAGATGTGAAATCTCTTTGCTTTAGTTAAAATCTAAAGCCGTTTAGACCAAAAGGAGGTGTATTATGAACAAATATGAATTAATGTTTATAGTAAAGACCACAATGGAAAGCGAAGAAGCTTTGAAAATTGCTAAGGGTTATGAAAAGCTTATTAGCGAAGTCGATGGTGGTAAGTCTACTAACTTTAAAGACATGGGTCAAAAGAAGTTGGCATACGCTATTAAAAAACAAGTAAATGGTTTTTATTATGTGATTAATTTTGATGGTACAAGCGCAACAGTTAAAGAATTAGACCGTCGCTTAGGACTTGATGAAAATATTATTAGACACTTAATTATAAGATTAGACGAAGAGTAGGAGAAGTAATCATGAATAGAACATTTTTAGTAGGAAGAATAACAGCAGATCCTGAACTTAGAACAACACCAAATGGAATTGCTACTACGAGAATAACTGTTGCAGTAAATAGAATACCAAATGCAAACGGTGAAAGAACTGCAGACTTTATCAACGTAGTTGTCTGGAGAAGACAAGCAGAAAATGTAGCAAAGTATTGTACCAAGGGATCGCTTGTAGGAGTTGAGGGCAGACTTCAATCTAGAAGTTATGATGCTCAAGATGGTACTAGAAGATATGTTACAGAAGTTGTAGCAGATAACATAACATTCTTAGGAAGTAGAAGTAATGCTGGAAGTAGTTACATTCCAAGTGAAAACCCTAGCGTTTCATCTGGTAATGAATTCCCACAGGATGACGTTGCATTCCCTACAGGAGAAGAGGTGGCTACACCGACAGTTGATGTCAGTGAAGATGATCCTTTTAAAGACTACGGTTCAGAAGTAGTTTTAAGTGATGATGACCTACCATTCTAAAGGAAAGGAGATATAAATTATGGCTGAATTTCATCGTAAGAAGAAAAAAGTATGCCAAATGTGTGCTGGTAAAAGCGTAGATTATAAAGATGTAATGATCGTTTCTAAATACATTAATGAAAAGGGTAAAATTATGCCTAGAAGAATGACAGGAGCTTGCGCTAAACACCAAAGACATATTGCAGAGCAAATTAAAAGAGCTCGTTTTATGGCATTGATACCATTTGTTAAGTAGAGATTAAAAGTAACTCGGCAAATCATGTCGGGTTTTTTATTTCCTTTTTGTGACTCTTTTGCTATAATATAAATACCTATGGAGGTGAAAGAAGTGAAAGTAATACTTTTACAAGATGTTAAAAAGCAAGGAAAAAAAGATGATATATTGGAAGTTAGCGATGGATATGCTAAAAACTTCTTAATAAAAAATAAATTGGCAGTACCATATACTAAGACAAGTAAAGCTATACTTGAAACGGAAGTCGATAAGAGAGCGAAAGATGAGGAAATGCTAATTAAATCATGTGAAGAGCTCAAGAAAAAATTAGAAAGTAAAGATTTTAGCTTTACTTTTAAAAGTGGTAAGGACGGAAAACTCTTTGGTACAGTATCTACTAAACAGTTAAGCGAAGAACTAAAAAAGAACGGTTTTGATATCGATAAAAAAAAGATATATATGCCGATAAAAATCGATACTTTGGGTGTATACAACATAACTATTAACCTACACAAAAGTGTAGTAGCAACTATTAAAGTTCACATTTGTTAAGGAAGTGATATTATGGCAGCAAGAAAGCTACCGCAAAACATAGAGGCAGAAATGGCAGTATTGAGTGCTTGTCTTTTAATGAAGAGTGCTGCCGATAAAGTATGTGAAGAACTAATACCTGATATGTTTTTTAGCGAGTCAAATAAAAAAATATTTGAAGCGATATACAACTTACATGAATCTAAGAAACCAGTAGACATGATGACACTCACAAACGAGCTTGAAAATAATAATACACTAGCTTTGATAGGTGGAGTGGAATATCTAAGTGATGTCGTCGATGCAATTGTCAGTGCAGCTAACTTGGAATACTATATAAATATAGTGCAAGAAAAATATTTGCGTAGAAGATTAATAGAAGTGTCGACAAACATAACTACTAGCGCATATGAAGAAGATAGCGATACAAATGAAGTTGTAGACAATGCCGAAAAGCAAATATTCACCGTAACTAAAGAAAGAAAAGCGGGAGAATTTAAAAGTATTAGTGAAGTATTGCGTACTACACAGGCAAAGCTTGAAACTCTTGCCCAAAACGGATCATCTATTACTGGATTGCCAACAGGCTTTACCGATATAGATGTAATGACTAGTGGTCTACATGAAAATGAACTAATCATAATTGCTGCTCGTCCTGCTATGGGTAAAACAGCATTTGGATTAAATTTGGCAGTCAATGCTGCATTGTCTACTACAAAAGCAGTTGCAATATTTAACCTAGAAATGGGCGCAGAACAACTTGCAGAGCGCATGATAAGCTCAGTAGGTGGTATTGATATGGGAAAATTGAAAACAGGTCAATTGGACGATAAGGACTGGCAAAAAGTTAACGAAGCAATGAGTGAACTCGGAGAAACGAATATATATATTGAGGACTTATCTGGTATAACAGTTGGAGACATAAGAGCAAAATGTAGACGTCTAGCAAACTCTGAGAAGGGACTTGGACTTGTCTTGATCGACTACCTACAGTTGATTCAAGGTGGTGCGAGATATGCTGGAAACCGTCAACAGGAAGTATCAGAAATATCTAGATCACTGAAAACAATGGCTTTAGAACTTAAAGTACCAGTTATCGCTCTTGCTCAGTTATCTCGTGGAGTAGAGCTAAGAGAAGATAAAAGACCAATTATGAGTGATCTACGTGAATCAGGATCTATAGAGCAGGATGCTGATATCGTTGCTTTCTTATATAGAGATGATTACTATAATCCAGATAAATACAAAGATGTCAGCAGTAACACCAGTGTTACAGAATTTATAATAGGAAAACATCGTAGTGGTAGTACTGGGACAATAGAACTACTTTTCGAAAAGAATTTCATGAATTTCAGCAATTACATAAAAGAAAAAGGTGGAGTAAATGAAAAAAAACAAGACTAACTTTTTAGGAATAATGACTATAGTACTTTCATGTGCTCTATTGTTCTTCGTCGGATTTAGTCGTTACAGTAAGGATACTGCAAAAGAAGTTTACAAAGTTTATCTAAATGGAGAAATGGTTGGACTAATCGAAGATGAAAAAGAATTATATAACTTGATCGATGAGAAACAAAACCAAATAAAAGATAAATTTAAAGTATCGAGAGTATATCCACCAAGTGGACTAAAAGTAACTAAATATATAACATACGATGAAAAATTGAGCACTGCTAATGAAATATACAATATAATAGAGGATAAAGGTGTCTTCACTATATTGGGTTATACAGTATCTATTAAAGCTGATGATGGAAGTGTTAAAAAGATTAATATTTTAAACAAAGAAGATTTAGAACCAGCTCTAATGGACGCTGCAAAAGCATTTATTGAACCGGAAAGATTGAATGGCTTTTTAAACGACAATCAAGAAGATATAATAGATACAGGAAAAATAATAGAAAACTTATATTTTGATGAAAAAATCACAGTTAAAGAGAGTTATTTACCAATCGATTCAAACATTATTACAAATAAAGCGGATTTAACTAAGTATCTACTGTTTGGAACACTTGAAAAACAAGAAATATATACAGTTAAGCTAGGAGATACTGTCGAAAACGTGGCATATAACAACAAACTTAGTAGTGAAGAGTTGTTGATAGCCAATCCATCATTATCTAGCGTAAATTCTCTTTTAAGCGCAGGTCAAAAGTTAAATATAGGTCTAATTGCACCACAATTTACTATTGTAGAAGAATCTACTGTTGTAGCAGATGTCGAAAAAGCTTTTGATACTGTCTATGAGGAGGATCCAAATAGATATTCTGGCCAAACATATACAAAACAACAAGGAGTTAATGGTGTAAGTAGAATTACCCAAAAGATACAATATAAAAATGGTGAAATTACAAATCTCGAAGTAAGTGGAACGCCTGAAATAATAACAGCACCAATCAACAAAATAGTTGTAAAGGGTACTAAAAGGGAACCTAGTTATAATCCATATTATTCTTCTCCTGCTGCTAGCTCGACAGATTGGGGATGGCCTACAATTAGTCCATATGTAATAACGAGTTATTATGGTTGGAGATGGGGAAGACTTCACGGAGGAATCGACATATCAGGTAGTGGTTATGGCAGTCCAATCTATTCAGCAACAGATGGCGTAGTAATTGACACGTTCACATCATGCCCTAGCAACGGTTATTATGGATCATCATGTGGTGGTGGTTTTGGTAATTATGTCTACGTAAAATCTACAAGCGGATTAACCATTATTTATGGTCATATTAAAAATTCTATTACGGTATCAGTAGGTCAGACCGTTAAAAAAGGACAACATATTGGTTACTTGGGTAACAGTGGAAGTTCAACTGGACCTCACCTACACTTTGAAATAAGAGACGAAAACGGCAATAAACTAAATCCATGTAAGGCGGCATTCGTATGTTAGTTTCAACACTAGCAAGTTCTAGTGAAGGAAACAGTACATATGTAGAAACAAATGACTGTAAGATTCTTATAGATATAGGTACTAACTTAAAGTATATAAATAGCAAACTTGGAGAGTTAGGGATATCAATAGAAGAGATAGATTTTCTTTTTCTAACGCATACTCACAAGGACCATTCAAGTGCCTTAGAGTCATTTATAAAAAAAGCTAATCCAAGAGTATTACTTTCTAAAAATATGTACAATGAACTGGAATACCTTTCAAATTACGATAATGTCGATACTAATGAAGAACTTCTTTCTATTGGAACTACAACTATAGACTTTTTTAGGACCAGTCATGATGCAGTTGACGCAAGAGGATGCATAATAGAAGACGCTACTTCTTCTTTAGTGTATATGACAGATACAGGATATCTAAATCAACGGTATTTTAAAAAATTATATAACAAGGGTATATATATAATAGAGGCAAATCATGATGTAGAAATGTTAATAAATGGGAAATATCCTAAGTGGCTAAAATCTAGAATCTTAAGCGACAAAGGGCACTTATCAAATAATGCTTGTGGATTTTACTTGTCTAAACTCATTGGGCCAGATACTAAAGAAGTAATACTTGCTCACTTGAGCAAGGAAAACAATACCGAAGAAGCAGCTATAAAAACAGTAGAAAAGACCCTAAAGGAATACGATATCGAATTTAAAAATATTAAAGTTGCACCTAAGAAAGAAAGAATGAAGGAGATAGTATACTGATGATTAAAATCATATGTTCAGGGAAAATAAAAGAGAAGTATTTAGTCGATTTAATTGAAGACTACAAAGTCCGCATAGCGAAATATCACAAAATTGAAATTGTAGAAATAAAAGATGAAAACGACCTGATAAAAGAAAAGGACAACATAATGAAACACATCGGAAACGATGACTATGTAGTAGCGTGTGCAATTAATGGAGATAAGATGGATAGTGTAGATTTTTCCAGATTTATCGATAAAACCTTTGTACATTCGAGTACTATCGACTTTATAATAGGAAGTTCAGACGGATTACACGATTCTATCTATGCTAGAGCAAACAAAAGATTGTCATTTTCAGATTTTACCATGCCACACGGTCTTTTTAGAGGCATTCTTTTGGAACAAATTTATAGAGCTTTTAAAATTAATAATAATGAAACTTATCATAAGTAGGTGAGAATATGGAGTTATTTCACAACGATTGGGATAATATACTAAAAGATATAACTAGTACTAAAGAATTTTATAATACGATGGTACTTGCTAAAAAAGCCTATGAAACCACTACAGTATTTCCTCCCAAAGAACACATATTCGATGCATTAAAGCTTACAAGTTATGAAAATACCCGCGTCGTAATTGTTGGACAGGATCCGTATCATGGAATAAACGAAGCACATGGATTATCATTTTCGGTAAGACCTGGAATCAAGTTGCCCCCATCACTTCAAAATATTTACAAAGAAATTTATAACGATTTGGGAATTATTGAGCCAAGAGATTGTGGAGATTTGACTAAATGGGCTAAGGAAGGTGTGTTACTTTTAAATTCGACATTGACAGTCGAAAAAGACAAAGCAAACAGTCATGCATCGCTCGGTTGGGATTTTTTTACTGATAATATTATTAAAAAGTTAAACGAAAAAGACACACCTGTAGTGTTCATATTATGGGGCTCATTCGCAAGAAGCAAGAAAGTATTTATTACAAATCCTAAACACTTAATAATTGAGTCAACTCATCCTTCTCCATTTAGTGCAAATAATGGTTTCTTCGGATCCAAACCATTTTCTAGAACAAATGATTTTTTAATTAAAAATAACTTAAAACCGATTAACTGGCAACTATAAAAAAAGAATCATTATGATTCTTTTTTTATAGTTTAAAGTCTAATATATCGTCATCAGACATGTCCTTGTTATCAAAATATAAGTGCTCTTTAATTGAGTGAATTTTGGCAATTATATTTGAAGGAAACCTCTTAATTAACATATTAAGTTGTGTAGTATATTTATTGTAATACTTTTTAGCAGCATCGTTCTTTTCTTCATTAATTTTGAGATCTACTAATAGAGTTCTAAATGCTTCAAAATCTAACTCTTCAAGATAATCGGAACGAATCTTTTTAAACAAATCTACTGTTTTTGTAAGTCTTCTATCCATATCGAAATTAGAGATTTTTACATCTTTATCATTCAGATCAGAAAAATTATTTTGTTTAAGTTTTAATGTTTCATTTATAATGTTTTCCATCGAAACTAGTATGTCATACTTTTTTCTTAAAGCCTCGTCGATCTGCGATTCAGCTTCATTTATTCTAATCATATATTTTTGTATTTTATTGTAAGTAAGCACGTATGTAATCGTTATAGCAGCTGCAAGCGCTACTACTACTAAAATTACAATGACAAATGTATTCATATTAACACCTCTATATCATAATGATTATATCAAACATATAATTTTTTTTAAAGTCTTATTGATTGTTCTTTTAAAATTCTCTTTTTGTGTTAAAATAATAACGAAATTGGTGATTTATATGGATAAAATTATTATTAAAGGTGCAAGAGAGAACAACTTAAAAAATATAGATTTGGAACTACCTAAAAACAAGCTTATAGTCATGACTGGAGTCTCTGGAAGTGGAAAAAGTAGTTTGGCATTCGATACAATCTATGCAGAAGGTCAAAGGAGATATGTAGAAAGTCTAAGTGCATATGCAAGACAATTCTTAGGTGGAACAGAGAAGCCGGATGTCGACTCTATCGAGGGACTTAGTCCTAGTATATCTATCGATCAGAAAACTACTAGTAAAAACCCTCGTAGTACTGTAGGTACTGTTACA
Source organism: uncultured Mycoplasmatota bacterium (assembly GCA_946629885.1). Classification (GTDB taxonomy): domain Bacteria; phylum Bacillota_I; class Bacilli_A; order RF39; family UBA660; genus RUG11867. The sequence goes on along the minus strand of CAMOYI010000081.1, from coordinate 21,490 downwards.
GAAATACATGACTATTTGCGTCTTTTATTTGCGCGTATTGGTGTTCCATATTGCCCAACTCACAATACTCCGATAAAAAGTCAATCGATTGATGAAATGGTAGATAAAATCTTGTCTTATGGCGAAGGCGTTAAGATTGAGGTTATGGCACCAGTGGTTAGAGCGGAAAAAGGTACTCACAAGGATACTTTAGAAAATTTAAGAAAAAATGGTTATGCAAGAGTTAGAGTAAACGGTAAAGTATACGATTTAAGTGAAGATATTGAGTTAACTAAAAATAAAAAAGATACGATTGAAGTAATAGTCGATAGAATTGTTGTTAGGGAAAGCGATAGAGCACGTCTTGCTGAAGCGATAGAACAAAGTACTAAATTAGCATCAGGTATGGTTTTGATAAACATTATAGGCGATAAAGAAGTCTTGATGAGCGAAAATTATGCTTGTCCTATATGTGGATTTTCTCTACCTAAATTAGAGCCAAATATGTTCTCATTTAATAATCCATTTGGAGCGTGTCCAGATTGTAAAGGACTTGGTGTTAAACAGATGATAAATTTAAATCTTTTAATACCAGATAAGACTAAATCTATACTAGATGGAGCGATTAAAGGATTGAGTTTAGACTCAAATATCATGATGACACAACTAGAGACATGTGCCAAATATTACGACATAGATTTAAATGAGCCAGTTGGCAATATGAGCCAAGAAAAATTAGATATTATACTATATGGAAGCGATGTTCCATTAGAGTTTAACTATATTGCTAAAAATGGTAATACTAGAACTACAGTCGATTACTATGAGGGAATCGTAACAAATTTAGAAAGAAGATACCTAGAAACAAATAGTGCGTGGATTAGAGAATGGTTAGATATGTACATGATGGATATGGAGTGTCCTACTTGTCATGGTGCTAGATTAAAAAGTGATGTACTTGCTGTTAAAGTTGGCGGTAAAAGCATTTATGAAATGAGTTTAATGAGTATTAAAAACTTGATACCGTTTTTTGAAAAGTTAAAATTAAATAACGAAGAGAAAAAGATTGCAGAACTTTTACTAAAAGAAATAGAGAATAGACTAGTTTTCTTAAAAAATGTCGGACTAGATTACTTGACTTTAGCAAGAACTGCATCGACATTATCAGGTGGGGAGTTACAGCGTATTAGACTTGCAACACAAATAGGCAGTAGACTTACAGGTGTTCTATACGTTTTAGATGAACCGAGCATAGGACTACATCAAAGAGATAATGATAAGTTAATTGCATCACTTAAGGAAATGCGAGATTTGGGAAATACATTAATAGTTGTAGAACACGACGAAGATACGATGAGAGCAGCTGACTATTTGGTCGATGTAGGACCAGGTGCTGGTGAAAATGGTGGTTATATCGTCGCTCATGGTACACCAGAAGAAGTAATGAAAAATAAAAATAGTCTCACTGGCAAATATTTAACTGGCGAATTAAAAATAGAAGTACCAAAGAAGCGAAGAAAAGGCAATGGAAAATTTTTGGAAATTAAAGGCGCAAAAGAAAATAATTTAAAAAATATCAATGTCAAAATACCTTTAGGAAAATTTGTATGTGTTACAGGTGTATCAGGAAGTGGTAAAAGTTCACTAGTTGATGAAATCATATATAAAGCTCTAATGAAATCAGTCTATAATTCCAAAGTAGAACCAGGTAAATATAAAAGCATAAAAGGACTTGAATATATAGATAAAGTCGTTCAAATCAGCCAGGATCCAATAGGTAGAACTCCTAGAAGTAACCCCGCAACTTATGTTGGATTATTTGATGATATTAGAGACTTATTCGCTGAAATGAAGGAGTCAAAAATAAGAGGATTTGACAAAAGTAGATTCTCATTTAATGTCAAAGGTGGTAGATGTGAAGCCTGCTGGGGAGATGGCGTAAAAAAAATAGAGATGCACTTTTTGCCAGATGTATATGTCCCATGTGATGTTTGTGGTGGAAAAAGATATAATAAAGAAACACTAGAAGTTAAGTTTAAAGGAAAAAGTATATACGATGTCTTAGAAATGCGGGTAAGCGAAGCTTACGATTTCTTTGAAGCATTCCCTAAAATCAGAACGAAATTACAGATGTTAATCGATGTTGGCCTTTCATATATCAAGTTAGGTCAAAGTGCTCCAACATTGTCTGGTGGTGAAGCAGGAAGAATAAAGCTTGCTAAAGAACTACAAAAGAAACCTACTGGAAAGTCTATGTTTATATTAGACGAACCAACTACAGGTCTTCATACAGACGATATAAAAAAACTGTTAGTAATATTAAATAGAATAGTAGATAACGGTGATACTGTATTAGTAATAGAACATAACCTAGACGTGATTAAAGTGGCAGATTACATTATAGACTTAGGACCTGAAGGAGGAGATACTGGTGGAGAGATTATCGCCACAGGTACTCCTGAAGACATATGTAAAGTGAAAGAATCATATACAGGAATTTACTTAAATAAAATAATAAAAAAATAATTGGACTTTAATTCCAATTATTTTTTATTCTTAAAATAGGAGTATATATAATTTTTTTCAGAATACGTTTTTTGAACGTATTATACTCATTTTGAATAAATAGTTAACTCATACACATAAATTAATAATTTACTTTTTGCCATTCAAAATATATAATTAATTTGGTGATAATATGAATTCAGTTGCATTTAGTTTATTCGGTTACGAAGTGAAATGGTATTCTGTCATGATATTAATAGGAGTACTAATTGGATATTTTTTAATAGATAGAGAATCTAAAAGATTTAAAATTGATAAAGACTTTATATTCAATATGTTTTTTTGGACCCTTATTATTGGAATAATAGGTGCAAGACTATACTATGTATTGTTTAGCTGGGATTATTATGGATCTCATATCAATGAAATTTGGCATGTTTGGGAAGGTGGTCTTGCTATTCACGGTGGCATTATTTTTGGTCTTATCGCACTATCTCTTTATTGTAAGAAAAAGAACTTTAGAATAATTAGATTATTGGATATTGTAGTTCCGTCACTAATACTTGCACAGTCAATTGGAAGATGGGGTAATTTTTTCAACAGTGAAGCATACGGAGCAGCGACTACACTAGAACACTTAAATAGTCTACCAATCCCAGAATTTGTAATTAAAGGAATGAATATAAACGGTATTTACTATACGCCTACTTTCTTTTATGAATCTATGTGGTGTTTAGCAGGATTTATATTACTTCTAATATACAGAAGAACTAGATTTAGTAAAGTCGGCCAGCCTACTGCACTATATTTAATATGGTATGGAATTGGCAGATTCTTTATAGAAGCTTCGAGAACAGATTCACTAATATTTTTTGGATTTAAAATTGCTCAAATAGTATCTGTTGCAATGATAGTAATAGGTATATGTCTGATTATTAACAGTATGAAAAAGAGTAAATATGAAGACTTATACAATGATATAAATAATATTTAATAAGACTTGCAAAAGTCTTTTTTTGATGAAAATTGACAAAAAGAACAACTCTCTGATAAAATAACACTGTCGAAAAGAAGTGGGTTATGAACAATTTGGTTTTAGCATATTTGGGTGATGCAGTATTTGAATTATATGTTCGCGATTATCTTATTAAAGCTGGATATGTAAAAGTTAAAGATTTACAAAAGAAAAGTATCAATTATGTCAGTGCAACTAATCAAGCGATTATCATAGATAGATTAGTGGACAATTTTTTAACTACCGATGAAATTGACATAGTTAAGAGGGGAAGAAATGCACATAGTCACTCGAGTAAATCGACTGATATAATTACATATAAAAAATCGACTGGGCTTGAAGCGTTGGTGGGTTATCTATATTTAAACGATAAAAGTAGATTAGACGAATTAATGACGGAGGTGTTAAAGTGAAAGTATTTGGAAAAAATGTTTTTAATGAGTTAAAGAGTAATCCAAAGCAGATTAGAAAAGTGTATTTGAGTAGTTCTTTTAAAGAAAAAGATATTATTGATTTTATTCAAAAGAATAAAATACCATATGTAACAGTAGAGAAAAGTAAATTCGATAAAATGGTAGAAGGTCATACACAAGGGATAATATTGGATATCAACGATTATGAATATAAAGATATTAAAACAATAGATACTGAAGAAAAAAAGATAGTAGTTCTCGACCACTTAGAAGATCCTCATAATTTTGGTGCTATTATAAGGACATGTGAAGCATATGGAATTAAATCCATTATAATACCAAAGGATAGAAGTGTAACCGTTAATGCAACAGTAATGAAAACCAGTACAGGTGCTTTGGATTATGTAAATGTGTATGAGGTAACAAACCTTAGAAACGCCATAGAATATCTTAAAGATAATGGATATTTTGTATATGGCGCAGAGGCTGACGGTAAAGATTATGAATCAGTTAACTATAGTGAAAAGATGGTTTTAGTTATTGGTAGTGAAGGAAACGGAATGTCAAAAGTTGTTCGCGATGCTTGCGATGAAATTATTAGCATACCGATGAAAGGACATGTCAACAGTTTAAATGCTAGTGTTTCAGCAGGAGTATTAATTTATGGAATTAAAAACTAGTACTTCATACGATAATATAGATTCTGAATTAGTATATATGGTAAAGGAAAACAGCGAAGATGCCAAAGATGAACTATATAAAAAGTATAGCGCATTAATACATAAAGAAATTAACAGATTTAAGGCAAAAGCTATTTCTTTAGGAATAGAATATTCGGATTTAATGCAGGAAGCACTTTTAGGTTTTATGAGCGCAGTAAATACATATGACGAAACAAATGATGTTAAATTTATAACATATGCAACGATGTGTATAAGGAGAAAATTATTAAACTATATAGAAAAGAATGCCTCCATTAAAAATCAAACTATGAATAACGCTCTGTCACTCGATGATGAAAATACTTCTTTAAGATTTATAAAAGATTCGAACGAGAAAGAACCTCTCAACAGTGTGATATATAATGAACTAATTAATGAAATTAATGAAAAGATTGCTGTATTAAACGAAAAAGAGCGAACCATATTGGAATATGCAATCTCAGGACTAAAGGCGGAAGAAATTGCTGAGAAGATGAATCTGCCTGTTAAACAGGTATATAACACTCTATATAGAGCAAGAAAAAAGATAAAAAGTGAATAAAAAGTATTTACAAACAAGACACCGTTGTGTTATATTATAAGTGAACACGAAAGGTGTTTTTATTTTGGAGGAAATATCATGGCAAAGATTAACATGAAAGTCGACAACAGCGAAGATTTAATTGGCAAAGAGATGAATAAAAAGCTGGAAGAAAAAAGATTGAAAAAAAACTCAATGAAACAAAAAGAAAAAGAGATGAAAAAAGAAGAAGGTAATTTCTTTAAAAGAATTAAGAATGAAATGAAAAAAGTTACTTGGCCAAACCGCAAGTATGTTCTTAAATATTCTATTATCACTATAATCATGATAGTGATATTGGCATTCTTCTTTTTGGGTATTTCTCTTCTATTCGATTTATTATATGGATTAGTACAGGGGTGGATAGGTTAATATGGAAAAATTGTGGTATGTAGTTAATACTTATTCTGGACATGAAACAAAGGTAAAAGAAAAACTCGAAGCTAGAGCAGAATCTATGGGATTCCAAGACTATATCTTTAGAGTAATAGTGCCAGAGACAACAGAAGTTGAGACATTAAAAGATGGATCTAAAAAAGAAAAGAAACATAAAATGTTTCCAGGTTATATACTTGTCGAAATGATCATGACAGACGAGGCATGGTACATAGTACGTAATACACCTGGCGTAACTGGGTTTATAGGTTCTAGTGGTAAGGGGGCAAAACCAACTCCATTACTTCCACAAGAGATAGATAAAGTACTTGCTAATATGGGTATGACGAGACTTGATACAGATAAAGAACTTGAAGTTGGAACAACTGTTAAGATTATCGAAGGACCATTCAACGGTATGATCGGTAAGATAGATTCTATCGACAAAGAAAATGCAAGACTAAACGTATTAATCGATTTATTTGGACAAGAGACACCTGTTGAAGTAGAAATGTTCCAAGTATCAATAGAGAACTAGAGATAGTTCTTTTTTTGTGCAAAATAAAAGATAAAAAGATTTAAGAACAGACAGCAATATGATATAATTGTAATAATAGAAGGTGATTACATGGCAGATAGAGAATTAATGGAAAATAAATTCGGGGGATACTCTTTAGCTAATGAACTAAATACACCGACTACTCCAAGTGGTGTTATCTCTAATTTGTATCGTATGTTTCCAGTAAATACAGATAACGTATACCAAAAAATAGGATATTTAGTAAAAGTTTTGTATGACATTTTAAATAGAGATAAAAAAAACATTACCGACTATGATCTAAAGAAAGAGTATATAAATACCCAAGGATTACCTAAAACAGAATTGGACGCAACTGCTTATTTAGCAGATAGATTTAAACTTCAAAGTAAGGATGATTACAGAAATTTATGGTTTCTTTTAAGAGAATTGAATAACTTGCTAAATGGGGATGATATTGTAAGACTATTTACAGCAAGAGAAATAATCGAAGGAAGAATAACGTATGGAGATATGAATTTAAATAGTGTGCTTCGCTATATGACTGGAGTCGTTCAAAACGCAACTCTAAGTTCTTTTGATAATAGAAAGCAAACACTATCTGATGAAGTGGATGGATTAGTTAATAAAGAGGCAGAAACACGTAGTCAAATCGCAAGTCTAACCCAAGAGGTTGAAAGAAAAAAAGCAGAAGTAGCACTAATAGAACCTCATTACAAAGAATTACAAAAAGCAGCAACGACAATTACTTGGGAAGCACAAAAATACATTATAGATGAAGACGAAATAAGTACATCGGATATAGCGAGTATTATCCGAAAACAAGCAGAAATGCTTGTAGAATATACCGGGTTAACATTAAAAGAAGCAATAGAGGAATTTGGAAAACACAATACAATGTTGTTTGAATTAATTGATAGGGATTTACATGATTTGCCTAGAATAGGTATATCAAATACATTTGGGAGTGTAGCTGAATTTGTTTTATCTAATGATTATCAATGTTTACAAGGCTATAAGGTAGGTAATGGTGGTAACGTGTTGAGTAAAAAATACAACAGTCGCGGTGAAAAATTAGAACATGGTAGCGTTCTTTTGTATATTGGACTTAATTTGAATGTTCCTGAAAATACCGATGATATACTTAAAGCTATTCAAGAGAGGAAAAAAGAATTAAAAAGTAATGTGGACAATGCTTTGCAAGGCGAGAAATTGCAAAGTAAAAACCAAGAACTGGCTAATGAGATTAAAGCAAAAGAAAAACTGCTTGCTGATTTAAAAAACAACCTTGTGGAAAATCAAGAAATCTATCAAAAGATAGAAGCTGCGTATGCCAAATTACAAACAAGAATTGTTTGGACTCAAGGTAATCTTAATCATCCATTATATGTATACGGAGATAACCAAGAATTCGTTGAAAATTATTATAATAGTCTAATTCGAGAATATTGTTATAGAATGCATGTTAGTCAGGATGTGGCAAAAATTGCAATTGACAGTTATTGTCCTGACCTTTCTGATTCAGCATCTTGGTCACCAAAAAAAGTGTATTGGTCAAAATTCCCTACATACTATGATGTGCCTAAATTTGATTTAGAAGAATTTTCAAACCAAATAAAAAGCAGTATAACGTCGGGTAACACTTCCCAATTATCCTGTGCAGAAAAAATTGCTCTCATCGCTGAACTTTCAAGCCAAGTTAAACATGAACTTGGCCAGCAAGAGGCACAACCGACTGCTGGTGGAATGGGGAGCATGTAAACCACAAAATTACCCCTTTAATAATTATTAAAACTATTATATAATATTTATAATAAGAGGAGTTGACTAGGGTTATGAAAGAATTTTTGAAGAAAGAAGTAACTATCGTTAGACCAGTATGGAGAATAGTATTAAATGCCATGATGACTGGATTTATCATTGCAGTTATCATATTTGTTACACTTAATACTCCACAAATAAGTGGTGTGGCAGGTTCAGATTGGGCATTTAAAGTTTCTATTATTCTATTACCGTTAATACTTGCTGTTTCATTCTTGTTATCAACTGGTTATGCAGTATTGCAAGACGATAGTAAAAATAACACTAAAAAAAGTAAAAAATAACATCAAATATTTGATGTTTTTTTCTTGAATTCTAGTATTTTTTGTGCTATAGTCTTAGTCGTAGTTAATTGTTTAACTATTTTTAGTGGGAGGGAATGCGGATTAGCCCAGACCACTTACATGAAAACAAAGAAAGGAAGTGTTTTTCGTGGCAAAAGAAATCTTAAAGAAAATTAAATTGCAAATCCCAGCAGGAAAAGCTACACCAGCACCACCAGTTGGTACTGTTCTAGGACCTGCAGGTATCAATCTTGCTGAGTTCTGTCAAAAGTTTAATGATGCATCTAAGGACAGAATGGGAGATGTTGTACCAGTAGAAATCACTCTTTATCAAGATAAATCATATGATTTCGTACTTAAGACAACTCCAGCGCCTGAACTAATTAAGAAGTACGCTAAGATTCAGAAAGGCAGTGCTAAGGGTGCTAATAACGTAGTTGCTACAATAACTAAAGATGATTTACGTGCAATCGCTGAAATTAAGTTACCAGACTTAAATGCTAACGATATCGAAGCTGCAATGAGAATTGTCGAAGGAACTGCAAGAAATATGGGTGTTGCTGTAAAGGGACTTAACGATAAGGAACTTGCAGAACAAGGAAAAGAAGCTGCTATCGAAGAAGCTCAACAAGCAAAGCGTGAAGCTGAATTAGAAGCTATGGAAGCTAGCGCACAAGAAGCAACTCAAGAAGCAGAAGTAATTAACGAAAAAGCAGAAGAAGCAACTGAAGAAAACTAATAATCCGCTCTATAAATAAACCACGATTGGAGGGAAAAAGATGAAAAAGACAGGTAAAAAATACGTGGAAGCTTCTAAATTAGTAGATAGAAGTAAACTTTATTCTACTGCTGAAGCAGTTGAACTAGTAAAGAAGACTAGTACTACAAAATTTGATAGTACTGTTGAAATTGCTATCAATTTAAATATCGATACTAAGAAAGCTGACCAACAAATGAGAGGTTCAATTGTTTTACCTCATGGAATTGGTAAAACTAAAAAAATCTGTGTTTTAGCTAAAGGTGCTCATGCAGAAGAAGCTAAAAAGGCAGGAGCTGACTTCGTAGGTGAACAAGATTTAATCGATAAGATGGCTAACGAAAACTGGTTCGATTTTGATGTAATCGTAGCTACTCCTGAAATGATGCCTTCTTTAGGTAAGATAGGTAAGATTTTAGGACCTAAAGGATTAATGCCAAACCCTAAGACTGGTACAGTAACAACTAATGTTGCTCAAACAGTTGAAGATATTAAGAAAGGTATGATTGAATATCGTGCTGACTCTTATGGTATTATCCACACTAGCGTAGGTAAAGTATCATTTGATAACAAAAAGCTTGAAGAAAATATTGAATTCTTGATGAATGCAATAATCAAAGCTAAGCCTACAACAGTTAAAGGAAATTATATCACTTCTATCGCTATTTCAAGTACAATGGGACCTGGAATTAAGATAGACAAAAATTCTTTTGACAAATAACAACACATATTATATAATAACGAAGAAATGAGAAAAGATCTATCCATAGACAGCAGGGAACAATAGTTTTAATAATCCTGCCGAGGGGAACTTATCGTACTATTAAACGACTATAAGGCTTCCCTAAGTGGAGGCTTTTCTAATATAAAGAAAGGAGTTGTTTTATGGCAAGCGAAAAGAATTTAAGTGCTAAAAAGGATGTCGTTAAAGAAATAACAGAGAAGATTAATAATAGCGCTTCTGTTATCGTATTTACGTATCAAGGCTTAACTGTAGCAGATATGAGCAATTTGAGAAATGAATTGCGCAAGTCGAACAGTGAAGTAAAAGTATATAAAAACACTTTAGCAAAAAGAGCATTCGAAGATTTAAAAGTAGATAATGCTGAATTCTGGGAAGGACCAAACGCAATACTATTTGGTTCAGACCTACTTGAACCAATAAAGGTTCTTAGCAAATTCGCTAAAGACAATGAGCATATCCAAATTAGAACAGGATATGCCGATGGTAAGATTTTATCACTTGATGAAATCAAAACTTATGCATCTATTCCATCAAAGGAAACAATGCTTACACAAATTTCTGCAGGACTTATGCAATATGTTACTAATGTGGCTATTGGATTAGATCTATATGCAAAAAAACTAGAAGAAAATAATTAATAAGAAAGGAAGAAATATAATGGCAAAATTAACTAGTAAAGAAATCGTTGATGCAATAAAAGAAATGACTATTTTAGAAGTTAAAGAACTTCAAGATTTAATGAAAGAAGAATTAGGAGTAGATCCTAGCGCTGTAGCAGTTGCTGCTGCTCCAGTAGCTGGTGCTAGCGAAGAAGCTGAAAGCACTACTAAGACTGTAGTACTTAAAGATGCTGGTGCTGCTAAAATCGCAGTTATTAAAGTTATCCGTGAAATCACTGGACTTGGTCTTGTTGAAGCTAAGGGTGTTGCTGATAACGGCGGAAACGTTAAAGAAAACGTATCTAACGATGAAGCTAACGAAATTAAAGCTAAGCTTGAAGAAGCTGGAGCTACTGTTGAATTAGTTTAATTCTTTTATAGCAAATAAAAAGTGTTTCGATTGAAACACTTTTTTTATTCAACTGTAACGGACTTAGCTAAGTTTTTTGGCTTATCAATTGAACAACCTCTAAGTAAAGCTGTCTTATACGATATTAACTGTAGAGGAATAATTGCAATTATACTCTTTAAAAATTCTTGATGGGCAGGTATTACGATCTTTTCATCATAGTCATCCCCATCATAATCCAAGTCTTCACTAATTAATAGGATTACATGAGCTCCTCTTGCTTTTACTTCCTTCATATTGCTTCTAGTTTTTTCTGCAATTGATTCATCAGTAATAACAGAGAATACTGGAGTACCATCACCTATAAGTGCAATAGATCCATGTTTTAGTTCACCAGCTGCGTATGCCTCGCTATGTAGATAAGAAATTTCTTTTAATTTAAGTGAGCCTTCCATACATAAACTGTAATCTATTTGTCTACCAATGAAGTAAATATCATTTTGTTCATGTATTTTTTTAGCAATCTTATCATAGATTTCGTCTCTGTGGATAAGTTTATCGATATCCACATGGGCAGACTTAAAGTCTTCGCTGTCCAAATCTTTATCTCTCAAAGATAAGAACATAAGCATAAGTACTTGCGCAAAGTAAGCTTTGGTCGTTGCAACAGCGATTTCACTACCGGCTTCAGTATAAATCACATCATCTACTTCTCTAGCAATAGAGCTTTCAACAACATTAACTATACCTAATGTTTTAGCACCCTTCTCCTTAGCAATCTTGACGGCTGCTAAGGTATCTGCAGTCTCTCCAGATTGAGAAATGACAATTACAAGGGAGTTCTTATCGATAAATAACTGTTTATATCTAAACTCACTTGCTATTTCTACAGATACTGGTATTTCAATATTTTTTTCTATTAAGTATTTTCCTATAAGACCAGCATGCATGGCGCTTCCGCATGCGACAATAGTAACATTTTTGCAGTCCTTTATACTTGGAAGTTTTTTAATTTCTCCGTTTTCAATATATCTATTGATCAATTTCTTGGCGATTTCTGGTTCCTCATTAATCTCTTTTAGCATAAAATGATCATATCCATTTTTGCCAATTGATGATGCATCAAGACTAAATGTTCTTACATCATATTTTTTTTCGTTGCCATTTGAATCATAAATTTTAAAGCCATCATTAGTAACTTTAGCGTAATCACCATCATTTAATACGACATAATTTTTAGTATACTCTAATATTGCAGGAACATCGCTTGCAATAAATGTTTCATCATCTCCAACGCCAATAATTAACGGACTCATATGTTTAATTACATAAATCGTATTTGGCTCATCATCGCTGAGTATAGCGATGGCATAACTGCCACGAACTATATCTTGAAAATTTTGAATTGCCTTTAACATATCATTACATTCTTTATAAAGATTATCTAAAAGCGCACATGCAACTTCTGTATCTGTGTCAGATTTAAACTCATATATAGCATTTAAATCTTTTTTAAGTTCTAAGTAGTTTTCTATAATTCCGTTATGAACAATTGTGGTTTTCCCAACCTTATGTGGGTGAGAATTTTCAATCGATGGAACACCATGTGTAGCCCATCTGGTATGTCCTATCCCTATATTACTATTTTTGCTATAGTTAACTTTATCTTTCAAATTAACGATTGGTCCACATGACTTAATTATTTCGATTTCACCGTTACATATTCTTGCGATTCCCGCTGAATCGTAACCTCTATATTCTAAATTGGTTAATCCCGATAGTAGTACTTCGGTTGAATTGTGTGACTTGCCGATATAACCGACTATGCCGCACATATAATCACATCCTTCTTTAAGTTTGCATTGGCACTTACTTGTTATAATCTTATTTTTATTTTTTCATAAAATGCCTTACGAATTGCTAATCCGAGATAGCATCCACCGAAATCTCGACAACTATCTTCCTCGTCACCCCGTGGGGTCAGGTGCTAATTAGACACTTACCTTTCTAGTGCGTCCAATTTTATTAGTTAATATTATACGGTATATCTGAGTTGTATTCAAGTAAAAATAAATTGCCAAAAATTAGAATATTCGTTGTATTTTAATATTTGTTTGTGGTATAATCTGAATATAGGAGGAGGGTTATGAAAAGATTTTTTGAAAAATATGATTTAATTAAAGTTTCAGGAATATTAGTATTACTATCAGTATTATTGACTTGGTTAATCCCATATGGACATTTCGGCGGTACTGAGATAGTCAAGGAAGAAATTACGAGAGTTGGACTTATCAATTTCATGCAATATGGTCTTCTTGGCATATACTATTTCACAGTATTAGTTACTTTCTTGTTTGTACTTGGTGGCTTTTATCAAGTACTATCAAAAGTATCTGGATATCAAACTTTAGTTAAAAACATTAGCAAAAAACTTAAAGGACGTGAAACACTATTTGTAGTACTTACTATGGTTGTTCTATCTGTACTATGTAGTTTAACTAGTGAATATTTCCCATTATTGGTATTTATTCCATTTATTATTTCTATCATGAATAGAATGAAAATTAATAAATTAACTGCATTCTCATCTACATTTGGAGCATTGTTAGTTGGTACCATCGGTAGTCTTTATAGTCAAAGGATTGCAGGCATATTGAATGATGTGTTCGGTACAGTTAGCATTTGGTATAGAGTTATACTATTCGTAGTTGCTTTAGGATTAATGCTTACGTTCGCACTTTTAAATATGAAGAAGAACAAAACAGATAAAGCATTCGAAGAATATGACAAATTTGAAGTTGAATCTTATAAGTCTGGCAAGAGTGCAAAAGTTTGGCCATATATTGTTTGTCTTTGCCTTTTAGCTGTTGTAACTATTCTTGCTTACTTACCATGGACTACATGGAATGTAACAGCATTTACAAGTGCAACAGAGTGGGTAAATAAAATTACAATATTTGGTGTACCAATATTCTCATATTTAATTGGGACTTTCATTGAATTTGGAGCTTGGGATATCTTTACAATCCAATTTGTATTGTTATTTATAATACTTCTAATTCATTGGTTTGGTAAAGTTAAGTTTGACGAAGTAATAGAATCTTTTGGTGAAGGATTTAAGAAATTATCTTATGTAATAGTTGTTTTACTATTCGTATATGCAATTCTTACTTTCTCACTCGTATTCCAAGTGGTTCCTGTAATGGTAAGTTGGATTTGCGGTCTTGCAAAGGGATTTAATGTAGTTTTTGCAACTGTTAGCGCATTTATTACTTCACTTTTCGGTGTTGAAATGCCATATGTTGCAAGCCTATCTGGAGCATACATCGCTGCTACGTATCCAGAACATGTCAATGTCCTTTCAATTATATTCCAGTCTGTATTTGGATTATTAAGTTTCGTTGCACCATCTAGTGCAATACTTATGATTGGTCTTGCATATATGAATATTCCATACAAAGATTGGTTAAAATATATTTGGAAGTTCTTCGTTGCAATGTTACTTGCAGCCTTAGTTTTGATAGCTATAATGTTATTAATTTAATAAAATCCGTTAAATCGGGTTTTATTTTTTTTCGAAAACATATATAATATAATCGATTGCGGGTGATCATATGACATTTACAAGTCAGGTAAAAAATGAAATATCAGAGGCATTATTAAACGAAATAGAGAATCGCTATCTACTTTTAGGTTATGTCTTTATGAATGCCGTGTATATAAACGATAAAACCGTACTATCTCTTGAAAACATGAGTGTAGCTAAAAAATTATTTAAAACTTTAAAATATAGTTTCAAGATGAATGTTAATATGACTATCAGAATTCAAAAAAAGTTTATTGTAAAAAGACTATTTATTTTCGAGATTCCCTTTTCAAGGGCTCTATTTGAAAGAGAACTTGGCATAATAGATCAATCTGACAAAGAAGAACTTATTTCCTTTATTAAAGGAGCTTTTTTGGCTTCAGGTAGTGTAAGTGACCCTAAAAAAAGTCAATATCATATGGAAATTGTCTTCCAAGAAGAGACTCGCGCGGATTACTTCAAAAACATTGTCAATTCACTTGGCTATAATTTTAAATTAATTAAAAGAGATAAAAACTATATGTTGTATCTGAAATCTAGCGAAGAAATAAGTGATTTTTTGAAATTGCTAGGCGCCATTAATTCCCTATTTTACTTTGAAGATATACGAATTTATAGAGATCATAAAAACATGGTAAATAGGTTAAACAATTGTGAACAAGCAAACTATGAGAAATCACTCAAAACTTCAGATAAACAACTATCGATTATTAAATATATTAAAGATAACGATTATTATTCACTGTTAGACGATAAAACTGTTCAAGTATGTGAATACCGATTAAAGTATCCTGAAATGAGTTATCAGGCACTTGCAGATGTCATTAGCATAGAAATAGACAAGAAAGTTACAAAGTCATATATTAATCATCACTTTCGTAAAATAAATGAAGTATACGATAGAATAATAAACATCGATAAATAAAACTATTAGTAATAATTCATAAAATATGTTAAAATCATTATAGTAAGGAAGATATAAATATGGGCGAAAAGATAAATGTGATAATGAATGGGCTTCCAAGTCTAAGCTTTTCTTCTGGGACAGCAATATATGAAATAGCTAAAAACTATAAAAAGATAACAGGTGAAACAGTTGTAGGAGCTAGAATTGGAACAGTAGTGGTTGATTTAAGTACTAAATTATATGAAAATACCAATATTACCTTTTTTGGATACAACGATCAAGTTGGAAATAAAATGTATCAATCTGGATTGAAATTTATATTAATCATAGCAGCTAGGGAACTTTGGAAAAGAGAAGTTAATTTCAAATATTCGCTAGACAAAGGTATATATGCCAAAATTGATAAGAGAATTTCTGAGGAAGACGTATCTTTACTTAAAAGCAAAATGCAAGAACTAATAGATTATGATTATCCGATTAAAAAGTGTATTACTAAAAGAGAAGATGCAATTAAATACTATATTTCTACTTCTGAAGATGAAAAATCCGACAATATCCACAATATACCAAATAGGTATGTTGAATTGTTTGAATTAAATCATAATTATAATTATTTTTACAGTCCAATGCCATTTAGCACGGGATGCTTAACATTATTCGATGTTAAAAGAATTGACAGCAATTCAATTGTCCTTTTATATCCTCGATGTGAATCGAAAGATAATTTGCCTGAGTGGGCATACAATGAACGGATATATGCTGAACTATTAAAATATAACAGATGGGCTGAGCTTAGTAAAGCGAGTTATGTAAGAGATTTAAACAAAGTTATATCTAAGGGAGAAATACAAAAGTTCATAGCAATGAACGATATATTCCTAGAAGAGTCTTTATATTCTATAGCAAGAGATATAGTAAAAAAGAAAAGCGACATAAAGATTATATTATTGGGTGGACCTAGCAGCTCTGGAAAGACCACAAGTACACATAAATTATGTACGTATTTAGAAACATTTGGCCTTAACCCTATAATGTTAAGTGCTGACGATTACTTTAAAGAAAGAAAAGATAATCCAAAGGATAAAGATGGCAAATATGATTTCGATACAATTGATGCAATGGACTTAGATCTTTTTAACGATCATTTGAAGAAGTTGTTAAAAAAAGAAGAGGTTGTTGTTCCTAAGTTTAATTTTATTACTGGTGTTAAAGAATATGTTAGAAAACCGATTAAATTGAGCGATAATGATATATTGTTAATTGAGGGAATACATTGCCTAAATGACGTATTTACTAAGAGCATTAAAAGGGAAAACAAATATAAAATTCTTATATGCCCATTTACCCCTTTAGCTTTAGATAGACACAATCACTTGTCTACAACAGATATGAGATTGATTAGAAGAATTGTAAGAGACAATCGAATGCGTGGAAAGACTGTAGAAGTTGCACTAGAAGAATGGAAGAACGTTCGAAAAGGTGAAGAAAACTATATATTCCCATATACTATAGATATAGACGCAGTTTTAAATACTGCACACGCATATGAAATGGGTGTGTTGAGAGTTTTTGCCGAGCCGCTTTTATACAGTGTTCCAATAGATTCGATATACTATGAAGAAGCTAGGCGGTTGCTAGGCCTTTTAAGAATGTTCTATCCAATAAGCAGCGAGTATATTAAAAATGATAACATATTAAGAGAATTTATTGGTGGCAGTATTTATGAAAAATAGAAAAGAGGAAATATGAAAAAGATTGCAATAAACGGATTAGGCCGTATAGGAAGAATTGTTTTTAGAGAATTAATAGATGAGAAGGATATAGAAATAGTCGCAGTGAACGACTTTTCGAGTCCAGAAGAATTAGCATATTTATTAAAATATGATACAGTTCACGGTGGTTACAATAAAGAAGTAGAATCAGTAGATAACTTTATCAAATGTAACGGTAAAATGATAAAAGTTTATCAAGAAGCTGATGCATCTAACCTTCCATGGGAAGAATTAGAAGTAGATATGGTTGTGGAATGTACTGGAGCTTATACCAAATTGGAAGATGCCGAAAAGCATATTAAGGCAGGCGCTAGATGCGTAATAATCAGCGCACCTGGTAAGGGAGATATGAAGACAATTGTTTACGGAGTCAATCAAAACACGTTGACCGGAGAAGAGAGTGTAATTAGCGCTGCTAGTTGTACAACAAATTGTCTTGCACCAGTATTGAATGTTCTAGATAAAACATTTGGAATTAATAGAGGATTCATGACTACGATTCATGCTTATACCAATGATCAGGTTAATTTGGATGTTCATCACAAAAAAGGTATGATGTCACGTAGAGGACGTGCATGTGCAGCAAATATTATACCTACCAGTACTGGTGCTGCTAGTGCTATAGGAAAAGTAATACCAAATCTCGAAGGAAAAATGAGTGGTAATGCCATTAGGGTACCAGTCACTGACGGATCGATGATAGATTTATCCTTAGTACTAAATAAAAATGTAACAGTAGAAGAAATAAATGAAGCATTCAAAAAGAATACTGGTGAAAGCCTAAAGTTCACGATGGATCCAATAGTATCGAGCGATATAATTGGAAATTCAACAGGCGCTTTGGTAGATGGACTGTTAACTGAAGTTATAGGAGAAGGGAAAAACCAACTCGTAAAAGTCGTTGCATGGTATGATAATGAGTACGGTTACTCTGTACAAATGGTTAGAACAATAAAACATTATTTGAGTTTAAAATAGTTCCTTTTGAGGAACTTTTTAAGTCTCAAATTTGACTTTTTGCATATATTGTGTTATAGTATGCCCCGTTCTTACAGGGAGGTTTGGACGATTATGAAAAGCATTATGACTATGAAGGTCATAAAGAATGCAGTACTTACTGTAACACTTCTATTACCATTAGAATTTGGTACGGGATTTATATACAATAAGGAAGAAGTCACTAAGGATACAAGTCATAAAGTGGTACTCTTAGATTTAAATTACGAATACTGTGACACAAGATGTTTTTTAACAAAAGAAAAAGATACTGTTGAATTTTTAAGTAAAACAGTTGGTGTGAATTCAGAAAAAACTGTCGAAAACTTGATAAATATCAACAGTAATGATGCCTTTGTAACAAATAATATAGGTAGAGTAAAAGATAAAGATGGAAATTTAGTCGATTATGGATCATTTGAAAAGGGATTGATTGAATATCTATTAATATATGCAAAACAAAATCCAAAAGATGTCGACAATACTTACATACCATACGAGGGAAGTAGTGAATATATTGTTAAACTTATAAATTATTTTACTAAAATATATAATAATGTCGATTATCTGACCGCAGTAAGCATTGGGGCTTCTGAAAGTGGATATTATAAAGTAAAATATATGTTAAGAGCAAATAATGTCTATGGCGGAATGAGTTCAAAAGGACTAATAAGACACAAAACTATAGAATACGGAATATTATCTTATATTAGATTACTGTCTAATGGATATTATGGAAAAGGACTAGATACTAAAGAAAAAATCGGTAAAGTTTATTGCCCTACATTTACAGATAGTGGAGAGAAAATTGCTAGTCCACACTGGATTAACTTAGTAACTAAGGCGATGGACCATTATAGCGGGACTAACGTAGATGTAAGCGTAATAGAACTTATAGAAGATTAAGTTTGATAACTTAATCTTTTTTTTGTATAATTATATTGTTATCAAATAATAATAAAGTAAGGAGAACATATATGATTAAAACATTGAGGGAAAATCCTATTAAAGATAAAACAGTAATTTTAAGAGTAGATTATAATGTGAGCATAGTTGATGATAGAATTATGAGTACAAAAAAAATAGATTCTTCGTTTGAAACGATAGACAATCTTATAGATAATAACAATAAGATAATTATATTATCTCATTTTGGAAGAGTAAAAACGGAAAGCGATAAAGAAAAAAATTCCCTTTATCCTGTCTATCAGTATATAAAGTCTCTTAATAAATATAACATTAGCTTTTCGGATGAGTTTATGGGAGAAAAATTAGAGAAGTTGGTTTCATCATTAAAGCCAAAAGACATATTAATAGTAGAGAATACTAGGTATGCTGATTTGAATGGTAAATTAGAAAGTTCGTGTGATGCACAGTTATCATTATATTGGGCGGGACTTGCTGATTACTTTGTACTAGATGCATTTGGAAGCATGCACAGATCACATGCAAGTGTGACGGGAATACCTAAACACCTACCTAGTAGAATCGGGTTTCTAGTAGAAAAAGAACTTTTAAATTTGGATAAACTCATTAAAAATCCAAGCCATCCTTTTATCGTTTTGATGGGCGGTTCTAAACTTGACGATAAGATTGGTCTCATATATTCGCTAATAGAGAAAGCAGACTATATTTTGTTGGGTGGAGGACTTGCAAACACCTTCCTAAAAGCAGCTGGCTTTAAAATTGGAGCAAGTCTTTATAGCAAGGAAAGTTTAGAAAAGGCAAAAATGATAATAGATGAATATAAAGATAAGATAGTTCTACCAAAAGATGTAATCTGTTCGCCATCATATAATTCGGATGTAGCACTTAAAGATTTGGATGAAATAGAATCTGATGATGTGATTGGTGATATAGGTCCAAAAGCTATAAAAAACTATAGCCGCATAATAACTTCTGCAAACACAATATTCGTGAATGGTACAGTAGGAATCTATGAAAAAAAATATTTTTCAAATGGTACACAGGAAATATTAAATATAATTGCTGGCACAAACGCGTTAAAAATTGTAGGTGGCGGAGATGCTGCAAGTGCAATAGAAAAGTTTGGGTATGAAGACAAGGTCGACTTCGTGTCGACTGGTGGTGGAGCCACTTTAAAATATATCGCAGATGAGACATTGCCTGGAATAGAAGCAATAGAAAAATCTAATGAATCATTCTTTGAGTAAATAGCGATATTATTAAAAGACAAAGAAACATAAAAAAAATCTATGTAATTTGTCTTTTTTTTGTTATAATTCTTTTTGAGAAACGAGATGTATTAAGTTGAGAAAAATAAAAATAGGAGATAAACTGCAGATACATTGTTATAAACACAATGGTACACTTAGAAGAACGTGCGATGAAGCAACAGTATTAGATATCAAAGACGATGTACTAGTCTGCGGAAATTATAAGACTAAAATATACGAATTTGATGATAATGGCAAAGGGCACCATTACTACACAAAAGAACCGGCAATATTATTCTTTTATAAAGACAATTGGTATAATGTAATAAGTCAAATAAAAGCGACTGGTTTGTTTTATTATTGTAATATTGCTAGTCCGTATATTATTGATGATGGTGTAATAAAATATATAGACTATGATTTGGATTTGAGAGTATATCCTGATGGAGCATTTAAAGTATTAGATAGAAATGAATACAGATATCATAAAGGTACCATGAAGTATTCAAAAGAATTAGATGCGATAATACAGCACGAATTAACCAAACTGATAGAATCTAAAAAAAATGGTCAATTAGCATTTCGAAAAAGTGAAATCGAATACTATGATAAGTTGTATGAGCAATTGAGAAAAAGGAAGTAATATACACATTTTTACAATAAAATCGAACATTTTAAAAAAAAATTAAATTTTTTGAAAAAAAGTGTTGACAATAAAGATTTGAGATGTTATATTACTAATGCACGAACGGAAAAGAGCCTGAAACAAGGCGACGTGCAAAATGATCTTTGAAAACTGAGTAAAATGTCAATTAATTAATTGAGTAGCTAAGATTAAACTTACAATTAACTTTTTATAAAGTTATTTTTATTGAGAGTTTGATCCTGGCTCAGGATTAACGCTTGCGGCATGCCTAAGACATGCAAGTCGAACGAGAGGGCCCAATGATTTAGATTGAAAATGGAGTGCTTGCACAAAGTCGGATTTCTTTTGATTTGGATTTTCCCTCTAGTGGCAAACGGGTGAGTAACACGTGGGTTACCTACCCTCGAGTTGGGGATATCATCTGGAAACGGATAGTAATACCGAATGTGATCTACGGATTAAAGGAGCCTTTAAAGCTTCGCTCGAGGATGGGCCTGCGGTGCATTAGCTAGTTGGCGGGATAATAGCCCACCAAGGCGACGATGCATAGCCGAACTGAGAGGTTGATCGGCCACACTGGGACTGAGACACGGCCCAGACTCCTACGGGAGACAGCAGTTAGGAATATTCGTCAATGGGGGAAACCCTGAACGAGCAATGCCGCGTGAACGATGAAGGCCCTCCG
>CAMOYI010000080.1 GCA_946629885.1 uncultured Mycoplasmatota bacterium | reverse complement strand
TTATGCTCCGCTAGCTCAGTCGGTAGAGCATTTGACTTTTAATCAAAGGGTCTGGGGTTCGAATCCCCAGCGGGACACCATTTTGTCGGGAAGTAGCACAGCTTGGTAGTGCACCTGGTTTGGGACCAGGGGGTCGCAGGTTCGAATCCTGTCTTCCCGACCATTTTTAATAATAAGACAAGAAATTGTCTTTTTTTCTTGCTTTTTTATGTTATTTGAGTATAATGAAAATGAAAATTATTTTCAAATTGGTGATGTATATGGTTAAAGGTGAATATAAAACAAAACAGAGGGAAACTATCGTTAATTATATTAAAAATGCAAATGATTTTACAATCAAGGATCTTTGTATGAATCTAGTGGATATTGGAGAAACGACTATCTATAGAGAAATAAACAAGCTTTTGAAGGATGGATATTTAATTAAAATTGTTGGTGAAAATAATACTTCAAAGTATCAATATATAGATAAGTGTAGTTGTGATAATCACATGTATTTAAAATGTACCAAATGTGGTAAGATGTTCCACGTTGACTGTTCACTTTTAAATGGATTAAAGACACATGTAAAAACGGAGCATAACTTCGTCATGTCAATGGATAATTTAGTAGTCGGCGGTACATGCTCGGACTGTACAAAAAAGGTGGATTGAATATGAAAAGAATGCTTTTATTATTGGTTATTTTACTTGTCACTGGATGCACACTTAATGTGAATGAAAAATCAAATAAATGTATAATAGCCACATCTTTTCCTGGTTATGATTTTGCTCGTGCGATTGTTAAAGATACAGGCATTGATGTTAAACTATTATTGAGTCCAGGAGTAGACATGCATGATTATGAACTAACACCCAAAGATATGGTAGATATCGAAAATGCGGAGTTGTTTATCTATGTTGGTGGTGAATCAGATGAGTGGGTAAAAAAAGTTTTAAATACTACTGATAAAAAATTAAATACTTATAAACTTATGGATGCAGTTAAATTATTGGACGAAGAGATAAAACCAGGTATGGAAAGTGATGGAGGGGAAGAAAAATCAGAATCAGATGAACATGTCTGGACAAGTCCAATTAATGCCATCAAAATTGTCGAGGATCTCACCAAAAAAATCTCAGAATTGTTTCCTGAATACGAGAGTATATTTGATAACAATTCCAAATCGTACATTGAAGAAATAAAACTTGTAGATAGTGATATTAGAGACCTAATAAATAACACATCTAAAAAAACTTTAATATTTGCAGATAGATTTCCATTACTATATTTTACCCGCGAATATAATCTGGATTACTATGCAGCATTTCCCGGATGTGCTCACGAAACAGAAGCAAGCGCAAAAACAATTGCATTTTTAATAGAGAAAGTTAAAAGGGAGAATATTCCTGTAATATTTACGATAGAACTATCTAGTGGAAATATTGCCGAAACGATAAAAAAAGAAACAGGAGTTAAAGTGAGTACATTTGAAACAGCACACAATGTTACTAAAAGCGATTACGATAATGGTGTTACATATGTAGACTTGATGAAAAGAAATATAAGTGCACTAAGGGAGGCATTAAAATGAGTTTAATAAAACTTGCAAATGTAAGTTTGGGATACAATAAGCCAATATTGAAGGGCATCAATATGGAAATAGAATCTGGGGATTTTATATGTATAGTTGGGCCTAATGGTTCTGGGAAGTCAACACTAATAAAAAGTATATTAGGGCTAATTAAACCATTAAAGGGAAAGATTACTTTTAAAAATATAGCCCCTAATTTTATCGGTTATATGCCTCAAGAAACTAAAGTTGACTCAAATTTTCCTGCATCTGTAAGTGAAATAGTATTGTCTGGTGCACTAAATAAAAAAGGCTTGATATCTTTTTATGATAAAAGCGATACTCTATCAATGGAAAATAGTCTTGCACTTTTAGGTATTACTTCTTTAAAGGATAAGTGCTTCAATCAACTATCTGGTGGGCAAAGGCAAAAAGTTTTACTGGCAAGAAGTCTCGTATCCACCAATAAAATGCTAATTCTAGATGAGCCTTCAAATAACTTGGATAGTAAATCAAAAAAAGAATTGTATGAAATATTGAAAGATTTAAATGAAAATCATAAGATTACAATACTCATGGTTACTCACGATTTGGATCATGGGAATCTACTTGGAAATAAAATATTATCTCTAAGAGATGACGATATTTTCTTTGGATCAACTTCTGAGTTTATAAGGAGGATACACAATGATAAATGAGATACTTGACATATTTACACACACATTCATGTTAAGAGCACTAATTACTGGTACTTTAATTGCTTTAAGTTCTTCTTTAATCGGTTCTACGCTAGTGTTAAAAAGAAATTCTACAATCGGTGATGGGTTATCTCATGTTGCTTTTGGAGCGTTCGCAGTCGCTACTGTCTTAAATCTATCGCCTTTAGAGTTTTCAATACCAATAGTAATAGTTGTTTCGATATTTTTGTTAAAGTTAAATGAATCAAGTAAAATACATGGAGATTCTGCAATTGCATTAATCGCAACTAGTGCACTTGCGCTTGGAACTTTTGTAATATCGATTAAATCCGGAGTAAATACAGACATAAACAGTTATCTATTTGGTAGCATTTTGTCTATTGGCGATAAAGAATTAATCGCAACAATTATACTTACATTATTTGTAATAATTCTCTTCATATGTTCTTATAATAAAATATTTGCACTAACCTTCGATGAAAGATATGCCAAATCGATAGGAATCAAAACCGGATTTTATAATACAATAATAGCCATAATATGTTCTATAGTTGTAGTCTTAGGAATGAGATTAGTTGGATCTTTATTGATATCTAGTTTAATTGTATTTCCAACATTATCGGCGATGCAAGTATCAAACAAGTTTAAATCTGTAGTTATTTATAGTGTAATTATTTCTACTCTGGCATTCATATTAGGTCTAGTTTTATCGTACTTTTTAAATACACCAACAGGTTCGACCGTAGTATTAGTAAACTTAGGTTTATTTCTAGTATTAAAGGCTACTTCTATCATAAAAAAAGATTAGTAGTCTTTTTTATGGTATAATACATTTAAGGTGAAGTAACATGAATTTATCTAAATCGAGATTTTGTAGTGGAATACAATGTAAGAAAAAATTATGGTTAGAAATAAATAGACCTGAAGAAAAGGAAGATCTAGGTAACGATGGTGTACTAGAAAATGGGACAGAAGTAGGCGCTAAAGCAAGAGAATATTTTGGTAAGTATATAGAGATTCCATTTAGTGAAAATCTCAACGAAATGGTAGAAGAAACAAAAAAAACTCTGAACGACGGATACTCAGTAATTGCCGAAGCATCATTTGTATATGGTGATAATTTTTGTAGTGTCGATATATTAAAGAATGATACCGATGGAATAGAAGTATATGAAGTGAAAAGTTCCACTGAAGTAAAAGAAATATATAAATATGACCTTGCTTATCAAGTGTACATATTACTTAATTTGGGTTATAAAATAAAAAAAGCATCTATCATGCACATAAACTCAGAATATATAAGAAAAGG
>CAMOYI010000079.1 GCA_946629885.1 uncultured Mycoplasmatota bacterium | reverse complement strand
GCTGCTACTGACGGTGTTATGGCTCAGACAAACGAGCATATCCTTCTTTCACGTCAGGTAGGTGTACCTAAGATCGTTGTTTTCTTAAACAAGTGCGATATGGTAGACGATGACGAACTTATCGAATTAGTAGAAATGGACGTTACAGAAGTACTTGAAGAATATGGTTTCGAAGGTACTCCAATCGTTAAGGGTTCAGCTCTTAAAGCTCTTGAAGATCCAAACGGAGAATGGGGGGACAAGATCATGGAACTTATGGATACAGTAGATAGCTACTTCCCAGATCCAGAAAGAGATACAGATAAGCCATTCCTTATGCCAGTAGAAGACGTATTCACAATCACAGGTCGTGGTACTGTTGCTACAGGTAGAGTAGAAAGAGGAACACTTCACCTTTCAGATGAAGTTGAAATCATTGGTGTTAAGGAAGAAACACAGAAGACAGTTGTAACAGGTATCGAAATGTTTAGAAAGATGCTTGATGAAGCTATGGCTGGTGATAACATCGGTGCTCTTCTTAGAGGTATCAACAGAGACCAGATCGAAAGAGGTCAGGTTCTTGCTAAACCAGGTACAGTAACATGTCATACAAAGTTTACTGCACAGGTTTACGTTCTTACAAAAGAAGAAGGTGGACGTCATACTCCATTTACAAACAACTACAGACCACAGTTCTACTTCAGAACAACTGACGTAACTGGTGTTTGTAACTTACCAGCAGAAACACCTATGTGTATGCCTGGTGATAACGTAGAAATGACAGTTGAACTTATTCACCCAATCGCTATGGAACAGGGTCTTGGTTTCGCTATCCGTGAAGGTGGTAGAACAGTAGGTTCAGGTAAAGTTGCTACAATTATTCAGTAATGACTTTGAGTTAAGTATTTACTGATAAACATAAAAAAAATAAGTCCAACACAAGCTTGCTTGTTGTTGGACTTATTTTTTTATGTTTTGACGTAGACATTTAATGAATGTCTACGTCACTTATTGATTGCCTTGAATTAGTTTATAGTTATATTGAGAAAAGTATTGGCAATCAATAAGTCAGTAATGGGTGAGGATTCGAGGTTGACGTGGGACATGCCAGATGCTTTCTTTTTGTCGAAAAAGTAAAAAGGAAAGCAGATTTGAACTTGCTTTTGTATGTTGAGCCGGCCAGATGCTTTCCTATTGGCCAAAAAAGTAAAAAGGAAAGCAAGTTAAAGCTTGCTTTTGTATGTTGAGTCGGTCAGATGCTTTCCTATTAGCCAAAAAAGTAAAAAGGAAAGCAAGTTAGAGCTTGCTTTTGTATGTTGAGCCGGCCGGATGCTTTCCTATTGGCCGAAAAATGCAGAAAGGAAAGCAAGTTGAATCTTGATTTAGTGAGAGTAGCAAGCCAAATGCTTTCATATTAGCCAAAAAATTTAAAAAGGAAAGCAAATATGAACTTGCTTTTGTATGTTGAGCCGGCCAGATGCTTTCCTATTAGCCGAAAAAGTAAAAAGGAAAGCAAGTTAGAACTTGCTTTTGTAGGTATGGAATGCCAGATGCTTTCTTATTATCCGAAAAATGCAGAAAGGAAAGCAAGTTGAAACTTGATTTAGTGAGAGTAGCTGGCCGTATGCTTTCCTTTAAAACAAAAAAGTAAAAAAAGAAAGAATCAAACAATTGTCAAAAAGATATTTACTTTCCGATGTGTTGATTATATAATAACACTATACGTGCTAATCCTATTTTTATTTATAATTGATAAAATAGGAGGAATAAATAAGTGAAAACAACAAATAAAAATGAATTCTTGGAATATCTAAAGAAAAGACGTTTATATCTTGAACAATTGACTGGAAAGCTTGCAAAAAATAAGTATAGAGATGATATTAATTTGAAAGTCGAAAAAAGAAATAAAAGTTCACAGTATATCATTTATAAAAAAGGAAAACCATCAGAGTTTAAATACCTTAAAAAATCAGAACTAGATATCGCTAGAAAGCTTGCGCAAAGGGATTATGAAAAACAGGTTATGAAAGCTATTGAACTAGAATTGAAATGTATAAGTAAGTATATTAATGGTTTTCCTGATAAAAGTTATGAAGATATATATAATGGTTTATCGATGGGAAGAAAAGCAGTAGTTACTCCTATCGTTTTAACTGATGAACAATATGCTAAAGCATGGCAAGAAGAAAAGTTTGTAGGAAAGAAAATTCAAGTGGGGACTGTAGGTTTTGAAACTCAGAGAGGTGAGATTGTAAGATCTAAATCGGAAGTTATTATTGCTGATGCATTATATTATGCAAATATCCCATATCATTATGAGAAAACTATAAAAGTAGGAGATAGAGTAATATACCCAGATTTTACAGTTTTAAATGTTAAAACTAGAAAGGAATATTATTGGGAACATTTGGGGATGCTTGATGAGGAGGAATATTTAAATAACACTATACTCAAATTGGAATTATATGAACAGAATAATATTAGAGAAGGAGAGAATCTTATAATATCTAGAGAAACGAGATTTCATCCTCTAAACACCTCAAATGTAAAGGATAAAATTAAGCATTATTTAAACTAATAATATTAGTATTATTAGGGCTTTTAGAGAAAAATAAGGATAAAATTAAGTATTTTTTGCTATAGATATTTGATATAATTTTATAGTGAACTAATAATATTTAAAGATTAGAAATTATGAAATATGAAAGCCTTGAGGGTATATTATAGTGAACTAAAAATATTTAAAGATTAGGAACTGTGAAATATGATAGCATTAAGGGTATATTATAGTGAACTAATATTAGTATAAGCCAAAGAATATAATAGTTGGTAAATTTAGGGATATATTATAGAAAAGTAATACTTATATAAAATTTGGTGTTATGAAAAAACATAATCTTGATTACATTTATACAGGTTAAGAATTCTTATGAAAGGATAGAAGGTATGAGTAATATTCAGAATGATGAAAATAGATTTCCTTTATTTAATAAGGTAAAACAAAATCATGAAATTAGTGTATATATTGAAGAGCAGAATAAGTCATTGCATGCTATGGGGTTTACTGAACATAGTTTTGCACATATTGGTGTTGTAGCTGATAGAACTGCGTATATATTAGATACGCTTGGTGTAGATGATCATACTATTGATTTAGCGTTAACTGCAGCGTGGATGCATGATCTTGGAAATGTAATAAATCGTGTTGATCATAGTCAGTCTGGTGCACTTATGACGTTTTATTTGCTAGATAAAATGGGAATTCCAGCTGAAGATATTGCCCCAATTATTAGAGCGATAGGAAATCATGATGAAGGAAGTGGAGTACCGGTAAGTGATATCGCAGCTGCGCTTATATTAGCTGATAAGTCTGATGTTAGAAGAAATAGAGTCCAGGATGAAGATGAAAAAGATTATGATATTCATGATAGAGTTAATTATTCTGTTAAATCATCAAAACTCAAGATTAACCAAGATCATACGGCGATAAAACTTAAATTAGAAATAGATACTAGATATGGAGAAATTGGAGAATATTTTGAAATCTTTATGGAGAGAATGCTTCTTTGTCGTAAGGCGGCAAGATTTCTAAATCTTGAATTTCATTTAATTATAAATGAACAAACATTAATGTAGTCAGTTAGAATATATCAATTAGTGTTATGAGAATCTAATTAAAATAATTGTCAGAAAATATTTTATAAGCAATATATTAGAAGCAATAAAAAATACATTATATAAACTTTATTTATAAATATCATCTTAGGAGAATTATATGGGACGACTTTTTGAAATAGATTTAAAAGACTATAATGAAACAGACGATGTATATAGAAGACCATCGGCAAGAGCAATCATTATTCAGGGGGATAAGATAGCGCTTGTATATAGCAAAAAGGAAAAGTATTACAAATTTCCTGGTGGCGGAATACATGGAGATGAAGATAAAAAAGAAGCTCTTATGCGAGAAGTAAGAGAAGAGGTAGGAATGATTGTAATTCCTGAAAGCATTAGAGAATTCGGAAGTGTTTTGCGTAGACAGAAGAATGATAGACTTGAAAATTCGATTTTTGAACAGGAAAATTACTACTATTTTTGTGATGTAAAGGAAACTCTTGTGGATCAAGAACTTGATGATTATGAAAATGAAGCAGAGTTTGTATTAAAAGTAGTTGATATTGATACAGCAATAGCAGCAAATGATATCTACAAAAGTGATGTTTTTTTTAATGAGATTATGATAAAACGAGAACTTCGTGTTTTGAGACTGATTAAGGAGAAGAAATATGTGTAAGATTAAAAAGAATGTCGTGATTGAAGATAATGATATGTTAAACTCAGTCATTTTATCTTTAGAAAAATAGATAAGTTATAAAATAAAAAAGAGTAAATCAAATGAAGATTATTATAATTAATGGCCCTATGGGCGTTGGAAAGACTACAATTGGAAAGTATATTGCAAATAAAAATCCTAAAACTGCATTTATAGATGGAGATTGGTGTATGGATCTTCATCCATTTGTTGGAAATCGTGAAACTAAATCTATGGCAGTTAATAACATACTTCATATGGTTGATAATTACAGCAAATGCACCGAGTGCGAAATGATAGTGTTAGTGTGGTTAATGGATGATGCTTGGGTATATGAAAGCATTATAGATGGCATTAAGAATATAGGCTTAGATATAAATAGTGTTACACTTATTTGCAGTAAAGAAAAATTGGTAGAACGTTGGAAAAATGATACAGCTTGTGAGTGGCGTACAGATGAATGGCTTGATGCAAGCATTAAGTCGCTTTCTTACTTTGAAACATTGAAGAATACTTTGGATACTAGTGAACTTTCAGTAGAAAAAGTAACGGATAAGATTAGTAATAGTTTTAGTATACGGTGAAAAAATAAGGAATTATTTAATCGACAGTGAAGAAATGATTCAATTTTTTTGATTCTAATTCACAGAAACAGAGATTAGGAGGAATTGCCTATGAAAGAAAAATATAATAAAAAGTCGTTTGTTACTAATCTCTTGATAATTATGTGTGCGATTATTGGTACAATAATTATGTATAGTAATGTTGATGGTGGAGATTTAGCCTCGGGAGGAATTAAAAACTTTAAATACTATACTGTGCTTAGTAATGAGTTTTGTGGATTGGTAGCATTAATAAGTTTGTTATTATATCAGAAGTATAGAGATAAATTGATTATGTTAAAGTTTGTTTCACTAGTACTAGTATGTGTAACATTTATGACAGTAATTGTATTTTTAGTCCGCATATATGGTTTTAAGGATATGTATAAGGGAGCAAATTTATGGTTTCATTTGATATTACCTGTGGTAGCATTTGCTGATTTTATGGTAATGAAAATAGAAAAGGAAGAGTTACCTTTTAAGTATACTTTCTTTTGTATGATACCTACAGCTATTTATGGGTCTATTTATCTTGTAAATATTTTGGTTAATGGAGTTGGAAAGTGGCCAAATTCAAACGATTGGTATGGATTTGTTAAATGGGGTCTAGGAGTAGGTATATTAATATTTGTTGTAATTCTTTTTATTAGCTGGATTATGGCTAGAATTATTCGATATATAAAAATTTCAAAAGCGTAGGAGAAATGACATAATGATCATTATTAGAAAAGGATTTGTTAAGTGGGGGATTGGAGAAGGAATGCTAATATAGGACAAAGTCTGAGACTAAGATTTGTTTTAGTTGCTCATTATGGTGTTATATATTATAATATGGTGGGAATGATGGACAAAATGATAAAGGTATTGTCCATATATATTAAAAATGTGAGGATAATATGGAAAAGATAAATGAAAAAAATAAAAATGTAAATATATTATTTGTGATACCGTTGATCGTTTTGATGATTGGTATAAAATGTAATATGATTTATTACGTTCAATCGGATGATTATTGGATGAATAATATAAGTTGGGGAGGTTTTTCGGGGAACCCCAGTGAGCATATTGTATTTGTAAAATGTATTATTGGACATTTTTTAAAAGCTTTATATAATATATATTCTTATCCCAATTGGTATGGGTTGTATTATTTATGTATTGGTTTGTTATGTGTATATGTGGTAATGTTGGTTTTAAAAAAGTATGTTAGCTTTCAGGTATCTGTTTTTGTGGCGTGTTTTTTAGAAGTGCTAATATTATTATGGCTTACATTTACAGTATTATCTTATATGTGTACATTGATTGCAGTAATGGTGTTATTTTCGATAGAGGAAAGTAATACTAAAAAAAATAAATTTTCGAAATATTTAGTAGCTTGTTTTTTAATGATAAACGCATATATTCTTAGAGACGATGCTTTTTTTACGGGCATATTGCTTATTGTTCCATTGATTATATTTGAAATTAAAAGTAAAATAAAAGCTTTGTTATTGTTCGCAATAATTTGTATATTAGGTATTAGTGGTATTAGCGTTTGCGAAAAATTGACATATGGTTCCGAGATTTGGAAAAATTATAAAGATTATAATAGTTTAAGATCAGCAAACGTTGATTTCCCTATCGATGAATATGAAGATAATAAAAACTTATATGATCGAATAGGGATGAGTAAAAATGATGTAAATTGCTTGAAAAACTGGATTTTTGCTGATAAGGATGTTTTCTCAGAAGAAAATTTGCGTGAAATTGCTAAAAATACAAAAGTAAGTACACGATATAATTATAATCCGATTAGTATAATATTAAAGATGAAAGAATATCCAATTGCGATTATTTATGTTTTTTTGTTTTTAGTTTTATCGTTATGTTTTGTTAAAACATCAAATAATGCTAGAAAATTACAGATATTGCAGTTATTGTTTATGTTTGGAGCAATTGGAGCTTTGTTTGTAATTAATAGACCAGTTGATAGAGTAATTGTTCCAATGGGAATTGTTGGGACTCTTTCTGTTTATTATATGCATATTAAGGAAAATACAAATTCACTGGAATATGGTAAATTGATAGTCCCTATAATTTGTGCGGTTAGCAGTATTATGTTAGTAACAGGAATATGTATGTATGCCACATATATTAAAAAAAGTAATTGGGATAGTAATTATGAGGAAGAGAGAGAATATATATGGAATCATACAGATACATTGTTTGTTGTTGAAAGAATGCATCCATATACTCAACATCAACCTGTTACTAAAGTGAATAGAACTAAGCCGTTTTTAAATATGATGGATATAGGACATTGGAGAATATATAATGATGATTATTATCAAATTGTTGAAAAATATAATTTAAAATACAAAGAAAATATATTATTAGATTTGGTCGAAAATGATAATGTTTTATTTTTATATGAGCATCAAAATGATGCTAATGCGCAAAAAATGGTAAAAACATTTCTTGAAGAGCATACTGGAAGAAAAATCAAGGTGAATATTATTAAAAAGTTTGCTAAAACGGATGATATATTGTATAAGTTTGAATATGATGATTAGTTATTTTAACTTGTACGAATGAGTATAATATAGGATAAACATATTGGTTATTCTTAGATCATTATCTAAGGTATATAAAAGACAATCGATGAAGGTGATAATTAATTTATCAGATGTAGTGTTAGAAGTTGATAATGGTAAAATAAAAGAACGAGTTGTAGAAGCATAATTATAGTAAGAAAGAACCATCATATTTGATGGTTCTTCTTTTGCATATATGGTAAAATAGAAGAAGATTTATGAAGTTAGGAGGAATGATTTATGATTATTATAAGAAAAGCAAAAGAAAAAGATGTGGATAAGATAATGGATCTTTTGGTTCAGGTTGATATGGTTCATCATAATGGTAGACCTGATATATTTAAAGGACCAACTACAAAGTACACTAGAGATGAACTTATAAATATGATTAATGAAGATTCAAAACAGGATAGTAAAAATGGAACTAGTTATGGCGAAAGCAAAAATACTATATTTGTAATCACTGATTCAGATGAAAGTGTTTTAGGACATGCATTCTGTATTGATAAGAGTGTAAAAGATGATAACTTGTTAGAGGATATTAAGACTTTATACATCGATGATATTTGTATTGATGAAAATATGAGAAATCAGAGTCTTGGTGAATTCTTGTATAAATATATTATTGATTATGCTAAGCAGCATAGTTATTACAATGTTACTTTGAACGTTTGGAGTTGCAATGAAGGTGCAATGAAATTCTATGAAAAGCTAGGTATGAAACCTCAGAAGGTTGG
>CAMOYI010000078.1 GCA_946629885.1 uncultured Mycoplasmatota bacterium | reverse complement strand
TTTTGTATCTTCATTTACGTTTGGCATGTTATCATCTCTTTTCATTTTTAAGGATTAAAGACAATTCGTCATATATTTCATCTAATTCATATACTCCGTCTTCTTTGCTTATATGTCCCTTGTTATCAACTACAATAGTTTTAGCACCCAATAGACGTTCAAATTTGTTTTTTTCTGATAGCGATACAAAGTAGTCATCACTCGAAAATATACATGTAATATTATTCGTTTTACTTTTTATTTTTTCAAAGTCGATTGGAGTAGTTATCCATGGTTTAGCAGTTTCGTAAGAGTCTATATCTTCTATCGCTTCTGGTAGTAAATCTAGCCAAGGCGCAACTAGTAATGCACCTCCAATCTTAGGTGCAGATTGTTTTTCTAGGTATCTTAAAATTGTCTGGCAACCGATGCTGTGTCCTACAAAATATACATCTTCATCGAGATTATTAACTTGGCTGGATAAATATTCGACCCATTCTTCTATCTTAGGGTGTGTGGTATCGGGCATATCAAATCTAAATACTTTTATATCTTCGCTCTTGATTTTTTCTTCTAGCCATGGATACCAGCCATCACTTTTATTGCCATCCCAGCAGTGTACGATGTATATTCTTTTCATAATTCTATTTCCTCAATTTTCTTTTCTACTATATTCCAATTTTCATCAAATCTAAAATAAGCATCCACCTTTTTACCTTTTAATACTATTGGAAGCCAATATATATCGTCTTCAAACATCTCATCATATGGTATATCATCGACATCAAACCAATATGGCTCCATTTCTTCTGATTTACCTATTTCACCAGTCCAGGAAGTTACTACGAATACATGAAACGTCAAATTGACCGATTCTCCTTTTATGAATTCATCGAATTCGACTTTGCCATAATATAGGTAATCTATTGGAGTTACTCTAATTTCTTCTTTTGTTTCTCTAATCATGCCATCTATTATAGATTCTCCCGGCTCTACTTTACCACCTACGCCATTTAGCTTGCCAGTACCAAATCCTTTTATTTTTCTTGCTAGCAATATCTTGTTATCCTTTCTTAAAAAAGAAAGTGTCGTTATCATTTTTTTCATACATTTACCTCACTATCTGTTATCTTTATTTATATATATATTCTTTAATATGTAATGTAAATATTCATCCGCACTCATATGTCTTTTTGGTTCAGTGTATTGAACCATAATAAAGTTTTTTAAGTCTTCCTCATTAATATTTTCTTTGATATTTTCAAGATATTTTTTCTTTTGGTATGTCTTTATTTCTTCGATATTTTGAGAATGATATTCGTCAAATTCTCTATCGAATAAATGCCACGAGTCTTTATCTTTATAGATAAGAAATGTATGTGTTGGATAATTTGTCTCTTGGCCATCTAGATAGATCATCTCAAATAGAGTTTTAATTTCATAACCGTGATTTTTAAACCAAAAGCGCGACAATTCTACATAATCCCAACATACTCCACACAAAGTATTTAATAATTCATCCTTAATCTGTAGCCTATACTCATCGAAAAAATTATCGTCGTTATCGGATATTTTACCATCCTTGGTTATCCACATATAATGTAACTTCTTCATAAAATTGTGTAGTTCTTCTGGTGTCTTAATATTTTGAAATTCTTCTTTCGCTTTATTTCTATCGATTATGACATTATCAGAGTAGTTTGCTAATTCACTCTTTTCGATATCGCTATATGCAGTCCAAGCAATTACGGGAACTTTTTTCTTTAGTCTTTGAATACTTTTTTTTGCAATAATCAATTTATCACAAGAAATAAAGTTTGGTTTACTTAATATAATCATCAATAATAAATTTATTATATTCGTTTTCTTAGAAGATATCAGCAATCCTCTTGTAACTTTAGGATATTTCTTTTTTAAATATTTTATTGCTTTATAATCGAAACTTTTAATGTAATATACTCCCTCATAATCTTTTAATTCGCTCATAACTTTATCGACTAAAGTAGTACTATCATTGTTAGTTTTTAATTCTATTATTATTGGGACTGACCCACTGATACAATCTAATGCCTCTTTTAAAGTAGGAATATTTTTATTTAGTTTTATTATTTCCTTATATTGAGTCCTTTTAATTAGTGTGTCATATTTTGTTAAACGCTTTAAATTACCATCATGATAGACGACTACCATATCGTCTAAAGTTAATCGAACATCCATCTCTATGGCATAATTTTCTTCTATCGCGCGCTTAAAAGCTGGAATTGTATTTTCCATGATTCCACTATAATTATCATATAAACCTCTATGTGCGATATTAAAACCTTCTAAAAACTTCTTAGGCATATGTATACGTCCTTTACTAATAATAGTATATCATAAAAAAAAGAGAATTTCTTCTCTTATTCACAAGTAGCACCCATCGCTACATAGATAGACTTAATTCCATCAACTGTCAATTTATCACCATCTACGTATGATTTTAGTGATGGCTCATCTTTAACGAATTTGCTTATATCCATCTTGCTATAATCTATTGTAACTGTAGATACTACTTCACCGTCAGTTCTCTTGATATCTGTCGTATAACCGCCATAAGACTTATCAGCAGCTTCATATGTTTCTTTTAAAGTCTTCTCAAAAGTATCTAGAACTTTAGAATTATCAGAAGACACTTTTTCAACTGTATCTACAGAATCAACAGTCTTACCTGTGTAATTGATAGTATACGTAGATTCAATCTTGTAGTAAGTTAAATCTTTGTCCATAGTACATTTTATTGTACCAGATTTCTTACCACAACCAGTCAAAGCTAAAACTACAATACATAGAACAACTAATGCCTTTTTCATATGCTACTCCTTTCTATTTAATATTATACTACACTGCCAAACTTATTGAAAGGAAATATTATAAAATCAGTAGTTCCAATAATGTCTTTTTTTTCTACACATCCTATTATTCTACTATCTAGAGAATTTTCTCTATTATCACCCATTACAAAGTATTCATCTTTTCCACAATAGTATTTAAAATCTTTTGTATTTCCATATGCATGCTCATCGCTTGTCTCTAATTCATTTACGTATAGTTTTCCATCCTCATACTTTATGTCTTCGAGAGGAAGACCTATAACTCTCTTAATGATTTTATCATCTTTGTATTGAACTACTACTATATCTCCACGTTCATAGGATTTATCGAATTTTTTAAGTATCATTAAATAACCATCTTTTAAAGTATTATTCATACTATCTCCATTAACTTTAATAGGTGTTACTACAAATGTTCTTATTAAAACTACTACTAGTATTATTATTGCATAACTTATTATATCATTCTTCTTCATACTTTTCCTCTAATCTATGTGATTTAACTCTTCTATTATTTTAACATAATGTGGATACATTTCAAAGTTATTATCTATGTTGTTTTCTATAAATTTAGCAGAATCGATATTTGCCTGTGTAAGTATTTTCATATCGCTCTTTAAATCTGCAATCTTAAATATCATGTCTCCACTTTGTCTCGTACCGAATAAATCCCCTTCTCCGCGCATTTTAAAATCCTGTTCGCTTATGTAGAAGCCATCATTAGATTCGACTAGTACTTTTAAGCGTTCTTTCGATTTATCGCTTATTAAAATACACTTCGATTCTAAATCACTTCTACCAATTCTACCTCTTAACTGGTGAAGTGTTGCAAGGCCAAATCTTTCGGCATTGAATATTACCATGAGAGTTGCATTTGGTACATCCACTCCAACTTCGATTACGGTTGTAGATATAAGTATCTTAGTTTTACCTTCTTTAAAGTCTGACATAATGCGATCTTTTTCGCTGGATTTTAGTTTACCATGTAAAACTTCTAAAGGTATCATTCCCTTAAAAGCCATGTCTATCTTTTTTTCTAGTGTCTTGACATCTTTTAGTTCCATCTCGTCATTTTGTTCAATTAATGGCGATATGATGTAAACTTGGTGACCTAATTTAACTTCCTCTAATATAGCATCTAGTACTTTCTTTATGTCTTTATTTCCGACGAGTACTGTCTTTATTTCTTTTCTACCTGCAGGCTTAGTCTTTATGAGTGATATGTCCATATCCCCATATATTGTAAGCGCATATGTTCTTGGAATCGGCGTTGCACTCATGTA
>CAMOYI010000077.1 GCA_946629885.1 uncultured Mycoplasmatota bacterium | reverse complement strand
TTAATGTGTCATTCAACATAATTGATTCCTCCTGTTTTATTTACAGTTATATTATATACCATTTTTATTAATTTGTAAATACTTATTTTATATTTTTTATAAAAAAGTTTTTAGTCATCTAATTTAAAATGTTCTAGTATTTTATTTACAATATATTCTGCGGCTTCATAGTATTGATTATAGTGGAAAGACTTTGCATTATCATATGCTTCCTCACCATACTTATTATCGCCTGGCCAATCTTCTTGCATACACACTAAAATCTCATCTGAACCTCTAGCTTCACATACCCAAACATGTAAGAAACCTTTAACTCTATCTTCATTGTCCCAGTCTTCATTACTAATTGTTAAAGCTAAACCTGACTCACGACAATTATAGAATGGTTCAAGATAACCTGATAACTTCTTACCATTATCAATATGCCAATCTAACTTCTCTGTAGCAATGCTCCAAACTCTTTCACTAACTTGTAAACTATGTACTTTATAAATACTTCTACCCATAAATATGTCCTCCTATATCTATCTTCATATACATTATAACACAAAAAAGGTATTTTGTAAATACCTTTTTACCATCTATCTTCATTTTCTTTTGGAATATATTTTCCTAATATATTTGCTCTAACCCATCTCTCAAGAGTTCCTTTGTTTACTCTCTTTGTCTTACACCATCTGAATTGACCATTATAAATGTTTCCTAGAGATAGATATTGATAATTCTCAGTTTCCTTTTCAAACATTATATAAGAGTAATCATCTGAGTTATTGCGCTTCCAATAATATGTATTATAATCACCTTGAGGAGTGTAGATTAATGTTTTATCAAAAGTTTTTAAAAACTCTTCCTTCGCAATTCTTTCTTCTTCATCCTTTACTTCACGTGCTGCTTTATCTTCTAGATTGCTAGCCTTATTATAATCATCGTTTAATGGTTTGTATTTATCTAAATCTTCGTTTAATACTTCTTCAATCATTTCGAAGTTTTCACATAAGATTCCCATCATTAAATACTTATTTCTTTCGCCAATATTAGTTTTATCAAATGCACCACATGTTCCTACATTATAAGTTAATGTTCTCTTGTTGGCTTCTTCCTTTTTAACTCTAGAGCTCCAAGGACGAGAGATGTGTAATGAAATGTCTGTACCAAATATTGTTTCGTCTTTTTCATCTAAAAGACCTACCTCAATATAAACATCATCGCCATAATTAAAATTAATTCTAGCGTTAATTTTTAAAGAGCAAGTGCTTAATGTCTTAAATAGAGTTGTCCACTTCTCTTTTAATTGATCCTGCATAGCTTTCACAGGTTCCCATTTCTTTTGAGCTAAAGCTGTAGCTGCCTCAAGTTGTAATTTTAATTCATCTAATTTTGTCATAATAAATATTCCTCCTATCTTTATTACAATTACATTATATCACAAAAAAAGAGGTTTGTAAATACCTCTTTTAATATTTTTTAATAAATTATATCTTCAATTACTTCCCAATCTGAATTTCTATGAGTTACCCAGAAATCATGTTTGTCTGCATCATTCTTGTGTTCTTCATAAAACTTTAATGCTGACTTACGAGTGTAGAAATCTCGAGACTCATAATCTCCATCTTCTTTATACCACAGTACTTCAAATCTAGGTTCTCTTGGCATGTACTAAGTTCCTCCTTAAATTACATATGATGTTTCAAAAATCTTTCCTTCATCGAATTCGCCGAATGATGGTGTCACAATAATAGTTCTTACTTCTATTACTAACTCTTTTGTTCCGACAGGAGGTTTTCCAAGCACGTCATAAATATCTTTAATAGATATTGATAATGCATAAGCCTTAGCATCTTCGACGTGACTAAAAGTTTTTAGTTCTTTTTCATATTCCAATGGCTCTCTTGTTACATCGCAACCGTATACATAGACACTGTACTTAGTGTCATATGCAACGTCGATGCCTTCTGGAATTACTCTCTCATCCTCTTCATCATCGAAACTAATATCTAGATCTTCATCTTCAGTTATAATTGGTTCTACCATTTTTATTCTCCTGAGGCTAAAGTATATTTATGTTGATAAAGATAACTAATCATATCTGACACATCATATTTATCTGTATCGCATAATGTCTTTATTGCTGCATAAATACTCTTTGCTGTTTTTTCATAAGCGATGTTGTCTAAGCATTGTGACTTAATATAATCTACTGCTTCCTCGACAGCTTGCTCTAGAGAGATGTCAGCCTTATAACAAGTCTTTGCTGAATAAATATCTACATCAACACCTTTAACTGACCAGTCATAATAACCACCGCCAAAGTAACCACTGTGATATTTACCTTTAGCTTTAGATATACCTACTCTAGCAATGTAAGTCTTAACATTCTTACCACCGCTTCTTGTATAAATATACAAAGATGTATGTTGGTTCTCTTCGTCTGCACCTACTGTAAGTCCTTTAGGAAGTAACTTCTCAACCATCTCTTTTATATCACGAGCTGCTTCCCAAGAGCTAACTTGCTCACCACAACCATATCTATTAAAAGGCTTTCCAATATACTTCTCTCCTAATAATTTTTTAATTTCTGCTGTATTCATAAATCATTCCTCCATTTATTCTACTATTATTATAACATATTTAAATTAAGATGTAAATACTTTTTAAAAGAATTTTACAATCTTTTTTCCATGACTTGTACAATGGAACTCTAGATCTTCGGCAGTCTTAGAGCCTTTCTTACAGAACCAAATAGGTCTATCTTCACCTTCTCTAGTATAAGCTTGTAATATATCTTTATTAGCTTCCCATTCCTCTTTACTAAAATATCTACGCTTAGAGTGTGAGATATCTACTGTAACTCTCTTTTTATTATTTAGTCTCTGAATGTGCTGTCCATATGCACGCTCAATTTGTCTTCCATACTTTTGCCATGTATAACCGTGATTATTACAACCAGGACAAGTGTGTAGTAACTCATGGAAGATTGTATTTTCTATCTCTGAGTCTTCACTTAATAATCTACTAATAGAGATTACATGGTCATCCTTACCTATATGCTGACAATAGCCATTACGTCTTTCTGCTGAGTCTGTCTTAAAAACTATATTCTTAGCTATTGGAATATTAATTGCTTCGCATTTGGCAATGCAATCTAACACCATCTTCTCTATTTTATTATTTACATTTGATTTAAAAGCATACATAATTATATTCCTCCTATATTTTATATTTCTATTATATCATATTTAAATTAATTTGTAAATACCTAGTGTGCAAAAACTGCAGTAATTTTTCCAGTCTTTTTATAACATCTCATGCATTGGTCACAAGTCACTTTACTTCTAACTCCTGATTTTAATACTGCTGGACAATGTACTAACTTACTTAATCTTTCTACATCTTCATCTAAGAAGTTGTGATTACGTCTATTAGTTCCATCATACTCAAATACATTGAATTGTCCAGGGTACTTAGCTAAAAACTCGTCAGCTTCATGATTCCATTGACTAATATTTATTACGAAGTTGTCTGCAAGTGTTTTACCACTATTTAATAATTCTTCTATAACTTCATAATTCTTAGTATAAATACTGAATATGATTTCAGGATGCTTGATTGCTAGATCGTTCCATCCATTTAATTGTTCTATGTTTTCTAGCTCACCTGAAGTATTTATTCTGAACTTAGCTATTTTATCTTTCTTAGTTTGTTGAAGAGTAATTGCCTTATCTAATTCTTCGAATAACTTACCACTTCTTAAAAGTAAAGTGTTCTCGCTCCAAGCTTTAGCACATCTGTTATGATGCTGTACTAGAGAGTGGAATGCATAGCAAGCAGCAGAGTTAGCACATTGGCTACAGTGCTTTGAGCATGTACCTACTACATTAGTAATATAAACCTCTTCACCAGTTAACTTCTTATAATCCTCAGAGTCATGAACTTTCATCGTAGGTCTGTGCTCTTCATTACCAGGTACGAAGTTGATATTCCATATTGTTCTTCCTAGCTTATCATTGCCGTGACTTAAGTGTAGTCCAGCTTCATTAAAATCATATATTGTTCTCATACCAATACATCTCCTCTGTTTTATTACATTATCATTATACTACAAAAAATAAAAAATGTAAATACTTTTTTGATAAAAATATAAAAAAATATTGTATATTATTATATTATACAATTTTATTATATATTATACGCGCGTGTAAAGGGTCGGTATATTATACTAAATATCTCCCTCGGCAACTAAAAATAATTAGTCTCTTAATTAACCTGGATTGAAACATGCACTCCGAGATTCACGGTCCGGAAATTGCCTGAAAAAATCTGTAAATACTTTGTATAATATAGTGTAAGTTCTAATGACTTAGAAAAATACTGAAAAGTAAATTTACTAAGCAGCCATTCCTCCTGGCTGATAGAACTTATAAAACAACTAAGAGCGAGTGATCCTAAAGATATAGAATTTTTCTTTATCTATAACTAATAGGTGACTCGGTACTAGTGGTACACTCTTAGGAAGTTTTTCATTCATCTTTCCTCCTTTCTATAGAACTAGACAATTCCTCCTGTCTAGTTCTTTTTTTTTCGCCTAGAAAATATTTAAAACCCTACCCGTAGCTAACTAAATTATTTTAGTACACTAGCTAGCTTGCCAGTCCGTGTCTCTCCAGGAAAAACACCAGCCGAATCCACTGCGATTTGGTCCGCTCATCCTCGCGCCAAAATAAAAAAGTACTAAAAACTTTTAGTACTCTTACTCTCGCGCACGCGCCTGTACACGCACCCAAAACACTGTAAATTGGAAAACACTGTAATGTCCAAATCCCGGCAATTTGGCTGAAAACCAGGTGGATTCCAAAACCCGGCGATTTCGACCAGGCTAAAATGCAGTAAATTCCAAAACCCGGCAAATTCGGCCTATAAAAACAAAAATCCAAATCCCGGTAAATTCAGGACTCGGATTTTTTCTTACTCGTAATAGTGTATGAAACCATTAAATAAACCTATAAGATCTTTTATAGAATTTATTCTATTATTATAATTACTCCAGTCAAGCTGGTCGTTAGCTACCTTTAAATGAACAAGGCATTTAATACCTAGAGAGTTATATCCACCAGGATCTTTTGGACTATTATCTGCCCAGTCGCTACCCATAGCTAAACCACTGTATGGATCTAAATGTTCGTCATCAAACTTTGTCCATTTAGTATCAGGTCTAAAATAAGAATCTAAAATAAATTCTACTCTAATTAAATCTTCCTTCAACCCACCAGCATTCTTTATATTAATATTTACTGTAGTACACTCTTCGTCAGTAGACACACTAGTAACAAAAGCATTTATGTCATACTTACTAGTAATTCTATTCTTATTAACTAATAACCACTTATTAAATAATCCTACAAAAGTATAAAAAACTTTTAGATAACATACGACCCATGCTGTGATGTTAACCTCATGTCCGAAAGTTATATACTCGTCAGGAGTAATTCGCTGAGCCTTCATCATGTCCTCAGTAACTCTAGTTGGAAGAAGTATGTTAGCATCTACGTCATGGTCCACGCTCGAGTTAGCCACTGACTGTCCGTTGTTATACCAAGTGTCATAATCGCAAGTCATTCCCGGCAAGTAGTAATCATTCTTGTCCAAGTATTCATCGAGCGCTGCTAGGACCACGTCGTCCCAGTAGTCGAACATGACCTTCGGCAAGATGCAATCCTGCACGGAGTTGCTGAATCGAGCTCGCAATTCCTTGTACGGCATCACGTTTCCGGCGAATAGCTTGATGTAATTGTTATTGTTCATTGTACACTATCTCCAATCTGTCTCTCGCCTTCGTTAAATTTAGCTAATTATTTCTCGGAGGGCGGAAAATTTGCCTATTTCTATATTTCTATATATTCTGATCTATCTCTGATCTTTTACTCTTTTATACTCTCTACTACTTTATATTCTGTATTATATAGTCTAAGTAAGGAGTTAGTAGTTCTTTATATTTATCTACAGGAAATTTTGTTTGTAGTCTAGATATATCTACTGCTGTTTTTATTAATAATTCTTTTTTTACTTCTAGTAGCTGTGCTTTAGTACTAAAACTAAAATATTTTCCGTAAGTATAGGTAGTTAGCCATAGCCAGTCTCCAGCCCACATTGTTACTGGTGTTTTTGCTGTTCTTCCTTCTTTAATACCTATACCAGGTTTACTTACTCAAGTATCTGTTATTTTACCTGTAGTATCTTTTATTTCTACTATGAAAGGTTGTTCGACATGTTTGTGGTGTATTGCTTCTATAAAATATATATTTATATCTACTTTTAATTTATTTACTGCTCCACC
This sequence comes from uncultured Mycoplasmatota bacterium, assembly GCA_946629885.1. Taxonomy (GTDB): domain Bacteria; phylum Bacillota_I; class Bacilli_A; order RF39; family UBA660; genus RUG11867. Next base: position 109 of record CAMOYI010000077.1, on the reverse strand, counting down.
ATTAACCGTCTTTATTAACTGTAATACTGGTTTATAGAATATTAAAGAATTTTTTACTACATTCTTTATAGCGATTTTTACTGCTGTAAGTACTTGATCTCTCGGACTA
>CAMOYI010000076.1 GCA_946629885.1 uncultured Mycoplasmatota bacterium | reverse complement strand
TCTTTGAAGGTGAATATACATATAATCTGTGATTATTAATTCATGAAATTTTTTTTGATATCTTTTAATAGTTCCTTTGTTAAACACGAAGACATTTCTATTCTTTTTTTCGGTAATATAATTTCTAGTTTGTTGATCAAACCTTACTAATCTAAAATCAGAGTGTAATATTGAAACATTTGCAGAATAGTCGTCCTCTAGCACTCTATATCCATATTCCTTAAAAATCCTATTCACATTATCTGGTAAGTATTCCTCGTCAAAGGCAAACGAATCATCTGAACTATATGCTTTTTTATATAGTTTTTCTCCCTTGTAGTCGTTCATAAATACTTTGTTAATTTCTTCTGTATTTTTATATAAAGTGCAATGACCTAGACAGAATAGTTTATCATATTTGTCCAACAACTCATTTGTGATAAATTTCCTAATATCTCCAAATATTACATCACAGTCGCAATGTCCCCAGAAATCGTATTCACTTATATATTCTTCAAATATATATCCATATGCCGGCTTAAAATCACATAGTTTATGTGGTCTATTTATTGTTGTTTTAAATCCAAATTTATTATCAATCAATGACTTTAATTCATCGAACTCAATATATTTTACTATAACATTATTAGGATAATCATACTGTGTATGATCATCCGTAATAATAAGCCAGTCTATGTCCTTGTTATACTCACATGACTTAAGAAATAAACTAAAATAATTATTAAATTTCCCAAAATAAGGCAGAATAAATATGATTTTTTTCAATTTATTGCTCCTTTCAACCTTTCATACATAATTGGCGCTACACAAGAACATGTGTATTTTATTTTGAATCCTTTTGGTACTTCTTTATTCTTGATTGTTTTCTTCCAATACTTCCTTGTATTCTTTTTATACTCTTTTATATATTTTTTGTCAGCCTTTATAGTGACTAACTTATAAAGAATATCGTGGTAACCTTTCATCTTAAAATACTCTAAAGCATTTTGATCTGAATAGTTAATACTCTCCAAATAGTCAATAGCCTTTTCCACAACTTTTATTCTGTCAAAGGTATGAGGGTTTACATCTGAAGTACAGATTGAATTCTCACGGTATCTATAAAAATACAATGGTGTTGGATTGAAGTGTAGTTTATCTATCTTAGAATACAAAACTGCGTGAGTATATCTATCCTCCGCATTCAGTCCTTCTGGAAATCTAAGTTCTTTCCACAACTCTCTTTTGAAAAGTTTATCCCATGTGCCTCCAGCTAAATCAGGGCTCATATATAAAAAGTCATGGAGTGCTTGCTCCCCAGAAATAGTTCTCTCCTTAAAAATCTTTGTCATGTTTTCATTGTGATCTTCGTATGCTTTCCACACTCCAATCACTGAAATGTCAACATTATTATCAATCAAGTTTTTGTATAGTGTCTCGCAATATTTTTCATCTACCCAATCATCGCTGTCTACAAATGCTACATACTCACCATTAAAAATATCAAGTCCTGCATTTCGTGCAGAGGATAAGCCCCCATTTTCTTTGTGAATCACTTTAATTCGACTATCTTTATTCGCCCAATCATCACACATTTCTGGGCAGCGATCTTTAGACCCATCGTCTATTAGTATTATTTCCAAATTTGAATAAGTTTGGTTTACTACAGATTCTAGGCACTGATTTAAATATTCTTCTACTCCGTAAACTGGAATAATTATGCTTATTAAAGGTTCGCTCATTAGTCAATTGCACCTTTCAAATAATCTTTTGAATCTTTTATCCAAGATTCTAGTTTGCTATCTACATTTTCATAATCTATATCTCTATTTAGTATGTCATTCACTTTTTCTTTATCGTCAGTTCTTCTATCTTGAAGTGAAAGCATTTCCAAAAGTGAATCTATTCTAGAATTAGTTGATCCAGAGCTGCCTTCAGCAAATCTATTAAATACCAAAAACTTCTTATGATACATAATTGAAAAAATAGTTGAATGGAACGAATCCGATAGAACATATTTTGCATTCAAAATCATGTTTGTAAACTCTACTGGTCCGGCATCATTTATACAAACGTCTCCAAATCCTTCATCAGCACTAATGTAATCATCTATATGTCTAATTGTAGCTATTTTAAGCCCCGTTTTTTCTTTAATGATGTTTGCCATTTCTCGATGCTTTTCATTATCACCTATGAAATAACAAAAGATATATTCACCATCTACTAATGGTTTTTCTCCAGCCACTTCTAGCCATTTGTCTCTGCTAAGAAGAAGTGTTGGATCTACTACTACCGGAGCACTCTTGCCGGTTAACTCTTTATATATTTTTTCACCGGCTATTTCTCTGGCTGCAAAACAATCAAATCTTTTTAAATCTCTAGCCGCTTTTTTCTTAACTAGCATGGGTAGTTTTGATAATCCAAAACTAGCCGCATACGAAATCTTTTTTATATCATCTGGAGCAAATTCCAAAGAATGATATCCCATAATAATATCTTTTGGACAAAGAAGCTGATCACTTCCTAGCGCTATCACATCATAATCTTTACAATGCTCTGCTACTTCCTCCAAACTATTATATTTTTGAGATAATGGAATATTATCTTTTACAAAAATATCAAATCTTTCTTTTCTTTTCTTTCTTAGTTTATCGTACTCTGAATTATAATTTGTATTTTTAATTCTCTCTAATTTCTTTAAAATGGCAGATGGCTTAAACAACTGCTTTATTTTAAGTCTTAGTATTAATTGTTTTTTCGCTTTTTTAGTAGGAATGTTTTCAAACTGAATAGCTTCAATATCATATCCCATATCTTTAATAGCCTTTACTGTGGCATAACACTGCAAAAGGCTACCATAATTTAGCATATAATAATTACAAACTAGTCCAACTTTCTTCATTAAGCTCTCCCTAATTCTTCAAACAATTCTTTCCATTGACTGATAATGTGTGAAAGATCAAACTTATCAGTTTCATCTAATGTATGATTTGAAAACTCTTTTCTTATTTCTTTATTTTCTATTAACTCGTTTATTCTATCTACTATCTCTTCTTTATTTCCATCTTCCACTAAGTATCCATTCACTCCATCTATAATACATTCTCTAGGTCCTGTTTTTATGTCATAACTTACTATTGGTAATTTGTAGTACTTGGCTTCTAAAAGTGTCATGGGCAAACCTTCATATCTAGATGTCATTACAAACATTGCTGATTCTTTATACCTATAATCTATATCATCCACATTTCCCATTATATGCAGATTATTTATTCCTTTTTCTTGTATGTTTCGGATGAGAGTTTCTTTATTCTCTCCTTCCCCGTACACAAACCATTCCCAGTTTCTATGTTTCTTTAAAACATCATCCGCTATATCAACTAACCTATCAAATCCCTTTTGATGTGTAAGCCTTCCAATACTAATGATTTTTTTAGAGTCTTCATTATACGTATTATCTATTCCTGTATAAGAAACGGGATTGCATATTGCTACCACTGGACACTTAGGATTAAAATCCTCTTCATAATATCCTTTATCCTGTTCTGTTAATGTAACAATCGCATCTACTCGTTTTACTGAAAAGTTTCTTACTCTACTGCGAAGTTTTTGACTTGGGTGATGATACATATTGAAATGTTCCCATGAAACCACTTTCGTATTTGTATGTTGTTTTGCTAACACTGAATAAACATCAATTATTCCATCTATATCAACTAAAACATCAATACTTTTTTCTTTTAAAATCTTTCTTAATCTACGAACATAGCCAAAAAAATGAGTAGTTCCACTAACTGGTCTGTCATATAAGGTCCATCTTAGAATCCCCTCATCTAATGTGAAAAAAGTTTTGTCGTTTCTTTCAACTATACTAACAAAACTAATTTCATAGTTTTCATCTTTATTCAGTTCATTAGCAATCTTAATCGCTACTCTTTCTGTTCCACCACCTCGTGTGATATCACCAGAAAAAAAGCATATATTCATCTTATCCATATCTCTTCTAGGCTATAAAGCTAGCCAATTTCCATAATTTATAATTGCCTGTTTCAAATGCTATCTCTAAATCTTTTTTAATTTTCCCACCATCCACACTACTGTTTTCAGGTTTTACCTTCTTTATGTAATCACATGCAAGAATAAAAACATTTTTAATAGTATCTTCTGGAAGTAAAGATATCCTTCTATATAGGAATGTCGACATTTGCTCCATAGCGTTATTATAAAAAACATTGTCATGTGATAAGCCAACATTATCAGCTTGTCTCAAAACATCTTCCATTACCCAATAATGATCAATACACTTAGGAGATTTTCTAGCCGTTTTAGATATTCCCTTTGGATTAATTCTATATCCATAAACCATTTTATCTAACACAACCATCTTCTTCGCCAGGCGGTATATAATTGAGCATATGAGAGCATCCTCATACCATGCTCCATAAGGAAATCTTATTTGATCAAACAACTCTCTTTTAAATACTTTGCCCCAAGCATATCCAGGTTTATCTATTGCTCTTTTTGCATTATTTTCAATTATTTCTGGGTTGAGTATACATTGTTCTTTTTTGTCAGTTCCATCCACAAACATATAATGGCTACCAACAACTACATCTGCATCATTCTCAACTATTTGAGAAACCATCTCCTCTATTGCATCATCTAATACTATATCGTCTGAATCTACAAAGGTTATATATTTACCTTTAGATTGATTTATTCCAGTATTTCTAGCTCCAGCTAATCCTTGATTATCTTGAACAATATACTTAATTCTATCGTCATTGTATTTTCTTATTATTTGATCAGTTTTATCAGTTGAACCATCATTAACGATTATTAATTCATAGCTATAGCTTGTATCTTGTTTTAAAACTGACTCTATGCATTGAGCTACATATTTTTCTACATTGTATGCAGGCATTATTATTGATAAATCTATTTTTTCATCAATAGTTTGATTCACAATCTCACATGCCATATTAGACTTTGGGTTAATTCTATCAACTTCTTCTCTAGCTTTTTCTTTTTGTTCTTCTACATTACTAGTGTTTTTCTTAATCTTTTTTATAGGACATACGAAACAGTATCCTAGCATGATTACCATATACATAATAACCGTTGCTAGTTTGGCAATCCATTTGATTTTTAATTTTCTAATCAATGTATTGTATATTCTTTGTTTCATATACAACCTCCGTTGGTTCTTCTAACTCCTCTTCTTCTTTTTTACACAAATCCTCGAAAGCAAGCACATAGAAGACTGGGAAAGATGCTGCCTCGTGTCTAACCCACGATCCAAAATCTGGTTCAAAAGTGAAACTTCCAAAAATATATGATGTAAAACAAATCAAAGCAAGAAAGCCATGATTGTTTATTGTTTTAATATTTTTTATTGCCCTAATCCAATATACCAAAAGAAACACTTGATATATAACAAATGGAAAATATCCTGGTGATTTTACTAATAGTTCAATAGGGAGCATCATTCTAATACCATTAATGACATAATTAACTGAATAGTTAACATAGTTTCCAGAGTCGTTTTCATCTCCAATCCAATTGGAAATATCCGTTGTTGCCCCTTCATTTGTATGTGTGAATTTAGCATCCATTACTTCGTTATATGATTTTTTGTCTACAAATTGTGACGCAAATATTAGAGATAACATAGCTACCGCACACATAACAATTGCAAGCACTATTTTGAAGGATGTCATATTTTTCACTATTCTTCTAAATATGCTAAAAACTACCCAGAAGCCAATGCACATTACCGCCATTAATATATAGTAACTCCTGAAGGTGTTGGATTCCCAATAAAAGACAAGTGCGCAACCAATTATTTTGAGAGTATTATTGTCAAAAGGTAGCATTATAACTATTAAGGCGCATAGAAAATATGTCATTTGAACCGGTTCTTTTCCTATGTTAAATACATATATGTTTAACAAGCCTGCTGCCATTAATGTATAAAAAACCTCTGCTATTGACATCTCTTTTACTTTAGACACCATAATAAGCAAAATGATCGTTCCCACTGCTCCTAAAGCAAGGCTCCATTCCGTCATGGTTGTAAAATTGAAATAGTTAATTTTTGCAAAAATATCTACCGTACTTTGGTATCCACCCCAACTTCCCATAGTGTCGGACCCAGTAAGCATACTAATCATTCGCTCGTTGTCAAAAAAATACTTTGAAGGCAAGATAAATAATGCAACTATTTTCCCTACGATAGCGACAGGTACAATAGCGGCAAGCGCAGCAGCTCTATTATTTTCCCTTGTTTTTTTAGATTCTTTAAACATTTGATTTACTATACAATTAATATACTAATGGTTAATCACTCTATTTGATTAAATAAAAAATATTTCTTAAGCAAAACTTTATCTTGCCTGTTAGATTTTTACTTCTAAAAACCGTCCATTTTAGGTGTTTACCATCATAATATTTTTTCATTTTAAGACTGATTTTAGTTATCGGCAAACTATTATTTATGGAAGGATTGTCATTCTTCACTGTCGAAAAATTCAATTCTCTAATTTTAAATCCATCTACACTTTGCATAAGTTTTTCACCTTTTAAATTATGAACATAAGCGATGGATTTCCCATACAAACTATTTTCTTCTTCACACCAACTATCACCAATTGATAGATCAGCCTGTCTATAGTCTCCTTTGAATGTGCAATTATAACAAGAAGGTCTATCAAAATGATAAAAGAACTCTCCGTAAAGCGAATGATGCATTGGTCTTTTGAACTCTTTCCCATTTTTAAAAAGAACTCTTAAGCTTTGACTGTCATCCTCGATGCGTTGGTAGCGAGTATTAAACAATAGCACCTTTTCATTGAATTTGCCTTCCATATATTCAATGTATTTTTTATGCACATCTTGTGAAGTTACTCCATGACAGATTAACTCACAACAACACAAGTTATCATATTCTTTTCTTAAATATGCTTTTAACCCTGCTATGTCACAAGGGAGTCCAATATATAAAACTGTCGTCCCGTTGTTTAAATGCTTTTTTACATTTTGAAAACAGTTATTTTTATCGGATTCAAAATATTTTGATCCCTTTAATCTTTCTAGCTCTTTTTTATCTTTAATTTCGATGTGCTCTGCTTTTTTGAAGTCATCACTATATGATACTCCAAAGACTACACCGTTTGAGTCTATTATTTTTTCACCAAGCGCAGTAGCAAGACCACCCGATGCGCTAGTTACTCTTTTATTAGCATCAGCGAAATATCCTTCATAAACTCCAATATTATGTGTAGAGCTTTTAGGTTTTAATATCGTTGGGCAAATATCATTACATAAACCACATTCATTACATTTTTCTTTATCTATTACAGGATATGAAAAATGATTGTCACTAATCTTCATATCAATAGCGCCCATTGGGCAAACGCTCTTACAAGCTTCACATCCAGTGCATTTTTGATTATTTTCAATGGTTAGTTCATTGTTCATTTTAGAAACCTTTTTCATTTTTTTGATGGTAAAAAACTTCTAACCTTTCTAAAAACTAATGTTAAAATTACTATTAATAAATATATTATTAATGGTTTGAAAATATTAATAACAGCGAAATTGATTTTTAGTGTTGCTAAAAGGAAGACCAAGAGTGCATTTACAATAATGTGCCATAAGTATTCATTCATATAATATTTTTTCCCAACTATGCATACTGGTTTAAATACCTTCTTTTCTTTATTATTTAATGAAAAAACAAACAACATGAAAACTACAATAGTTGAACCAAAAAATACCTCCAGCGGAACGAAGTACCTTTCCACAAAACTAAATAGTAATCCCACTACAGCCAAGCATATTATTAAGATATTATTTGAAAACACTTGCCTAATTTTTGTTTCATACTCTTTAATAAATAATCCCATAATAAAAAATGGGGCTCCCATAAAAATGAAATCTCTAAACCATATTATGTTGGTCTTTTCGGGAATAATATTAAAGTAGAGTATTGTTCCTCTTCCAAGAATGTGGGCCAACAACAGTGTTAGTCCGATTATATACAATGCTGTATGCTTTTTATTTTTATATACAAATAGCATTAAAATATAGCAATATAGCAATGCGTATACGAACCATAAAATGCCACTGTTAAGTGATTGGTTAAACAAAATTAAATTGATAATTTTTTGGAAGGTAAAAATCTTTTTACAATATGAAATAATATTTATGTTCTCTCCATTTAAGAGGGGTGTAATCAGTGCACCAAAAACAAAATATACTATTTCATATATTATGCACACCTTTAAGGTTTTTATTAATTTTCTGGTAATACTCTTTTTCTGATCAGATGTTTCTCTCACACAATAGTATCCTGAAATTATAAAAAACAACGGAACCGCAAATCTTCCGGCGCATACAATGACAGAGGATATTTTGCTATCAAAACTAGTGTGCATATATATAACAAAAAAGCATGCCAAACCTTTAAGAAAATTTAAGCAGTAATTAACATTCTTTTTTTGTACTGAATCCATTAACTCTCCTAGAAAATCTTATTAAACCACTGTACTAAGAATCCTTGTACAGCATCTCCGTTAGCGCACACCTTGATAATCAATGGTGCAAATACTAATGAAACAATTGTCATTAACTTAATCAAAATGTTTATAGAAGGTCCTGATGTATCTTTAAACGGATCACCCACAGTATCTCCTACTACAGATGCCTTGTGAGATTCTGATCCCTTACCACCATCGTGTCCTTCTTCTATATACTTCTTAGCGTTGTCCCAAGCACCACCTGAGTTAGCCATAAAGATTGCAAGCATAACACCACATACTAGTGCGCCACAGAGCATTCCTCCTAATGCTGCAGGTCCTAATAGAAATCCAGTTGCTAGTGGAACCACTATTGCTAGTATTCCAGGAAGCACCATTTCTTTAAGTGCTGCGTTAGTCGAAATCTCTACACATTTCTTATAGTTAGGTTTTACTTCACCTTTTAAGATGCCCGGTTCATTTCTAAATTGTCTTCTAACTTCATCTATCATTTGGTTAGCAGCTTTACCAACTGAGTCCATAGTAAGTGCTGAGAATAGGAATGGTAGCATACCTCCTAAGAACACTCCTGCCACTACTGTTGGTTTTAAGATGCTTATAACACTAAGTTTTGAAACTTCAGAATAAGAAACAAATAGTGAAAGCGCTGTTAATGCTGCAGAACCTATAGCAAATCCTTTGCCGATGGCTGCTGTAGTATTTCCAACTGCATCCAACCTGTCTGTTATATTTCTTACGCTCTCATCTAGTTCTGCCATCTCTGCTATACCGCCGGCATTATCTGCAATAGGTCCATAAGCATCTACTGCTATAGTCATACCAGTAGTTGAAAGCATACCAACTGCTGCTAGCGCAATACCATACAT
>CAMOYI010000075.1 GCA_946629885.1 uncultured Mycoplasmatota bacterium | reverse complement strand
CTTCATCTGCTATTAATGTTTGAATAACATTATTTTCCAACTCTACATATGAACCAGAGCCTTTAAACATATTATCTATGCTTGACACTTTAAACTTATCACCTTTAAGTTTTCTTTTGTAAACTTCACGAGGCGCCGCATTCTTTGATACATACTGAACCATCTGATCTCTTTTTGTTAGTTCAGCTAGTAGATTTATTGCTACTACTGATTTACCAGTACCTGGTCCACCTTTTACTATAACTGTTCTCTTCTTGTTATCGCTTTGGCATAGTTCAGACAATCTTACTATTTCTTCATAGACTACTTTTTGTTCATCTATCATTATGAACTCTTTATTTCCCTTGAGCATACTGCTGATAGAATCCTGCAAACTCTTTGATGGTCTAATTTTGCCGTTGTCTATTTTATAAAGTGTATCTTTGTTATCACCTGTTTTTATTGATTTATGTATAAAATCTCTTAAGTGGTCTACTTGACCTTTTGTATAAACAGGGGCTTCGTCAAAGTAATCTTTATATTGAACTGCATCTATTGGATCATTTTCTTTTCTTAGATAGTTATGCATACAAACACAAGGATGTAGTTCTATGTTATGGTCTTGGACTTCTGTGTTATAGTCTTTTATTAGTTGGGCATATGACCACACTTGATATGAAGGATGAACTACTCTTCTTACCGCTCCACCTGTGTATGTTTCTACTAAAGCATCTACGCCATCTACTGGATCTATTTTTTCCCATTGTTTTAATTCCACTACTACAGCGGATGATGCTTGGCGTTCATTGTAGCCTGATATTATAAAGTCTATTCTTTTTGCTGTTTGGGGGATGTTATATTCAATGGCTATGCCTGAGTTATCTGGGATGTCATCATCGTTTAAGACTTTGTACATATATTGGAGAGAATTCTCCCAAGAGCGGAATTCGTTCATTGATACATGGCGACCCATTTTCTCTATTATATTGCGCTCTATTTCAATAGCTATGGAATCTGCATCCACAGCTTGCATAAAATCTGTTTTTAATCCTTCGTATACTATCATTATCTATCTCTCCCACATCTGATAACCTTGTCTCTTAGCAGAATCATAAACAGGTTTCATATTTTTCTCTAGTATATTGTAAAACTTCTGTCTTCCATTTCCTTTAATATACAATTCTTGCGTAGCCCAAATCGAGTGAATGTTATCCTTATAACACTTCTCAAATAATTTACGTATCTGCTCTTTCTTATTAATCTCTTCGTACAATAGAAATTGATTTCTAGCAAATGGTATAAAAAACTTTTCCCAGTTAGGTAGTAAGTTGCTTTTTGAAGAGTTCAAACTAGAATCCATTGGAATTAAGTTCCACAATTCATCATTCATAACAAACGACCATGGAACAAAATGATCTATATCATATTCTTTACCATTAAGAGATTTATTCGTAAATACATCTTTCACATTTCTTACTTCGAAAATCGCTTCCCATAAATTCCTAACTTTATTTAGTTTTCTCACACTATCATCAAGAGATTGTAGCTTATATACTATTCCTGGTACTTCAGGATTATTACTCTGTAACCATTTTATTTTTTCATATTGAATCCAACCTAGTATCTGAACTGTATTATCTTGAATAACCTTTTTCCAAATAGGATTGATATATACTTTTCTATTTAAACCATTTTCTGTGCCTAATGTATATGGCAAAACTCTATGTTTGTTTACTCTCTCAATATAATCAATCAAGTATTCTTTGTTGTTCCATATAGCTTTTTCATCTTCTCCTTTAAAGAACACAGATAATGCTCTATATGGAACCATTTGTGTTAGTTGATTCTTATACTTTCTTATAGCCGACTCATTTTCTTTTATTGCGTTTTTAATTTCAACTTTTGATGCATTACTCTTTAAATCACTTGCTTCATTCAGAGATATAACCGAATTCTCTAAAGCATCTCTAAACTCGCCAGTAACCATTCCACTCAAGTGAATATGAAACTCAACTACTGTATACCAAGCATTAGCAATCATTTCATCTATAATATCATTGAAAGTGGTTTCACTTATATCTTCCGATATCAGTTTTACCAAAGCTTCAAGCCAATAAAATTTGTAACAAGAAGATGGGCTACTAACCATTCCAGAAAAGCCTTCTAAATCTAGAGTATTAATATATAGTTTTTCATCTATTTCCAGTGATAAAATATTAGAATTATACTTTGCCATGTCTACTCCTCTATTTTTCTTAGTAATATATTCAGCCAAATAACATCTTTTTCTCTTCTTGTATCTTCACTTTGCCATATTTTTATTTTTTTAAAACCTTTTGTTTTTTGAAATATTTCTTCAAACCTATCTTCGTTTAAATCTAAGAAGAATCTTCCTAATTTTTCTCCTTCGAAGTCTCCATACTTAAATGACATATATACTACTCCATTTGGAACTAAAGCATTTTTAATTTTATTAATAATACTTGGAAGGTTTTCTCTTGAGCAATGTAGTAAGGATGCACATGCCCAAACACCATCAAATTTTTCTTTGTAGTTCACTTCGTTGAAATCTAAGCATTCTACTTCTATTCCTAATTTTTCTTTTGCCATTTTACAAAGAGATGGTGAAACATCTATAGCAGTTACGAAATAACCCTTTTCTATAAATGCTTTTGCATCACGCCCTGATCCGCAGCCTAAATCTAAGATTTTCCCACCTTGTGGGATACTTTTTAAAAAATCATAATAAAGATACCCCACATCTGCTGATACTGTGGAGTCAAAGAATTCTTCTGTGTTATTTTCATAATATTCTTTTGTTTTATTCATATAGTCCGTTCACTCTACTTTTTATAGTATATCATAAAGGAATTAATAAGGGGTGTGAAAAAGCAAGCTTTCGCTTGCTTTTTACAGTAGTTTTTAATTCTATTATTAATTATCTCATAAAAATTTTACTATCTTTTTTTAGGTCTTTTCCTACTGATTGTCTACAATATGCCTTAATGAAGCCTACCATAATATCAGTCAAGTAACGTTTATCAGTCTTAAAGTAATTACTTACACTTGTACATTCTCCTTTGTTCATAGCAGTAATATACTGTTCAGTCACAATTGTAATAGAATTACATATAATATTTCTTAACAATTCCTCTAGATCATCCTCTTTATAGTTACTAATAAAACCACCATAAGTGAAATTTGTTGTTTTCAACAAGTTAGTGTCTTGTAGCAATTCTTTTTCGTCTATATCTTCATTAGAAAGACGATATAATACTCCCATAACTGAAAACATTATTTGTTTTCCGTTTTTTAAAATCTCTTTTTCTTCTAGCGTGAGGTCTGAACCTTTTTTTAGCCCGTCTTCAATAATCTGATATCTATCATTTAGATCAATTAAATCTAAAATAAACTGCTTTTTACTAGGATCTTTTTCATAATTTTGTTTATAAATTTGTGTATAAATATTATTATTCTCAAATATATTCTTTTTTCCAGACCTTGAAGTACCTGGTTGTTGATTAACAAATGATAATATAATTTGTCCTAATTCATCATTTCTAATTTTATACTTTTTATTTTTTTTACCTTTGGTATCTCCTCTTTTAATTTCCAAAAATACATCTTCATCGCTTAGCCATTTTTGTAATGTGCGCATCTCAGGAGAATTTGATTTCAAATCCCTTGCATAAATAGGTTTTTGTGAATTAGTAGCTTCGGCAATTTTTGAAAAGAATTCCATACTATCATCATCGCTCTTTTTAGAAACTATTTTACACGGAACAAAAAATTCCTGTGTATTACTTCCATCATATTTGCCAATTAATGTAGTAGTTTGTCCTCCATTGACAATAGAAAAACCATATAATTTTACATTGTTTCCATCAATAACAAACTCATCACATGCAATTATTAATCCATTATTGAGAAACCAAAAATTTTCCCTTTCTTCATTAAGTGTTTTATTGATGCCACTATCAACTAGTTTGCTTTTTATGTATTTTCTAATATTGAGATCAAACAGCCCTCTGTCCATATACTTATTATATAGTTGAATGATTGATTTAGAGGAAACATTAACCATTATTCCTTCTAACTCATCATTCTCATACTCCAAATAATTCTTTGGTCTATCTAAACTAACTTTGTCTTCTTCAACTTTGTTTATACTCTCCCATATATTTTGAATCTGAGATTCAATCTCCTCTTCAGGATATATCGTAACCATTTCTTTGGAATATGAATGTTCTCCCTTATCAATTCTTTTATAAATCGAATCCTCATTAACACTAGATGTTGTAAAGACAACATATTCTACATTTCCTGAATCTTCATCCGGTAATCTATCTAATGCGTTTTGAAGTTGGTTTTTAACTTGTTTATTAAATGCACCTGTATTCCCATCCAAAAAACACTTAACAGTATCACTCATTTTATCTAATTCTGAAATGACCGTATTCGTATCTAAATCTTTGGTCATTTTAGATTGACCTACTATTACTTTTGGAGTTTCTTCATCATATACAACAAAATCAATTCCACCATCATTTGCACCATCTGTTATCATATCTTTAATATCATTGTAGTTGTCCATATCTTTTAACATATAATAGTACTTTATGATAGTATAACTAAATGCTTTGTCTTCTGTAATATCTACATCAAATAATTGTTTCACATCATTTTTCGACTTATTTATTTCATCTCTAATTAATTCTTTCATAATTACCTCCGTGAAATCCTCTATAAATATTAGATCATAAAAAATCACACAATTCAAGATCTCTAATGAAAAATACAGAATATTTATGTGGCATTTAGGCACAACCGTCCCTCAAAGACTTGCAGCCTTTTTAGTAGAAAACGTCGTCGCATATCTCCCAAAATAAAAATAGACAAGGAAGAATCGATTCTCCCTTGTCCATTTCTATCAGATGCACTAGTCGCTTATGTTTAACCAAGCTAGTTCGCACCTTCTGAATAGTTTTACGATAACTCAAATTGTCTAGGTACTAAAATAAGCTCCAGCTAGTTATGAAAAACTAAATGGTTTTACGATAACTCAAATTGTCTAGGTACTAAAATAGCATTGTGTAATTTTGCTTAGCAAAACCTGTTTTACGATAACTCAAATTGTCTAGGTACTAAAATTCTCTTAATAATCTTATCTGATTGTAATGTGTTTTACGATAACTCAAATTGTCTAGGTACTAAAATCTTTAAGTACATTGTTTGGAATCTTTTATAGTTTTACGATAACTCAAATTGTCTAGGTACTAAAATCAAACTGGTTTTAGTTATATTAAATCATTAGTTTTACGATAACTCAAATTGTCTAGGTACTAAAATGAAGTCCGTCAATACCAGCCTTAAGCTCGTGTTTTACGATAACTCAAATTGTCTAGGTACTAAAATCAACACCTAAATTTTTAATCTCTATCATACGTTTTACGATAACTCAAATTGTCTAGGTACTAAAATGTTCTTATGATGTACCGGCTGAAACATACCGTTTTACGATAACTCAAATTGTCTAGGTACTAAAATACCCGCCCGGTGAATTGTATGTTATTTTTAGTTTTACGATAACTCAAATTGTCTAGGTACTAAAATACAATGCCAAGTATGACATAAGG
>CAMOYI010000074.1 GCA_946629885.1 uncultured Mycoplasmatota bacterium | reverse complement strand
ATTATTTCCGCGTTCTTCATCTTGTACTTCCTCTTTATCTTTTTCTTTTTGCTTATCTAGTTCTTTTGCTATATCTTCCATAATGTCTAAAACTTTCTTGAGATATATTAAAATCTGTCCTTGTAGTTTTAGAGAAATATCTGAGCGCTCTAATTCAAACAATCGCTTCTGAATCATATTCAATATAACCCATTGCGCAGCTAAGGAAAGAACCTCGTTATCTCTTTTCACTTCTTCAGCAAGATATTTATAATATCTAAATCTCTTTTTAGCCCTTATTCTAAATATTATTTTATTTATTATTGTTTTCATCGTGCTTATACCTCTTGAATCTATATCTTAAATGGTCCCACTCATATATATATTTGCCACAAGTTATAGCCTTTACTGGTTCGCATTCTTTTCGCTTAATATACTTGTCTATCCAGGCTCTAGTATATATCTTGAACTTTTGCCTTTTATTTCTAAACATCAATACATTATCACCATCAATACTGTTTAACCAGTTCTTATAGCACTTAAGATTTTCTTTACAGTCAGCGCAGCTTATCTCATTACAGTTATAGTATTTAGGAATAACGCTTCCAGTCTCAACTCTAAATAAGAATCTAGCCATCTGGTCTTTATTAAAAGATTTTATAACCTTAAAATTAATTTGCTCTTTTGCCATCTTTCTTCCTCGCTTTCTTACTAATCACAAATAACGTCACTGCGCATGCAACAATAAATATTCCAACTACTATCCAGGTTGTATATAATTCATTTAGCACTTGCTGATCTAAATCATACATTGGTTGGTGAATTGTCATTATTGCCCTCCTCTTCGTATATAAAATTATTAATAAGGACATGTATCTCTTTAGCGCATTCATCGCACAACTCGTATTCGCTTTCAGATAATACTGGTAAATCCCTATTTACGAAACAGCTATTATCTTTAGGTTTTATTCTTTGCTGGATTATTTTGGGCCTATCTTTGTTTAATATATTTTTTCTAATTATTAAAATCTTATTTTTACTTTCGTCCTCTAGAAATGAACGACATCTATCACACACTCTCATTTGTTTTTCCTCCTAACTAAATATTGCTAATAATATTAAACAAACCAATATTCCTCCGTAATATATTAGTCGCCATTTAATCTTTTGATCCATTAGTTACCTCGTCTTTATCTTTGTCAGCCGCTGAAACAATAGCATCCTTTATTAGCTCTTGAGTTCTGTCTAATATTGCCTTCTTTGTGTAAGCTGGCATCGCATCAAGAGCGCTTACTACATCATCGTGAAATTTCTCATCGTTTTCTCTGCCTCTTTCAGCCATTTCTTTTAATAATTCTTTATCCCTTAATTCTTTGCGATATTCCGGATCTAACATTATAAAGGTTCCGTATTCGTCTAAGTCATATAAAACTCGCCCTCTTTTTAATGCTTTTACATCTTCTTTGGTTAAAATAAAATAACTATTACCAAATAATGATTGTTTCTTTGGAACTTGACTAATATCAATTATCTCTAATTCCATATCAAACCATTTTCTTATTTCTTTACGATTAATTATTTTTTTCTTATTATTCGACATTTTTACCGCTCCCTTTTAATCCATCTTGTATTCCTTTTGAAAAAGGTTCAGCAACGTTTTTTATAAATGCCTTACTTTCACTATAAGGCTCTGGTAAAGGTTTCCAAGCTACTACACCATCTATCTCACAAAAGAGTTCATCAAACCATTCGCCATACAAAACATCATTATCATCCCTTGCCATTGTTACATAGCCAATGGTAACTCGCTTAATTGAAGCGTTGCTATTGATTGTTACTAAAACTAATTTTCCTTCTTCTGGAAGTCTATCTTCAACGGCTATCCATTCATCTTGCTCCGTTCTTATAATTCTTACAATTTTATCTACGCATTTATCGCAAATATGAAAACTTCTTTTTATTTTCTCCTCGTAAGTGCGAGAACTAAGTGATATTCCTTTTTTATAAAACTTGCTTATAGTCCCTCTGTCTCGTACATTTCCACATACATCACATTGATATACTCTACTCATCTTCTACCTCCATTTCACAATAGGACATATTTTTAATAATATTCTTCATATTCCTCACCGGCCTCTGCGATTTCAACCTCATCATATTCTGGATGAGCTATAGGTCTATACATATCAGTCTTAAACTCTTTTTCTGCAATTTCTACTGCTTCGTGTTCATCTTCAGCTTCTATTTCTGTATATTCCCAGAATTGTATAAATCTAACATCGTATAACTTTTTATCTGCCATTCTGTTACTCCTTTCTCTCGTAAGGCTCAACCTTTTTCCACGCAACTACTTCATTCTTTTCTTTTTTTTCATCATCACAATAATATTTGGTAAAATCGTTATAAATCCAATATAAAATTATTTTGTTGTTAAACATTTCTGTGTGATATTTTGCTACGCAATGACTTCCGTCTTTCATCTCAACTAATACTTCTTCGTCAAATTTAGGAAGTTGCTTTCTAACATCAATCCACTCGTTTAATTTTATTGTCTGTTCTGCTATTTCTAATTGAGTCTTTAATAATCCGTATTCATCAATTCTTTTTAGTGCAAAGTCTATCGTTCTATTGCATATCTCTAGCGACTCATCATCAATACTACTATCTTCCACAATATTTCTTATAAACTCTAATATCTCTCTACTATCAACTACTCCACTATTCATTCTTTACCTCCCAGTGTTGATTTATACTCGCTCACATTTAATTCTTCTGGCATAGAAACATATATTACTTCGTCCCAGTTGAATAATATTGTGTTATTAGTTCCTTGCTGAAGTCTTAATATTCCTTGATCCACCATGTAAGTGTCAATATCTTCAAACACTAGCTTTCTGCCACATTTTAATTCCACATCAACTTTCATTTTAAACCTCACCTTTTTTAGATATTACTTCTTTTACTTTTGTCCATGCTCCGTCTATATATATTGTGCTATTGTATGCTCTTTCTTTATATTTTTTCAGCTTTTCCCCTTCTCCAATATTGCCTAGACTATCTAATAATTTATATGCACACAGTGGACATAAGTCGATATTCTCAAGTAAACATTCATCATCTTGTCTTACGCCTATTTCAGTTTCTAAATGAAAAATATTTATGTCAAAGTCTTTATCGCTAACATCAAATCTATCTTCGTCTTTCTCTATTTTTTTTGATTTTGACTGAATTAATTTCCCGCACACATCACATTCATATTTTCTCGATTCAACAACTTTATACATTATTTACACCTCCTCATCCATCCAGTCACTAGCTATTCGTTCCTGGTACTGCGCTAACTTTCCGAATCCGCTCTCGTCTTTTTCAGCAAATAGTGACTTGCGCCATTGTGGTTCTTCTTCCCATTCCTTAAAATAAGGACAACGACTTAAAGCATCTGACTCGTGAATTTTTCCTTTATTCCTTCCAGTAAGGAAATCGCATACACCAACTATCCCATATCCTTCGTGCGGTTGTTCGTTCAAGCTGATCATGTTCCAATACTGGCAATATTTGCATCGCCTATACTTCTTTGTAGGAATATTGGTCTCAACTTTTATTTCATCTATCGTTAATTGTTTCATTTTCCTTACTTGCTCCCGTTATTGTTTTTCTAATAGCATCGGCTAGTATTTCAACGGCCTTGTCATTTAGTCCACTCTTTTTTAGTCTTTTAATAAATAATCTAGCCTCTATATTTTTAATTGCTTTATCAATTATTTTTATCATCGGT
>CAMOYI010000073.1 GCA_946629885.1 uncultured Mycoplasmatota bacterium | reverse complement strand
ATGGATGCCGTTAAGGAGTATGGTAGAAACAATAACGCAGACTTTTTCCGCACTCAGGTATTTCCTCAGAATACTGATGGATTACGTTTTTACAAGAGAATCGAATTTAAGAAAACCATGATTACAATAGAATGTGATTTATAAAATAAAAGACTCCGCCCTATGAAGTGCACCCCAAATGTTAGACAGAAATTTTAACATTTGGAGGTGCATTTTATTATGTCAAAATATTCTATAGAAGAAAAATTAGAAGCTATTCTTCGTGTCAAAAATGATAGTATGTCTATAGGTCAAAGTGCGAAAATACTAGGAGTAAAACACGAAAATTTGAGTCGATGGATTCAGTTATATGATAAACATGGCATTAAAGGTATTATTAATTCAGGAGCATCGTATGATGGAAATTTTAAAGTAATGGTTGTAGAATATATGCATGCGAACCATTTATCTTGTCGTAATACAGCGACTAAATTCTGTATCAAAGGTACATCTACGGTAAATAAATGGGAGCGTATATACTATGAGGAGGGACCGGGTGGTCTTCTTAAGTCCAAACATAGTGGACGACCGCCAAAAAATCTTATGAAGAAAAAAGATTCAAAGAAAAAAATCTCTAAACAAACTGAAGAAGATCTTATTGCAGAAGTTCAAAGACTTAGAATGGAAAATGAATACTTAAAAAAATTGCAAGCCTTAGTTCAAGAACGAATAGACCGAGAGAATGGGAAAAAGCCAGAATAATAAATGAATTAAGGCACAAATATAAACTGGCTGATTTACTAGAGTTTAGTGGTATGGCAAGAAGTTCTTTCTACTATTATCTTAAAAGAATGAATAAACCTGATAAATATAAAGAAATCAAAGCTGTTATAAAACAAATATATCACGAAAACAAAGGCAGATATGGTTATAGACGAATAACACTAGAGATGAAAAATAGAGGATATATAATTAACCACAAAACTGTTTTAAAGATTATGAATCAATTAGGTATTAAGTGTGAAATTAGGAAGAGAAAGTATCGCTCTTATAAAGGTGAAGTCGGTAAAGTTTGTCCTAATATACTAAATAGAAATTTCAATGCTAATAAACCAAACGAAAAGTGGGTAACAGATGTTACTGAATTTAGAGTTGGAGAAGATAAAGTATATCTATCCCCTATTTTAGATTTATATAACGGTGAGATAATAAGCTATAATCTATCAATAAGGCCAACATTTGCTCAAGTAATAGATATGCTCAATAAGGCGTTTAGTAAAATACCAGATAACACAAATTTAATACTTCATTCAGATCAAGGATGGCAATATCAAATGAAACAATATCAATACCTATTAAAAGAAAAAGGTATTATTCAAAGCATGTCTAGAAAAGGTAATTGTCTAGATAATTCAGTTATGGAAAACTTTTTTGGATTGTTAAAAACAGAAATGTTTTATAAACATACATTTAAATCAATAGAACATCTTATGAAAAAAATAGATGAATATATAGATTATTATAACAATAAAAGAATTAAGAGCAAACTAAAAGGACTGAGTCCTGTACAATACAGGATTCAATCCTCATTAGTTGCTTAATAAACTGTCCAACATTTGGGGTTCAGTTCACCTATCGGGTAGAGTCTTTTATATATTCACCCAAATCCTCTTGTACTTTTTCACTAATTTCTTCAATAATATCTTTACATTTTCCCTTTTTAAGTCCTGCTTTCATTCCTACACTTATCAATTCTTTGACACCTGGATTCTTACCATTTCCATCAACAGATGTCGTATGTTCACCCCAATAAGTATTACTATATGTCAAATCATAAGCGGGACTTAATTTCCATTTATCCAACTTCTCATCATACATAAAACTAAAGTTTTTTGCATGGTCATCACGATTATGTGCAAAGACATTAAAACACATTCTTCTAAACATATTTTCTATTTCATTATTGTTTTCTCTCGTAAGAATTCGAGTAAGTTTAAATAAATCATTATAATCCAGGCAAGGAGCTTGAAAGTCCGCTTCAAGTATAGCTGATACTGTAGCTACATGAATGTTATCTCTATTATTTTCTCTATCAAATCTTGTCGTTCCAAAATACCCATCACAAGTATTTGACTTGAACAATCGTGTTTCTGTCATTTCTATTCCACATCTTTTTGCACACATAGAATATTTATATTCTTGAAGTCCTATATCATCTGCGTCATATTGAGATGCAAATTTAATAATCCAGTTTTTATCATCAATTGTTGTTAGTATTTTAGGTCTAGCGCCACCACTACTTCCTGCCATTTTAAAAATACTATCTAAATCACTCGAGTGTTCTGTTTTTAATATTTTGCCACACTCTTTTGCTAAATAATCCAAATCATGAATATCACTTGTTTCTGATATCTTATAATCAGGCTCATATTCCAATGCTCCCATTCCTGATTGTCCGACCATAGCAAGTCTATCTAATACCGTAATATCCCTATCTATATTTTTTTCCAATAGAAATCTATCTAATAGCAATCTTCCCCATGCATCCGGAAGACTATCAGCAAATACTCCAAACAAACCACCAAAGTAATTTTTTGTCGGAACAAAAACTCTTTTTTCCAATGGTAAAGAAAATGGACTTATAGCAAACCCTTCTTCAAGCCAACTATCATCATAAGAAAAGGCAATCATCCCATTTTTCATCATTGCTAATGTCCCAACATACCTGCCATTATACTTAACTTTCAAAGATTTTAAACCTAATATTTTATTTGTCTTGCTCATTAATTACCTCCTCAATAGATTGATAAGCAACTGAAGTAAATAATGATTTAATATCTTGGGCGGCATCAAGTTCAACAGCTATTTTAGTCAACGCCAAAAGGCTTATATTACCAGTCATTTCAAAGCGCTTAATCGATCCGTAGCTCACACCCGATAATTCACTTAACTTCTTTTGTGATATGCCTCTACGTTTTCTTATATTTCTAACATTTTCCGCTACAATCAAGTTAATTTCCTCTGGAGTTTCCCAAATATATTTTCTCATAATCTAATTCCTCTAAATAATTATTCTTATATACAAAAGTAGATAATATATTATCTATTATCAGCTCATTTATGCATTTATAGATAATATATTATCTATTATATCTCTATGTAACCTATTATACAACATTTTTCTGCACTCAGGTATTTCCCGTCCACACTTAACACACTTCAAAATCTATACTCCTCATTATTTCCTTTATAAACAATCACATTCGCCAATTGCTTTTTTAAGTGTCTCGGCTGATTCTTTAAGTTTGCTTAGTTCATCATCACTAAGTTGAATTGGCACAAGCGCTTCTACTCCATTTCTTCCAACAATAGCAGGCATGCTAAGTGAAATTCCATAGATTCCAAACTGTCCATCAAGGTAACTTGATACCGGAAGTATGGATTTTTCATCCCTGACTATGGCTTCGCATATACGTTTCACACTCATTGCTATTCCATAGTATGTTGCGCCCTTTCTATTTATGATTTCATATGCGCTATTTTTAACCTGCTCTGCAATATCCTGCATTGCCTTT
>CAMOYI010000072.1 GCA_946629885.1 uncultured Mycoplasmatota bacterium | reverse complement strand
TTTTGTCTCCTTAGCTCAGCTGGTAGAGCAACTGACTCTTAATCAGTGGGTCCGGGGGTCGAATCCCCGAGAGGACACCATTATATGGGCTCGTAGCTCAGCTGGTTAGAGCGGTCGACTTATCAGCGTGTGGTCCTAGGTTCAAGACCCTCCGTGCCTTCCTTTTAATGGCTTGTTGGTGAAGCGGTTAACACATATGCCTTTCACGCATACATTCATGGGTTCAAATCCCGTACAGGTCACCATTAAGTTAACAAGCCTTTGGGCTTTTTTTATTGTCATATTAAAATACATCTGATAAAATAAATATGGTGGTAAAAATGGACTATGATGTTATTATCGTTGGTGCAGGACCTGCAGGACTATTCTGTGCATACGAATTAATCGAAAAAAATAAAAATTTAAAAGTTGGATTACTAGATAGTGGTTTTTTTGTAAAAAATCGTGTTTGTCCCATGAATAAATTTAATGTTCCGTGTAAAAAGTGTACGCCATGTAATATACTTTCTGGATATGGTGGTGCAGGTACATTCAGCGATGGTAAATTAAACTTTATACCTGTGTTGGGGAAAAGTAACTTTTTAAAGTACATGAGCGAAGGAGAAGCATACCAGGTAATTGACGAAACAGAAAAAATATTTAACAAATTCAAGATGGATGCGGATGTATATCCAAAAGATATGGATGCAGCAATCAAATTTAAAAAAGATGTAGCAATCCATGGAGCAAGATTTTTGATGATCAAACAAAAACACTTAGGAAGTGATCATCTACCAAAATATATCGAAGGAATATGTGATTATTTAAGAGATAAGAAAGTAGACTTATTAGAAAGAGCTCATGTAGAAGATATAGAAAAAGATGCAAAAGGTTATAAAGTTTACTATACCAATAATAAAGAAAAGAAAACTATTACTTCTAAATATGTAGTAGTAGCTCCTGGAAGAACAGGTGCCAAATGGCTAGAAGAATTTACTAGTAAGCACGATATTCCATTTACATCACAATGCATTGAAATTGGCGTTAGAGTAGAAGTAAGAAAAGATATAATGGAGGATTTGACAAATTTAATCTATGATCCAACCATATTTATAAAGACTAAGACGTATGGCGATGAAATGCGCACATTCTGTACAAATCCTGGTGGATTCGTAGCTAAAGAAAATTATAATAATTATATCTGTGTAAATGGACACGCTTTAAAAGATATAAAATCTAATAATACAAATTTTGCTTTTCTTTCTAAAGTTAATCTCACAGAGCCTGTTACTAATGCCAGAATGTATGGTGAGTCTATCGCACAAATTGCCAATGTACTAGGTGATGGCAAACCGATAATACAATCATTAAAGGATTTAAAGAAGGGTAGACGTAGTACTTGGTCTAGGATAGAAAAGAGTTTCATAGAACCAACCCTTAAAGATTGCGTCGCAGGAGACTTAGCATTGGTAATGCCACATAGAATTATTACAAATATACTAGAGGGATTAGAAAAATTGGATGAAATAATTCCAGGCATTAATAATGACGATACGCTTTTATATGGGCCAGAAATAAAGTTTTTCTCTAATGAAGTAGAAACAGACAATAAATTCAGATTAAAAGATGAAAATATCTACTTCATCGGAGATGGAAGTGGAAAGTCTGGGCATATAGTTACTGCTGCAGCAACTGGATTAATCGCTGCAGACGATATATTAGCAAGAGAAAAATAAGCGCTTTGTTAAGCGCTTTTAATATTCACTATTTGTCTAAAATTAATGGTCGTACTTTTCAATACGACATTTTTTTTGTACGGATCCAGCTTTATAACATAGTCTCTAATTTTTAGTTTTTTACCATCTTTTATGTATGTAATTAACAAATCTTTTTTCAGATACAGAGATTCTTTTAGCATCTCTTCATAGATGGATATTTCGTCCTTCGATAATTCTGGGTATTCTATTTTTTCACCCTTCGTAACTAGTTCTTTGACATTTATTACAGAATTAAAAGGCTTCCATTTTACATAATCTCTATTGTTCATGCTCTATGACCTCCGATCTTTTTATTTCTTTCTATTGCAGTGGAATCTTTTAAAAGACTCGAAGCTCTTAGAATACTGTTTTTACCATACTTATTCTTAATGTTATCTATTGCAGTATTTATATTTTCCTTTTCTAATACTTTTTCGTAGTTTTCAAATAGATTTAACTGTTCAGTATTATTATCTACCAATCCTCCAAAATTTATACTTACTTTTCGTATAGGATAATCCTCATAGAATCTTTCCAACATAGAGTATATTATTTCATATATGTACTTAGCATCATTGGTAGGACTTCCAATCTTTCTAGAGTGATAAAAACCCCCACCATATGTTTTAGAATATCCAAGTCCAAAACCGATTACAGTAGTTTTCTTATTGTGCGACCTCAATCTTGCCGTTAAGACTTCTATCATTTCCTTTATTATTAGCTGAATGTTATCTATATTGTAATCTTTGAATAAAACTTGACTGTGACCATAAGATGAATCTTTTACTCTATGATTAAAATCGCTTATTCTAGAGTAATCTAAACCCCATGTATGTCTATATAATTCTTCACCAATTACACCAAATTTTTTCTTGAGCTTCGCTTCATCATAATTAGCAATGTCGCCTATCTTGTATAGTCCCATGCTATTTAAGCTTTTTTCCATTCTTCTACCGATTCCCCAAAATTTAGAAAGTGGAGTAATAGGCCAAAATTTGCTTTCTATATCTGAATAATCCCACTTGGCAATATTATCTTTTGTATGCTTTGCTTCGATGTCCATTGCAACTTTAGCAATTAAAAGATTTGGACCTATCCCACAAGTACTTATTAGCCCGGTTTTTTCTTTTATTTTTTCCATTATATCTAAAGCGAGTTCATAGTCAGTCTTTTTATACAATTTTAAATAATCTGTAACATCTAAAAAGCATTCGTCTATAGAGTAGATATGTATATCTTTAATGTCTACATATTCTTGATATATACTTACTACCTTTTTGCTCATTTTAATATAGTATTCCATTCTGGGTGGTGCAGTCATAAATTTTATATTTTTAGGTATTTCATATATTCTCGTTCTACCGCCTACACCGAGAGATTTCATATAAGGTGTAACGGCAAGCGTCATTGCACCATTTCTATTTGGCTCTGCAACTACCAAAGGAGTGGTAAATGGGTCAAGTCCCATGTCGATACATTCACAAGTTGCAAAAAAGGATTTCATATCTATCGCTAGTATGTTTCTTCTTGGCATTTTAGAATAATCCATGTGTATCACTCCTTTAATATTTATTATAGATTGCATAAAAAAAAATATCAATTTACACATCATTGATGTTTATAATTATTTCTTGTATTAGCCTTATTCATCTGTTAAAATAGGAGTGTAAATTAGGAGATATGACAATGAAAAAATATTACTTGTTGACTTTATTAGTATTGATTGCATTAGTCTCAAAAAGAGCGTATTCTTTCTTTATAATTGGGGATAGTTCTAAAGAAATCACCAGTATTCCAGATGGATACATAGTGGATACGAATGCTAGCAAGTGTAGCAACGGTTCAATCGAATGGGAGGATTCTAAAAGCAGTGCAGTTTTTAAGTCAAATGGCCCTGCCCAATGTCAGATATACTTGAGGCTAGACGAGGAAGAAGTATATTATGAATCATTAGAAAGTGCCATAGAGGATTTTTCAATGGATACTACAGATAATGCCATTTTAGAAAAAGAAAATGCAGTAGTTAGTGTAAATATCAGTGCCAAGAGAATAAAACTTTTAAAAGATATCATTCTTAAAAAAAAGGTTACAATACCTAACAGTCTCCTCATAAACCTAAATGGACATACGTTAAGCTTTTCTAAGGAAGAAAGTGTAGATTCTTTTATCGATGTAGAAGATAATGTAGAACTTTATATATATGGAAAAAAGAGCGAAAGTTCAATCAAATATGAAGATAATAACAACATTCCTATATTTTCGATAGGGGAAAAAAGTCAGATAAAGATCGATGGAATAAAATTTAGAGTCTCATACACTGGTGAGAGTGTTTATAGTGTACTGAAAGATAATGGCAACTATTCACGAATTTTTTTAGACGATATAAAGATGGAAACAGAAGGAAAAAACATAAATCTGTTTTATAGTTCGAGTCCAGTTGATATTCGCGTTTCAGATTCTGTATTTAAAATAACTTCTATAGAAAATACGACTATTATAAATGGAATAGGCAAAGACGCTAATGTTTCGATTAATTCTACAAAGATAATTTATGATGAATCACTTTATTCGTCTAACAGTGGCGCATTAATTATTGTGCCTAATGGAAATATTGAAATAGTAGATTCTAATTTCATTATAGAGTCACTTTCACAATTAAATGATCAGTCAAAAATAATTGCTAAAAACCTAATTATCAAAAATAGCAATATTTCGAGCAGTCTAAACAGTAAGTGTTCAATTATAGACATAATGGATACCGGTACAATCGAAGGCTTGAATTTTGTTGCAACAGATACTCAGGATTACTTCGGTATTACTCATTATGGTAATAATCAATTGCAAGTCAAATCATCAAAAATAGAACTGGATGATAATGGGATAGGAATATATTCCTCTAATGGTCTAGTCGACTTAGAAAGCTCAGATATCACGGCAAAAAGAGATATTGTAGTAATAGAAGGATAGAAATTTATAACATGGTAAAATGTTGTTAAATTTATATAAAATGTATTCACAAACAATTCTTTTTTTGCTACAATAAACTTGTGCTTAAAAATAAAGAATGGATGTGAATTCAATGGCAGGGGCAATGGAAAGATTTTTTAAAAAAATTAAGTATGATGACACAACTCCGTTCGAAGAAACAGATGTAGAAAAAGTTGTAGTACATAAATTAGATGCCACTTGGGATGTCCATTTGGTAAATAAGTGTCCACTGCCAATAGAAAATTTAGACAATTTAAAAAGCGTCTGTAAAAAAGGCTTTGAAAATGTAAAGACGATAAACATTTTTGTAAAAAACCAGATATTTAATGACCAAGATGTATTATCTTATATAAAGTATTATTTAAAGAGAATGAGCGAAAAAAGTCCCGCATTAAAGAGTTTAGATAGCAGTGCAATAATAGTAAGAGATAGAGAAATCAAGATAGAAGTTGCAAACAAAGTAGAAAAAAGTCTTGTCACCAATAGAACAGATTCTATCATTACATGGTTAGAATCTGTTGGCCTTCCAGGATGTACCATATCTACATATGAGAATGAAAAAAAGAGAAAAGAAGTAAAGAACGCAATTGAAGATACTAAAAAGAAATCCATGGAGATTGTGCGAGAACCAAAAATAGCATTGAGCGAAAAAAAGGCATCTCCAGTTTTGGAAGTTAAGGATACCGTTCTATTTGGTGTCTCTTTTAATGACGCCAATACTACTTTAATAAAAGATATAAAAGAAGAGAAAAGGGGAGTTAATATATTCGCTCGCATCACGGATGTTCGTGCGATAGAGTCCTCTAGGAGTGACTACAAAATCTTTACAATAAAGGTAGAAGATCAAACTGCTCCTTTCACGTGTAAGTTATTTACTACAGATGATTCCGTTTATAGATTCCTACTTAAAAATCTAAAAGTCGATTCATGGTATAAATTTAGAGGATCTATTCAAATGGATTCATATATGAAATGTTTAGTCTTAACAATTAGGAGCATTATGGAAAGCGATGAGAACCCACCTAAAAAGACAAACTTCGAAGATGAATTTTTAGACTTTGGTTATTCATTAGACGATATTCCAATGGACGATTATCCTATGGATACAAATACAGACTATATGGATGACGCAGCATTCTTCCTATTTGATGATGCGCCACTAGAACCCAATAAAGAACCTAAAAAAGATATAAAAATTGAAGAAGAAAAAAAAGAAGAATTTGACAAAGATGGGAACAAAATTATTATAGGAAAATCTATAGAAGGACAAGTATCTTCTATGCATAATGTCATATCTCCCATTAATTCCTGCATATTTGAAGGAGAAATTTTTGCAACAGAGTTATTCGAATCATCAAAGAATAATATGAAAATTTTGACTCTAAAGTTGACTGATAAAACTGATTCTTATCTAGTAAAACTATTTTCAAAAAACGCTTCAGAAATGAAAACAATAACTAAAGAATTAAAAAATGGAAAATGGATAAGAGTAGAGGGACAAATAAAGTTTGATGAATACGCTAAAGATTTAGTTATGAATGCAAACAGCATAGTTTTAATACCTTCTAAAATAGAGAAACTTAAAGATGAGGCTCCTAAAAAGAGAATAGAGCTACATACACATACTACAATGAGTCAAATGGATAGTGTCCTCAACGTTAAAAATTATTTGGACGAACTTAGAGCGATGGGGTATAACGCGGTTGCTATTACCGATCACAATGGCGTTCAGTCATTTCCTGATGCATTCCACAAAGTTTGTGATTACAACAAAGGTATAGAAAACGAAGATGAAAAATTCAAAGTAATATACGGAGCAGAGCTAACTATGATCGAGGATACAGTCGATATAGTAAAACGTCCAATAGACATGCCAAGTATGGATGCCACTTACTGTGTATTCGACTTTGAAACGACAGGATTTAATGCTGGTGGAGAAGATACGATTATCGAAATAGGTGCAGTGTTGATCAAAAACGGCGAAATAATTTCGAGATTTGACGAACTTATAAATCCAAATCGTCCATTGCCAGATAGGATAACTGAACTCACTGGCATTACTGATGAAATGTTGAAAGATAAAGACAACGAAGAAGCTGCAGTAAAAAGATTTATAGAGTTCTTCAAGGATTATCCTATGGTTGCACACAATGCCAAATTCGACTGTTCTTTCCTAGAGATGGCTTACAAGAAATATAATTTAGGAACATTCAACAATTGTGTAATAGATACTTTGGAATTATCTAGAGCACTAGACACAGGTTTTGCAAGACACAGTTTGTCTGCATTAGTTAAAAGATACAATGTCGAATGGGACGAAACGAGTCATCATAGAGGAGACTACGATGCAGAGGGAACAGCAAAAGTATTTGATAAAATGGTTAAAAAAATGTATAACCAAAATATCGAAAATATCAAGGATTTCTCTAATCTTATCGATAAAAACGAAATATACAAATTTGGTAGAAGTTATCACATAAATATACTGGTTAAGAACAAAATCGGATTGAAAAATCTGTTCAAATTGATAAGTCTTGCAAATACTAAATATCTATACAAAACTCCAAGAATACCTAGAAGTGAGATAGTTGCACATAGGGAAGGATTATTAATTGGAAGCGGCTGTTATGAGTCAGAAGTATTTAGAGAGGCGAAGAGTAAAGGCGATGAAGAACTTTCAAACATCGTATCATTTTACGACTATGTTGAAGTACAACCGCCAGAATGTTACATACACTTGATAGATACTGCCGACTTCTTAAATGAACTCGAGATTCAAAACCACATTAAAAAGATAATAGACGTTACTCGTTCTAGTGGAAAGATAATAGTAGCCACAGGGGATGTTCATCACTTTAGAAGAGAAGATAAAATTAGTAGAGAAATAATTATTAACCAAAAAGTACCTGGAGGCGGAAGACATCCACTTGCCAAAAATGAAATAGAACACATTCCTTCGCAACACTTTAGAACCACGGAA
Organism: uncultured Mycoplasmatota bacterium; assembly: GCA_946629885.1. Taxonomy (GTDB): domain Bacteria; phylum Bacillota_I; class Bacilli_A; order RF39; family UBA660; genus RUG11867. Next base: position 12,658 of record CAMOYI010000072.1, on the reverse strand, counting down.
GAAATGCTCAGCGATTTTAGCTTTATCTCTAAGGATATTGCCAATGAAATAGTAATAGACAATACTCATAAGATAGCTGATATGTGTGAAATTGTAGAAGTAATCATACAAACAGGTGGAGTACCATTTGCACCGAAGATCGAAAATTCTAAGGAAATAGTAGAACAACTAGTCTACGACAAAGCTCATTCTATATATGGTGAACATTTGCCAAAGTTGATCGAAGAGAGAATAGAAAATGAGCTATCTGGTATTCTAAAAATGGGCTATGATGTAATATATCTCATTGCCCAGAAATTGGTTAAACACTCAAATGATGAGGGGTATCTAGTCGGTTCTCGTGGAAGTGTCGGTTCTTCATTTGTAGCGACAATGATGGGAATTACAGAAGTAAATCCATTACCTGCGCATTATGTTTGTCCGAAATGTAAGAATACAGAATTTGAAGTTGATGGTAAATCGTTATCTTTAGAATACTCTTGCGGATATGACATGCCTGATAGAAGATGTCCAAAATGTAAAGAACTCATGAGTAAGCAAGGACATGACATGCCTTTTGCGACATTTTTGGGCTTCGATGCAGATAAAGTTCCAGATATAGACCTCAATTTCTCAGGAGATAATCAGGCGAGTGCTCATGAATACACTAAAGTACTATTCGGAGTAGATAACGTATATCGAGCAGGTACAGTCGGTACTGTTGCAGATAAAACAGCTTATGGTTTCGTAAAAGGCTACTGCGAAGAAAAGGGAATTACTAATATGAAAAGTGTGGAGATGGAAAGGCTTGCAATGGGATGTACTGGCGTAAAAAGAACAACAGGCCAGCATCCAGGAGGAATAGTTGTCATACCTGACTATATGGATGTATTTGACTTTACTCCATTCCAATATCCTGCAGACGACCCAAGTAGTGCTTGGAGAACTACGCACTTTGAATATCATGCACTGGAAGAAGATATTTTAAAGCTCGATATACTAGGTCACGATGATCCGACAGTGCTTAGAATGCTTCAAGATTTAAGCGGCATAGATGTAACGACGATTCCGCTAGACGATAAAGATACTATGAAGATTTTTTTAGGGCCAGAGATACTTGGAATAACTAAGGAAGATATAGAATGTCCTACTGGTACTCTCGGTATACCAGAATTTGGTACCAACAATACAGAAAGAATGCTAGAGGAAACGAAACCAAAAACATTTGCAGAGCTAGTTAAAATTTCTGGCTTATCTCATGGAACAGATGTTTGGTATGGAAATGCGAGAGACTTAATAATAAGCAACACGGTAGAATTTAAAAATGTCATTGGCTGTCGTGATGATATCATGATAAACTTGATTTCATATGGGATGGAGCCAAAGAAGGCATTTAAAATAATGGAATTTGTTCGTAAAGGCAAACCTAGTAAAGACGCAGAAAAGTGGTTAGAATTTGTAGAGGACATGAAAGCGGCTGACGTTCCAGAATGGTATATCAATTCTTGTGCTAAGATTAAATACATGTTCCCTAAAGCCCATGCTGTTGCTTATGTCATGTCAGCATTCAGAATCGCATGGTTTAAAGTACATAAGCCTATTTACTATTACGCAGCATATTTTTCAATCCGCTGTCACGACTTTGACATAGAGACGATGTGTGCTGGCTATGAAGCAATTAAAAAGAAATTCGATGCAATCAACGAAAAAGGATACGATGCAGGAATCAAAGAAAACGATTTAAAGGATGAACTGCAAATGGCTATGGAGATGTACAAACGTGGAATAAAGTTTAAAATGATTGATTTAAATAAATCTGATGCTAGAAACTTTATAATTGACGAAGATGAAAAAACTCTAATATTTCCATTTAGAGGTCTAGACGGGCTTGGGGAAAACGTTGCTAATCAGATATGCGACGAGAGAAAGAAAGGCGCTTTCTTAAGTATAGAGGATGTCCAAATAAGAGGTAAAGTCAACTCGACTACTATAGAAAAAATGAAGACATTACACATATTTGATGGAATGAGTGAATCTAATCAGCTATCTCTATTCGATATTTAAATAAAATGATTGACAAAAATATTAAAATAAATATAATATGCATAGTTTAGTTGTAAAAAAGGTGAATTATATATGAAAGATGAAATAAAAAGACGAATAATTTGGTCGCTAGTTTTATTATTGACTTTTCTTAGTCTTTTAGGTGTTGAATATACAGAATTGAGTTCACAAATTAACCAAGACAATCCTAATCCGGATAAAGGAATTGAAGAATTTCAAGATGAAGTCACATCGACAATGAAACCAGAAGATCCGTTATCCGAAGTTAACTCTTATGAATCATCAAATGATACAGGTGATATTGTTAACTATACGCGTGGAGAAGACTATACTTTTTCTTTACTAGTAGATGGTTCTAAAGACGATATAGCAACGCTATCATACATTGGGAAAACGTCAATTGGGGAAAGTCAAGAAATTCACTTTTTCTCTGGTAATGATGGGCATGCAACTGTAGGATTAATGCGTGATGAATCTTCATGGACTTTAACAACAGCCGTTCAGGCTTATACTTCACCTATAGAAGGTACAATAATTTCTACAAAATCTTGTGATGTTTACGGAAATATATATACCTCTTGTACAGTCGATTGTGGGAATGGACAAATCCAATTACCTAATGGGGAAGTTGAATCAAAAGTAAATATACCAGAAAAGAAACTAATATTAATGCCAAATCAACAATAAACGCTTTCAATGCGTTTTTTTAATGCCAAAATATAAAATATCTGTTACAATATATATGTAAGGTAGTGAGTGTATGGCAAAAAGAACTAAAAAAAATAATGTAATAGAAATCATTATATTGATCATCGTAATATCAATTACTATCTATAACAACTTAATAAATAAGTCATTAGCAAGTGAAACAAAAGTTGATGGAAAAGTTGAGGTTCACTTTATAGATGTTGGGCAAGCAGATTCCATACTAATAAGAGCTGGGCATTCTAATGCTTTAATCGATGCTGGAGACAATGAAGACGGGCCATTACTTGTCGAATACTTTAAATCCCTTGGAATAGATTCATTTGACTATGTATTTGGAACTCATGCTCATGAAGATCACATAGGAGGCATGGATGATATAATAAAGTCATTTGATATTAAAAAATATTATATGCCAAACGTCGTAACTACGACAAAGACATTTGAAGATGTTTTGGATGCATTAGATGGTAAAAATTATAAGTTTTCTGTTCCAAAAATTGGCGATAAGTTTAGTATGGATGATATAAATTTTGAAATAATATATGTTGGAGAGGATGAATCTGATTTGAATTCGACATCGATAGTTATGAGAATGGATCATGGTGATAATTCCTTTTTGTTTACTGGAGATTCGACATCTAAGGTGGAAAAGATTATTCTAGATTCGAACATCGACGTCGATGTCTTAAAAGTCGCTCATCATGGTTCGACATATAGTAACTCACTTGATTTTTTAAAGAGAGTAAGCCCTGACTATGCCGTAATAGAAGTTGGAAAAAATAATACATATCACCACCCACATGACATTATTATTAGAAGACTTAATAATTTAAATATAGATGTATATAGAACCGATCAATCTGGAACTATAATAATGGAAAGTGATGGAAATGTGCTCGATATTAAAACTGTTAAAACAAATACGAATGGATAGGAAGAAAGTTATGAAATATGCAGTAGATAGAATAGAAGACGATATCATAGTTTTAGAAAATCTTGACAATAATAAGATTGAAAATATATCTAAAGATGTTCTTCCAAATGTCAAAGAAGGAGACATCGTCATATTAGAAAATGGTATATATAGAGTAGATACTGAAGAAGGGAAAAAGAGAAGAGAAACAATCAAAACAAAAATGGATAGATTGAGGAGTGATGAGTGATGAAGCCAATAGTATTGTGCATATTAGATGGTGTAGGATATAGTGAATCTTCATATGGTAATGCAGTAGCATTATCAAATACTCCATTTCTAGATTCTACACTCAAAAGATTCCCTAATACTTTAATAGAAGCAGCAAGCGAATCAGTCGGCTTACCTCCAAATACTATGGGTAATAGCGAAGTTGGACATATGAATTTGGGAGCTGGTAGAGTCGTATTTCAACCGAGCGAATTCATAAATAGAGAAATAAAATCTGGGGAGTTTTATAACAATAAAAAGATTATATCTTTCTTTGAAAAAACAAGAACCCTAAATGCAAATTTACATTTGATAGGCATGATTAGTGATGGTAAAGTTCATTCCACAATAGAACACCTTTTGCCAATTTTAAAGATAGCAAAAGACGCGGGGCTTACTAAAGTTTATTTGCATTTGTTCACAGATGGCAGAGATATGAGCCCCACTTCATCAAAGGGTCTAATCCATAAATTAGAGGATTTCATGCACGAAAATGAAATAGGCAATATCGCAACTGTTATGGGTAGATATTATGGAATGGATAGAGATAATCGTTGGGACAGAATAAAAAAGGCATATGATGCGCTAGTAAATAGAATTGGAGAAAAAAGTACTGATTTATATAAATCGATCGATGATTCTTATGAAAGAAAAGTAACTGACGAATTTATTGAACCAATTATCTTAGATGAGAGTGTTACAATATCACCCGGAGATGGAATTTTCTTTTTCAACTTTAGACCAGATAGATTGAGAGAATTGGGAACTGCTTTGACTAACCCGAATTTTAGCGAATTTGAAACAAAGAATTTAAACATAAGATTATTAACTTTAATGCCTGTTAGTGATGAAGTTATTTGCGATAATGTTTATCCCCATCAAGAAGTAAATATTCCATTTGGACAATATATCTCTAGCCTTGGTTTATCTCAATTGAGAATAGCTGAAACAGAAAAATATGCTCACGTAACTTATTATTTTGATGGCGGATTGGAGATGGATTTAAATAACTGCGATAGAGTTTTAATACCATCTCCCAAGGTGGCATACTATGATGAGACACCCGCTATGAGTTCAAGAAAGATAACTGAGGAACTATTAAAAAGATTAGATAGTGATAAATACGATATTGTCATATTGAACTTTGCTAATGGAGATATGTTAGGACATACTGGTAATCTGGAAGCTACGATAAAAAGCATGGAAATATTAGATGACTGTGTAAGGAGAGTATACGAAAAAGTTAGAGAAAAAAACGGAATAATGCTCATAACCGCTGACCATGGAAATTGCGAAAAAATGATTAGTGAAAATGGTGAAATAGATACTCAACATGAGACTAATCCTGTAAGATTCGTGATATGTTCCAACATTCCTTATACTCTTCATACTGGAGCCCTTTGTGATGTTGCACCTACAATATTAGACATAATGCATTTACCAAAGCCAAAAGAAATGACAGGGCAAAGTTTGATAAATCATTAATAAAAGACTTTACATTTGTATAAAATACAAATATAATTTTCTTTGTGGAGAGTTGTCTGAGTGGTCGAAAGTGCGAAACTCGAAATTTCGTGAACGCAGAAATGTGTTCCTAGGGTTCGAATCCCTAACTCTCCGCCATGATGTATGTTAAGTGATAGAAATGTCACTTTTTATTTGACTAAATACTAGTTAACAAATAAAATATAATTTACTTGAGGTGATTTTTATGGCAGTTAGCGAAAATGCAATTATAACTTGTTTTCATAGTGCTTGTTTAAACAGATATAAACAAATATCTAATATAGTGAGTATAAATTTTGAAGACCCTGAAACAAAATATAGGTATATCCCAACCAGTCTAAGTTACTATTGGAAAAGACGACATGATTTAACAGAATTCATTCGAAAATGTGCACCTGTTTGTGCTTGGTTAAGAGTTTCGCAGAAAACTGAACAGAGTAAACATAAAATCTACGTAACAAACTTTTCTCCTATCTGTGATGCAATAATGTCTTCTGGATTAGACCATTCAAATATACCCGATTTAATTTTTACTATTATGCTAATCAACTTAAAATGTGGTATTCTTTTGCCAAAGACAGATAAAGAACAAAAAAATATTTTTAGGAAAATCGCTAACATAATAATTGGTCATACTAATCTTCCGTCTATAATGGGATTTAATGAAGCTGTTGATTGGTTCATTGAAGAAATTGAGATGACTTCAGGTGTAATACCTAGTGATTTATATGGTTCGATTCGCAGATTTAGAGAAGTACAGCAAGCATATGGAATTATTTCTAGATGCTTGCCACAAGGAAAAAATATATCTAAAGTATCTTTAGATTATTTGATGAGCGCTTTATTAAATATAGAAGAAGGTTCAACCACAAAACCAAAAATTTCTCTAGAAGAGTTAGAAACATGCTTAGAATTATTAAATGTCAGTAACGACGTATCAAAAATTATAATAAGAAGTATAAGAGCCCAACAACAAACAAAATTAAACCGACAGGCACATGAAAAAGAGAGAAAAGAGATATCAGCAAAAAGAGCAATGATCTTAATGTTACAACAGCAACAATATAATAAAAATTCAGACGATGCTCTAAGAGCTGCTAAGAATAAGGATAGTAATCAATTAAGGCTTTTACGCGTGTTTAATAGAAATAATCAAAAAAGCTACACGTTAAACGAAGTTATAGGTATAACAAAAGAGGCTTATAAATATGACATACATGATTATTGGCCGCTAGATGAGTTACCAGATGAACTGGGAAATACAAAACTAGATGTTTTTCTAGCTAACTATTTTGGTAGTTTAGAAGACGGTGGTATAACTGAAATTGAATCCTTAATTGCATATATGAGTGATATAACTGGAAACCTAAAGGCAAGCGGGTCTTTTATTATAAATGATACTACAACTGCAATTGAGGCGCTGATCAAAATAGCAATAGATACCGACTTAGTCCAGGAAGGGGCATCTTCTATCGACATACTTAGAGAAGTAATTAAATTTATTGCCCGTACATTAGTCGAAAAAGAACTACAAGCAGCACAACCTGAAGATGAGAACAGCCAACATTTTTCACTTTAGAACGTTCAACTAGTTTATTATATATAATACTATTGGTGAAGAAATGTCTGAGTAAGCAGGTAGTGTAAAACACATGTTTTTGCTAAAAACCTTAGACTACCTGTAAAACGGCTTCCATTTAAGATGGATTAACGTAGATTTTATGCACCATAGTTTTATAAATAAAGCGACTTTATTATAAGTGCTTTTTTTTGTTTTGGAGTTATGCTATAATGGCTTGTAGGTGAAGTTTATGAAAATGCCAAATTTAAATGATGCGAGACTTAGGAATAGAAGTAAAGTAAAATATTACGATGCAGATATAATTAAAAATCCATCACTATTTCAAAATAAAAAATATTATCTAAAAACATATGGATGCCAGATGAATGTTCATGATTCTGAATTAATTAGGGCATTACTTGAAAATATCGGATTTATAGAGACAGATAAGATGAGTTCTGCCGATTTGATAATACTTAATACATGTGCAATAAGGGAGAATGCTCACGATAAGGTATTTGGATTTTTGGGTAGATGTAAACATATTAAAAAGACAATTAATCCAAATCTAATTATTGCATTATGCGGATGCATGGCACAAGAACCTACAGTATGTGAAGAAGTACAAAGTAAATATAAATATATCGATTTAGTATTTGGTACACATAACATACACGAATTGCCTAGACTTTTATTAAACAAGATGAATAAGACAGATTTTGAAGTAGAATCTATCGAAGGCGATGTAGTAGAAGGATTAGAGTACAAGCGAGATTCTAAAGTACAAGCATGGGTAAATATCATGTATGGGTGTGATAAATTTTGTACTTATTGCATTGTACCTTATACAAGGGGTAAGCAGAGAAGTAGAATGAGCGAAAAGATATTAGATGAATGCAAAAAACTAAAGGATAGCGGATATAAAGAAGTCACACTATTAGGACAAAATGTAAATGCATATGGAAAAGATTTAGCGGACGAAATATCTTTTGCAGAGCTTCTTAAAAGAGTTGCAGAACTAGGAATCGAAAGAGTTAGGTTTGTAACAAGTCACCCATGGGATTTTACTGATGAAATGATAGATGTCATAGCTAAATACGACAACATAATGCCATATATACATTTGCCATTACAAAGTGGTTCTTCTAGAATATTAAAATTGATGGGAAGACGTTATACTAAAGAGGAATATTTGGATTTGTACGATAGAATAAAAGCAAAAGTTAAAAACGCTGCAATCACAACTGATATTATAGTTGGATTTCCAGGCGAAACTGAAGAAGATTTTCAGGAGACACTAGAGGTAGTAGAGAGATGCAAATTTGATGGTGCATTTACTTTTATATTCTCTAAAAGAGTTGGAACACCTGCAGAGAGACTTCCAGATGATACATCTTTAGAAGAAAAAGAAGAGAGATTACATCGACTAAATGAATTAGTAAATAAATACAGTTTAGAACACAATAAATCATACGTCGGAAAGACTGTTAAAGTCCTATTAACCGATATTAGCGAGAAAGATCCTAATCAGTTGGCAGGTTATACAGAAACTATGAAGTTAGTAAATGTCAAAGCTGATAAGAGTCTATTAAATACTATCTCTGATGTAAAAATAACTGATGCTAAGAGTTTTAGTTTAAATGGGGAAATTAACTAGGCATAGTCTAGTTTTTTTTGTTTATTTTTTTGTCCATAATACCATAATAAAAGTGGTGATACTATGGCAATATTAAAAGTATTGGTTCGTACAATATTTTTTTACTTTTTTATATTACTAATGTTTAGGATTATGGGAAAAAGAGAAGTCGGACAGTTAGGAATAATAGACTTGATTGTTTCAATATTAATCGCAGAGTTAGTTGCAATAAGTATTGAAAATTTCAACGATTCTCTTTTAAATACGATTATACCTATTGGTGCTTTAGTCGGTCTTGAACTCATGTTAGGTTTTGTTTCCCTAAAATCCAAAGCATTTAGAACTTTCTTTGATGGTAAACCATCGATAATAATCGAATCTGGAAAAGTAAATTATAAAGAGATGGTCCGACAGCGCTATACGATGGATGATTTACTTTTTGAGTTGAGACAACGTGGTATAAAAAGCTTGGAAAATATTGATTATGCTCTCTTAGAAGCAAATGGAAAATTATCAATTTTTCAAAAAAAATTGTTAGATTCAAATTATCCTTTGCCACTCATAATAGATGGAGAGATACAATATTCCACTCTTAAAAAGATTAATAAAACAAAACTATGGTTGGATTACATCTTACGTAAAAAAAACATAAGTTATGAAAATGTATTTTACTGTTTTTATCGAAATAATGGTCTTTATATTATCAAAAGGGATGAACTGATGAGAAATTAAGAGTTTTTTTCTTAATAATACTATTAGACAGATAGTGACAATCTTTTTGCATAATGTGAACTATCATGTCTATGAGGTGATAATATGAAAAAGGTTTTTCCGGTTTTATTGGCAGTTATAGTAGGTGGTGTATGTGCTTTCTTTCTCTTTAAAAAAGTCGAGAGCGTCAATAGTCTATCGTTAGAAGGGAATGCTACTGCAATTCAGATTGGCGTCTTTACACGGCAAGAAAATGCAAAAGCTATGGCAATCAAATATGGAGGTATCGTTAAAGAAGACTCAGGGCTATTTAGAGTTTATTATTCAGTATTATCCAAAAAAGAAAACATCGACTATATTACTGAAAAGCTCAAAGAGAAAGGAATCAATTATTATTTAAAAAGAATAACAGTTAGCGAGAATGTATTAAACGAACTCGATAAATACGAAACGTTAATGGAAAGCACCAAAGATGAAGTGAAGATGGATGTAAATTCGAAAGCACTTAGGGCATACGAGGAAATTGCGTGAAACAGAGTGTATTAATAAAAGATATACCTGAGGAAGACCGCCCAAGAGAGCGATTCTTAAAGTATGGTGCTCTTTCCTTGAGTAATGAAGAACTGCTATCTTTAATTCTACACACTGGAACTATAAACATGTCTGTGAAAGAACTTTCTGGTAGTATCATAAAAAAATATGGAAATATTAGAGGTATTAAAAACGCAACAGTCAATTCTCTATCTGAAATAAAGGGCGTTAGTCAAACAAAAAGTATATCGATACTTGCTGCGTTAGAACTTGGTAAAAGGGTGTACGAATCTGATATATTAGAACCAAATATAAAAATATTAAACTCATTAGATGCTTATAAATATTTTTCTAAATATATAAAAAGTGAAGATAGAGAAAACTTTTTGGTGATATTTTTGAATAATCAACAGCGATATATTACCCATAAAATACTGTTTAAAGGAACTATTAATAGTTCAGAAATACATGAAAGAGATATCGTAAAACAAGCTTTACTCGAAGATAGCAATAAAATCATAATAATGCATAATCACCCCAGTGGAACTATAACTCCAAGCAAGAGCGATGATGAAGTTACTAGAAGAGTTGCTCTAGCTAGTTCTCTTCTAAGTATCGAATTGTTAGATCATATTATCGTTGGTAATTGCGACTACTATAGTTATGTAGAAGAAGGAAGGCTAGTTAATGAATAATAAAAAAATAGTAGTACTCTGTGGTATCTTAATGGTAACTGTAATTTTTTCAAAAAGTATTGTCGTGTTATTTGGCAATATCACATCTCTTTTTAGAAAAAACAATTTACAAGTTTTAAATGATGAAATGTATAAGATCAAAATAGAAAATATAGAGAGTGAACTTGCCTCATACGAAAGGGCTTATGCTAACTATAAAATTTATGATTCACCATCTTATATATTAGCTAAAACTTCGATAAGAAAGATATATGATTTTTATGATTACATAATTATCACGCCAACTTCCAAAGTAAATGAATCTTCATGTGTCATCAATGAAAGTGGATTAGTAGGGGTGGTTAAGTCTTCCACTGATAAGACTGCTAAAGTAACCCTTTTAACAGGAATTAAAAACTTAAGTGTTAGAGTATCATCAAGTTATGGGCTTCTAACAGATTATGATAAGAAAAATAAATTATTGATAGTTAAAAATATAAATAATTATGAGAATATAGAAGTTGGAGACAAGGTATATACGAGTGGATTAGAGGGAATACAGGATAATTTATTAATAGGTGAAGTAGTAAAAACAAAACTGGAAGGCGTAGAAAGAATAGTTTATGTAAAAAGTAGTGTCGATTTTGATAATATAAACTATGTATATGTAATTAATCGATGATTATTCTTTTTATACTTGATATACTTATCTATAGTATAACCTCTTGTAATTTACCACTTATATTAATCCTACTACCGTTTGAAGATAGACCATATAACTTGCTTATCATCATGCTATTTCTAATGTTAATTGACTTTCATTACTGGCCATTAATAGTGGTATTATCAGTGCTGTTTTTAATAAATAGAACAATAAAAAATAAAATAAGATTAAACTTATATACTTATCTATTTTTATTGATTTTAGACTACATGTTTTATTATTTTTTTGTGGGATTAATAAATCTATAAATGATGTACATTATTAAAATCATGTGATATACTAACTAATAGTAGAGGTAGCATATGTTGGACAATAAGAAAAAAAGTATATTGATATCCATTCTCATTGCAATTAGTATTATGAGCACTTTGGCATTTTCTTATGCCTTTAGAAAAATGCAAAATGATGAAAATATATCAAGCATTAGTGCTTCAAGCTCGATATTATCATTAATATATAGTGAATGTGAAGATAATAGTGATGAAACATGTGGTACTATAAACAAAGACTTAAAAGTCGGTGACTCGTTTTCTAAGAGGTTTACTATAGAAAATACTGGATCGACCGACGTAACTGTACCACTATACTTTACAAGCCTAGAAAATAGTTTTAAAAACGATGAGCTTGTTTATTCTATAGAAGATATTTCTACAGGGCAAATTATTTCAACTGGACCGGTACCTTATTCACCTGATACATCTATAAATGTTAGAATAAATCCAGACATAACTATCAAAGTGGGAGAAAAAAGAGAATTTCAACTGACTGTTACATTTATCGCTGTTAATGATGATCAAAACTACAACTTAGATGCATCTTATATGCTTAGATTAGGATTATTGAGCGAATAAAATATTTTTAACCATTTATATGGTTTTTTCTTGCTTTAAAATATTTGTCATTTATGTTATATTACATTTAGGGAGTGGTATTATGTATGCAGAAGTATTAATTGAATATAAAGTTAAAAGTTTAGATAAAACATTTACATATATAATACCTGAATATTTAAGAAAAATAATAAAACCAGGAATGAAGGTTACAGTACCATTTGGTATGGGAGACGATACTATAAATGGTTTTGTGACTAAAGTTAAAAACGAAACGGATCAAGGAAATTTAAAAAGTATAATTGCTATTACAGATAGTTTTCTCGTTTTAAATAGAGAATTATTGGAACTTGGTCATTTCATGAAGAATACATATCTATGTACATTGATAAGTGCATATGAAACGATGCTTCCATCCAGTCTTAAGATTAAGTCGAGTGTGTCTAATTACCAAAAATATGAAACATATCTTGTTAAAAGTATGCCCATAGAATTTATAAAACAATATATAGAGGAAACAAAGTATGCTTCTCAAAAGCTAATTTTAGAGG
>CAMOYI010000071.1 GCA_946629885.1 uncultured Mycoplasmatota bacterium | reverse complement strand
ACTCAAGATGACTTTAAGATTTTAGTTAATAAATTTAAAGAAAACTACTTGGAAATTGGCGGAGAACATTTTCCACAAGACTCTTATGTTCAACTTATGAGTGCGATTGAAGCAGTTTTTGCATCTTGGAATAACGATAGAGCGATAACTTATAGAAAACTTGAAGGAATTAGCGATACTCTTGGCACAGCAGTCAACGTTCAAGAAATGGCTTACGGTAACTTAAATGATTTATCTGGTTCAGGTGTATTATTCTCAAGAAATCCAATCGATGGTCACGATGAGTTGACAGGCGAGTATCTACTTAATGCTCAAGGAGAAGATGTTGTCGCTGGAATAAGAACTGCACCAGAAATTGCTACACTTAAGACAACTTTGCCAGAAGTTTACGATGAACTATATACAATTGCTAAAAAAATGGAAAATCATTATAGAGATATGCAAGATATGGAATTTACTATCGAAAATGGAAAACTATTTATTTTGCAAACTCGTAATGGAAAAAGGACACCTACCGCTAATGTTCGAATTGCCATGGATTTATTAAAAGAAGGTCTTATCGATGAAGAAGAGTGCTTACTAAGAATTAAGCCTAGTGACTTGGAAGTAATAATGAAACCTACGTTCGATGCTAACGAACTTAAAAGTGCTACTAAACTAACAAAGGGCCTTGCAGCTAGTCCAGGAGCAGCTTTTGGACGTTTGGTATTTAAAAGCGAAGACGCCAAAAAGTTTAAGGGCGAAGATACAATTCTTGTAAGAAATGAAACTAGTCCAGAAGATATAGATGGAATGATTTATGCTAACGGTATACTAACTAAGAATGGTGGACTTACTAGTCATGCTGCAGTAGTCGCTCGTGGCTTAGGAGAATGCTGTGTATGTGGTGCAGGCGAGTTGGAAATTGATGAAAATGCTAAGACACTTACCGTAAACGGACATACTCTAACTGAAAATGATTACATTTCACTAGATGGAACTACTGGTAACGTATACTTGGGTAAATTATCACTATCAGACAGCAACGAAGGAAAAGACTTATTAAATGAAATATTAAATATGGTAAGTAAATATGAAGGAATACAAGTAAGAGCAAATGCTGATACTCCAGAAGCTGCAAAAACTGCTCGTGAATTTGGAGCACGTGGTATCGGTCTTGTTAGAACAGAACACATGTTCTTCTCTGAAGAGAGAATACTTGCCATGAGAAAGATGATTCTATCTAATAATGTAGAAGAAAGAAGTAATGCATTAAAACAACTAGAAAAGTATCAAGAAGAAGACTTCTATGGTATTTTAAAAGAGATGAATCCATACCCAGTAATTGTTAGATACTTAGATCCACCTCTACATGAGTTCTTACCTAAGAATGAAAAAGAAAAGATTGCTTGTGCAGAGAGTTTAAATATTGCATTAGAAGAAATCGAAACTCGTATCGAAGAATCTAGAGAAGTCAATCCAATGATGGGATTTAGAGGATGCCGATTAGGTGTTAGATATCCAGAAATTAGCATAATGCAAACAGAAGCTCTAGTGAAAGCTGCAATTAGATGCAAACAAGAGGGACTAGAACCAAATCTTGAAATGATGGTACCACTTGTCGGAGAAGTTAAAGAATTTAATTATATAAGAGGTCTAATAGATGATACTGCCAAAAAAGTTATGGCTGATGCATGTATTACAATCGAATATAAAGTTGGTACAATGATTGAAACTCCAAGAGGTGCACTTATGAGTGCAAAACTTAGTGAAGTTGCTGATTTCTATTCATTCGGTACAAATGACTTAACACAACTTACTTTCGGTCTATCGAGAGATGATGCAGGTAAGTTCATGGATGTTTACTTGGATAAGAAGATTTATTCAAAAGATCCATTTAAGACACTCGATACCGCTGGCGTCGGTCAATTGATGAGATTTGCTAGAAAAGAAGCAGTAAGAGAAATTGAAATGGGTATATGCGGCGAACATGGTGGAGAAGAAGAATCAATCAAGTTCTGTAATGCAATAGGATTAAACTATGTATCTTGTTCACCATATAGAGTACCAAGTGCAAGACTAGTTAGTGCACAAGCTGCAATTAAAGCAGGAAACAACAAATAATAAAAGTTTAAAAGACTAAATAAAACTAGTCTTTTTTATGTTATAATTGTGTTAGGTGATAAAGTATGGATAAAACTACAATGGCAATAGATACTTATAATCATATTATTGATGAATATATAAAGTATCTAGAAGTAGTAAACTTAGATGGAGTAGTTCCCCTTCAAAGAGAAACAAATTATCTTATCTCTATATTACCAAACAAATCTAAAATACTAGATGTTGGTACAGCTATGGGATATTATCCTAAATACTTAACAGAAAAAAGTGGTAAAAATTTTAAAGTTACTGGTATTGATGCATCAGATAAAATGATAGAGCAAGCTAAAAAAACGGCTTTAAAAGCAGATTTTAAAGTGATGGATATAAGAGACATGGGATATCCAAATAAATCATTTGATTGTATAATGTGTTTTGGAACTTTGATTCATTTGAATGATGATGATTGTTTAAAAGCTTTAAACGACTTTGATAGAATTTTATGTGATAAAGGTATTCTGGCAATTAATGTTATGGAACATTTAGGAGGAAATAGAGAAATTGTAGTAGACGAACCATTTAACAATAATTATAAAATGTACTATAATAGGTATCCTAAAAATTTCTTTATTAATTTTTTAAAAGAAAATAATTATGCTATTATAAAAACATTTGATAACCCAATATATAATGATGGTTCAGTTGGAGATGATTTGACTGGGACTAATGAATTTTCTATAATTGCGAGAAAAAACAATTGATTATTTTTAGTTTTATTAGTGCTAAATACACATAAGCATATACTACTGTAATATAAGGAATTCTTAAAATGTAAAAAAGTACTCAAAACAGTATAAATAATACCATTCCAAATGGAACATTTGCACAAGCTGCCATCAACAATAAGTAAGATTAAATGAAAGGCTAGGTAAAACTAGTCTTTTTTGTGATACAATGTATATAGGTGATAATATGAAATATTTATTTGTTGTAGCACATCCAGATGACGAAGTATTAGGTGCTGGTGGAATGATTTATAATCTAAGACAAAAGGGACAAAAAGTAAAAGTTTGTTTTATGTGTTCTGATGCTGAAGCAAGAAAAACTAATCAAAATATTAAAAGCATAAGGGACCAAGCTATTAGCAGTCTAAAAATACTAGGATTATCTGAAAATGACATAGTATTTGGTACTTTTCCCAATATAAAAATGAATACAGTTCCACATTTGGATATAGTGAAATTTATTGAATCAGTTTTAAAAGATTTTGAACCAAATATTGTTATTACTCATTATCCAAATGATTTAAATAGTGATCACAAAATTACAGGAGAATGTTGTGATGAAGCAGTTAGATATTTTCAGAGAAATAATTCTAATGTGAGTATTTGTAAGTATATGTATATGGAAGTATTATCTTCTACTGATTGGATTATTGGTAAATCATTTACTCCCAATTTTTTCTATGAAATAGGTCAAAATGGTTTAGAAAAGAAAATTGAAGCTTTAAAAGAATATGATTCTGCATTAAGAGATTTTCCTCATTCACGAAGTAAAGAAAACATTCAAGCATTAGCAACTATTCGAGGTTGTCAATGTGGGCAAAAATATTCCGAAGCGTTTATAGTTGCTTTTGAAAAGGAGTAGTCATATGAAAGAAGTTAGAATATTAGTAACTGGTGTTGGATCTATAGCATCTGTAAGTGTATGTCGTTGTTTTAAAAGCGTCAAAGAAAGAAATATATATGTAGTTGGAACAGATATTAAAAAATGTGTGCCAAATAAAAATATTGATAAATATTATCAAAATAAAAGATATGATGACCCAGATTTAATAAATCATCTTCTAGATATTTGTAAAAACGAAAAAATTGATTTAATAATGCCATTAGTTGACGGAGAACTATATCATATTGCAAAGCATAGAGAAGATTTTCTTAAAATAGGAACTATAGTATGTTTAAACGACGCAGAGACCATAAAATTAATTCAAAACAAATACGAACTATATAAATATTTGGAGCATAATAATGTAGCTGTTCCTAAGACTATTATATTTAATAATATTGACGAATTTATAAATGGATGTAAAGAGTTAGGATATCCTGAAAACGATGTTTGCTATAAGCCAATTACGTCTAGTGGTAGTAGAGGATTTAGAATAATAAGTGATAATATTGATGCAGAAAACTATTTATTTAAAGATAGACCAGCTCTTAATACATTAACCTATGATTATGCAGTTGAATTAATGAAAAAAGTTAACAAATTTCCCCCAATGATGTTAATGGAATTTTTATCCGGTCAGTTAATAAATGTTGAAGTATTTGCTATTAAGGGTGAAGTGAAAAAATTAATAATGTATACTTTTCCTCGCGATGATGGAAATTTTCTCGGTGGAGATGTAATATTTAATGATGAAGTGTCTAAATATTGTGAAAAAATAATTTCACTTCTAAAATTGGATGGATATTTTGGAATTCAACTTGCTTATTCGAAAGATAATATTGTAAAACTATTAGAGATAAATCCTAGAATTCATGGTTCAGCAATAGTATCATATTTTGAAGACAATAATATGCCATACTTTGAAATTAAATACCGATTAGGTGAAAAAATTGATTTTTCAAATGAAGTAAAACCAATTAGAATAGAATCAATAAGAGAATATGTAGCATTTTATGAATAGTATTTAATCTATTAATGATAAGTAATAAATATTTTGAATAACTCATTTTAGTCAAATAAAAATGACTGCCAAAGTAGGGAATTGCACAAGCTGCAATTAAAGCGAATCAAAAATAGGACCTGGTGTTGTTTCGTCAAAAAGAAATAAGATATAAAATTAAACTATTGTAGGGTAAATTTTATAATTTTTACACGACATTGGTTTAAAATATTATTCTTTTGAATATACTAATAATGGTATACTCATT
>CAMOYI010000070.1 GCA_946629885.1 uncultured Mycoplasmatota bacterium | reverse complement strand
TATTTATTGTGTTGGTATCAATCGTTGTGCAGTTTTTACTCATCTTATTACATATTGTGAATAGTGCACTTACTTTATTTTCACAATTTGTACATAAATTATCCTCACATCCACAAGGTTTAGGTACACCACCAGGTACAGGTACACCACCAGGTACAGGTACACCACCAGGTTGTAGTGTAACTCCATATACATCTATCGTGCCAATAAATGTAAGTAATGGTAAAATAGATAATATTAGTTTTAGTTTTTTCATCTTTTTCCTTCTTCCTATTCTATTGAAAGTATAACATGTCATAAGGATATTTTCAATCAGTAGTAAACAAAAAGACCAAGCATTGTTGGTTTTTTACATATCTTTAGTAAGAACGTCTTTATAACTGTTGTAGTATTGTATTCCAGAGATTACAGAAAGTATTGTTGCGATTACTATTAAAGCATCTGCAACTTTAATATTGATTAGCTCAAACGGTAAATTATATAGAAGCATTAGCGATACGCCACTCATCATGCAAATTGTTTTTATCTTTCCCCAGATACTTGCGCCAACAGCTTTACCGCCTTTTTGACCTGCAACCATCTTAATAGAATCGACAAATGTATCTCTTGTAATGATTATTACTGGTATTGCTGCAGAGATAAATCCATCTACGGCAAGTACAATAAGTATTCCATTTACAAGTATTTTATCTGCGATTGCATCCATTACTTTACCGAAGTCTGTTACCATATTATACTTTCTTGCGATGTGTCCATCTAAAAAATCAGTTGTACTTGCAATAATAAATAATACAGCACAAATCAAGTATTTAAGACTAATCTCTATACGACCTGCAACTAAGAAAGTTGGCCATGTAAATCCTACTTGATAGAATGGAAACACCATCATTATCAATACTATTACTGATAATATTATTCTACTAACTGTTATTTTATTTGGTAAATTCATAAAATCCTCCAATCAAATTTGCTTAATTATCCATATTAATATAATTGCAATAAACAATATTGTAACTATTATAGTCAATATCAATTTTGACTTCGACTTGTCTTCTGACGGTTTTAAATATGGTGTAATTACAGGAACTCCCATTTCAATAGTTTCTTCTATTTCTTTTTGTTCCTTTTCTTCAATTGCCTTTTCTAGATCGTTAACTGGAATTTTAGATGTGTATTCAAACATATATTCGTTGAACTTATCTATAATCTTTGTACTGTCTTGTCCCAAATATTTTGAATATGTCACCAAGTATTCCTTGAGTTTAAATATATCTTTGAAACTGCCAATTGCACCTTCTTCAATTTGCTCTAAAGCCACCAGTGGAATTTCTGTATCAGCGCTGGCCTCTTCTAGGCTAATTCCTGAAGCCGTTCTAGTATTTTTAAAATACTCCGCTATCTCATTCACGTTTTCACTCCTCATTAATAAAAATAATACTTTATAAGCCTTGTTCTGTACCGCAAGCGGTGACAAACATTTATCTTTTAGATTAAAATCTAAACCTCAAAATCGTTATTAATTCCTATTTGAAGCTCCCCTACCAAAATTTGGGTTTCTCACTTGTGGGGTTTACCACGTTCCACTTCTTTTGTTTCCAAAAGAACTCGTCTCTTTGGCACTTTTATATCTAATTTAACCATGGTTAGGTTATTTCGAAGCCGTTATAGTATAAACTATACCTAGGGTTATCTTTTCCCCTAGCACAATCATTACCGATCATTCCAGATCGAGTGAGCAAGGACTTTCCTCAAGTAGTCATGCTACCAGCGTTTGTCCAAGTATTATTCTTCTTCGTTTTTGCCATAAACAATCTTTTCCAGATTCGATATTCTCCTTAAAAGATCGACATTGTTACTCGTAAACTTTCCCATTTCGCTAGTCTCTTTAAAAGATTCAATCTCCAGTTTTAATTTTCTGAGTTCATTTTTTAAATAGTTATTTTCTTCGATTAAGTCTCTTTTCTCTTTTTCACTAAATTTAACATATCTATTAAATGAATTGTAATCGGAAATGACATCGTCCAAAAGCATATCTACTTCTCTTGGACTGTATCCCTTTGCATCGTAATTAAAATCCTTATCGAGTATCTCTTTTGGAGATAATTTAATATCTAATTCGTTCATAGCAAACTCCTTTTTACATAAACAATTGTACTTAATAATAGTCGTTTTGTCAAGGTTGCCACTTACTCTAATTCTTCGTTCGATACATAATAATTTTTTCCTTCATGTGTGATTCTCGATATATTATCTGAGATGCCTGTTCTTTTGATTACATTTCCCTTATCTATATCTCCAACTATGTTTGGCAAGTCTAAGGTAGGACTGTTTCTATAATATATTTTATTCTTTAACTTTATCACTTCATCTATTTCTTCAAATGTAACATATGGTGTTTCTAGTAACATTGGATTTTCTTCTATATCACTAATATTTTCCACATATTTAAAATACGAAATATTTAAATCTACATTGCCATTTATACCATCTACTAATCCATCTTTTGTGTATTGCCACATGCTGTATTCACCTGTATAATTAGTCTTTTCTACATAGTGGGCAAGCCAAATTAGTTTTCCTGCAAATTTGCCAGTATAAAGCTTGTTAGTAAATGTGTTTTTATTTGAATATATCATGGTGTCGTATCCATAAGATGCTACTGTTTCTGTAAATGTGAGTACATTATTTGTAATTGTAGTTCTATCAATTCCAGCAAGTCTTCCTTCACCTACAGTTTCTATATCGTAAACTACAGGATAGGATAGATCGTAATCTTTTATTTTGCTCATTACAAATTCTGCTTCTTCTACTGCTTCTTCTGTATTTTTGGCAGTCCCTAAAAAGTATACTCCTACTTTTAATCCTACTTGAGTCGCACCTTCTATATTTTCTTTAAAATTAGCATCCTCATAGATGTTAGAACCCTTTATTCCTCTAAAGCCACATCTAATCATTGCAAAAGAAATACCCGTATTTGCAACTTTCTCCCAGTCTATGTGGCCTTGCCACTCAGATACATCTATACCATATGATATTCCATAAGAAAGATACAATTCACTTATGGAACTGTCTATAACTGTTTGATCTTTATATAAATATGTAGAATTATCAAAACTATAGATTGGTTTCCCTAACGTAGTCTTAACTTTTTTTACATAAAAGTCGACAAGACTATATATGAAAAAACATACAACTAGCGTTATTAACACGATACTTATTCGGACAATTAGATCATTATTAACTCTTTTTTTCATACTACTACTCCGTCAATAATTATATCACATTAATTGTTATTTTTTAATTTGATCAAATAACTTTTGTAAAATTAGAGTTCTCTTTGCAGATTTAATATCTTCAATCAAATAATCCAAAAACACATCAATTCTATCCATATTTTTCCTTCTTTCTTACAACTAATATATTCGCATTTTTTGTGTAAACATAAAAGTTTTTCGACAAATAATCTCCAATTATTATTATTTTTTTGCTATTATAATATTGGTGATATTATGAATATTGAAGAAAAAGAGTCTGTTGTTAAAAAGAGTCCAGTTTTTCTTACTGGGCTATTGACAATAATATTAATAATAACGTTTATATTTACTTTAAAAAATTATGAACCAGTAAAAAATATTATAATAACTGGTGGCATAGTAACTTATCCACTCAGCTTTTTAATTGTTTCATTCATCAATAGGTATTATGGATTTAAAGAAACTAAAAAAAGCATATTAATAAGTTCTCTATTATTTATCATCTTTTTCCTTCTTGTCGTTATATCGATAATACCTTCAGCAAACGAAATTACTAGTGGATATAACGCAATTGTACAATACATCTTTGCATCTGGTTTTAAAGAATTTTCTTGGGGCACACTATTTTACCCAGCAATAGGACAATTTTTAGGAATATTAATTTCTTATTTTTCAAGTCATTTGCTATTTGCAACTATTCATAGTGTGACTAAGGAATACACTGTAGACCATCTTGCAATGGGATTAGGTTTATTGATATCTTACATCGTCGATAGAATAATATTTGTTCCTATCTATTTATCTAAGAGTCTAATAAAAGGCTCTACAACTTTTAACTATCTTATTCAAATATTGACGAGTGAATTTATCGCTGCAATATTTACGACGTTAATACTTATATTAGTTTATGTCATATTTACAAGCATCAAAAAATCGAAAAATTAATTTTCGATTTTTTTTAACCAATCTTTATCACTCTCACTGACTCTATAAGAGTCTTTTATTTTTCTTATAATCATCTTTAGAATACTTTTATCTATTTTGCTATCGGATAAGTATTTTTTTGTTTTATCAGGATATTTAACATATAATACACTTACAAGCCATGCCAGAGCCATTTCGGAGTAGTATCCAGAAGTCTTAGATGATTTAATAATTTTAAATACTTCATCTACGTAATCATCACTTACATAATAACCAAGAAGAATAATAAAGCCAATTCTCTTAGAAAACTCATCATTTTCATTGATTAATTCTTTAGATTTTTGAAAAAAGTATTTTTTATCTTTTCTAATTATTTTAGAATGCATTATGAAAGAATCACATAAACTCCAATTTGTAATTAAACCTACACTATAGTTAAA
Source organism: uncultured Mycoplasmatota bacterium (assembly GCA_946629885.1). GTDB lineage: Bacteria > Bacillota_I > Bacilli_A > RF39 > UBA660 > RUG11867. The sequence goes on along the minus strand of CAMOYI010000070.1, from coordinate 837 downwards.
ATGTGCCTTGTATCTTTCGACATCCTTTAACTCGCTAATCGTGAAAAGCTTAATCATCTTAATTTCGAATATATTGTCATCATCTATTCTAAGAATATCTTCAATATCTTCAACATGAGCTTTAGCAAATTTTAGTAAAATTGGAAGCTTAACTCCGAGAATAACAGACTGATCTTTAATTAGTTTTGAACTAAAGGACGAATTTTTTTCATCCCTATTAGTATTTAAAAAATTGATAACTTCATTTTTCACTTTTGCTTTTGCATACTCTCACTGATAGGCCTCATTAACGCTGGAATGAAAGCAATGTACATATTTTGAACATCTTGTGGGGTCATCTCACCATTTTTTCTTGCCTGTTCTGCTTCTTCTAGAGTATCTACTGTACTTTCCAATTTTCTATAATCGATTTCGACATTATTCAATGCTTCTTCCAGTGGCTTTGTATTACCAGTGAAAGCTCCTACCAATACTTTTTCTTTAAAACCATTTTCCATAAGCCATCTAGCTACGGCTTCTTGATAAATACAATTAGTAGTCGAATAATTGTCATTTCTGTTCTCTCTCATAACATATTCCAGAAGATATGATTCCAATCCTTCTTGTATTCCAGTTCCATTAGAACTAGTCTTTTTCATACTTCCATTCGATATATCATAAGTTATAGTCGCAAGTCCAATATTATTAACTAAGGTATTTTCACTTTTGCTCCATTTAGTCCACAGACTAGAAATACAAGATTCCATCAATTCTGCTACGTGATTTGGATTTTCATAATCATAATCACGCCTAATTGTTATAGCATTAGTATACGTTCCATCAAATTCTACAGTGCTA
>CAMOYI010000069.1 GCA_946629885.1 uncultured Mycoplasmatota bacterium | reverse complement strand
TATTAGTTTTAATTTTTTCATTCTATTCCTTCTTCCTATTCTAGTGAAAGTATAACATATTGAATTTATTTCTTCAATCCAAGAATTAAAAAAATTAAGAGCAAAATTCTCTTAATTCTTCTTTTCGATCATTATAGTTGCAATATGACCATTGATATCGACTTTATTATCAGTTTCTTTTTCTACGTACTCTACTGCAAGTGTTTCATCTTTAATATACTCTTCAAAATTCTTGAATGTTTTAAGCATGTCTTCGTCGCCACTATAGTATAGTTTTATTCTATCTGCAATATCAAATCCTTCAAGTTTTCTCATATTTTGTACTTTTGATACTATCTCTCTTGCATGACCTTCTAATATTAGTTCATCGGTTAGTTCAGTGTTTAATATTATGAAGTTATTATTTTCCATGCCGACATTGAATCCAGGTTTAGATTCGATTCTAACGTCTATCATATCGTCAGTTACTTCTAACTCTTCACCATCTAAATCAATTTTAATAGATTCGTTCTTTAACAAAGATGAAATTGAATCGTTATCTAACTTGCTTAATGCTTCTTGATATAGTTTTATCTTTGAACCGAGGCGAGAACCGACATTTTTAAAGTTTGGCTTTATTGAAAAGTTCATATATGTACTTAAATCCTCAACATATGTAACTCTTTTAACGTTTAATTCTTCATTTATTAGACTTACTAAATCGCCTAGGATTGATTCATATTTACCATCTATTAAAGCTTCGCTTAGAGGTTGTCTTACCTTTACCTTTGCTTCTTCTCTTACGTATCTACCTGTCGATATTAGACTTCTTACTAGATCCATTCTAGTTTCAATTTCATCATTTATTAGTGATTCATCACATTTAGGGAAACTTGCAAGATGGACAGACTCTTCACCGGTTAAATTGCGGTATATTTCTTCTGTAGTATACGCGATGATTGGAGCACATAACTTACATAATCCAACTAATACTTCGTAAGTTGTCTTATATACTGCTCTTTTTGAGTCATCTAATTCGCTAGACCAGAATCTATTTCTATTGCGTCTAATATACCAGTTAGATAAGTCTTCTGAGACAAATGGTGTAATTAGTTTTACTACTGCATTTAAGTCGTATGCTTCGTATGAAGCGGTTACATCACGCACGAGTTTGTTATATTTAGATAGAAGCCACTTATCGATTAGTTCACGTTTTTCATAAGGTACATCACATTCATCGATATCTATTCCATCGATATTTGCATATGTTTGGAAGAATGTATATGTATTCTTAAATGGATTAAAGAATTTAGAATGAACTTCCTTTAATCCCTCAATATCGAATTTTAATGGTGTCCAGACAGGTGATACGAAGAACATATACCATCTTACATTATCTGCACCATATTTTTTTATAGTTTCGATTGGATCTATTATATTACCAGTCGATTTACTCATCTTTTTACCATTTGCGTCCAATATCATGTCATTTACTACGACATTCTTAAAGCTAGATTTACCAGATATTATAGTAGAGATTGCAAGAAGCACATAGAACCATCCGCGGGTCTGATCTAATCCTTCTGCGATGAAATCTGCAGGAAATTGAGACTCGAATAGTTCTTTGTTTTCGAATGGATAATGGAACTGTGCATAAGGCATCGCACCACTATCGAACCAAACATCCATGACATCTGTTACTCTCGACATTACTTTTCCACAGTGTTCACATTTTATATGTAAATCATCTACATATGGTCTATGTAATTCTATATCTCTTACGTTTACATCTTCGACTACTTTTTCCTGTAATTCGTCGAGTGACCCTATTACTTCCATATGACCACAGTCACATGTCCAAACAGGCATTGGGCAACCCCAATATCTATTTCTAGAAATACCCCAGTCGACCATGTTTTCAAGCCAATTGGCAAATCTCTTAGTACCGACATAATCAGGATACCAGTTTATCTTCTTATTTTCCTCGATCATCTTTTCTTTATATTCTGTCGTCTTTATGTACCAAGCTGGTTTTGGATATTGAATTAATGGACTATGGCATCTCCAGCAGTGCGGATAATTGTGATTGATTTTAATCTTTCTAAATAGTTGATCATGTTCTTTTAAGTACTTGATTACTTCTAATTCTAAGTCTTTATCCGTTACTAGAGTTCCTTTCCATGGTCCCTCAGTATAACATCCATCAGGTCCTACTGGATTTACAAAACCGATACCATTTTCACGACAAACTCTATTATCATCTTCACCATAAGCAGGCGCTACATGGACTATACCAGTACCATCATCGCTAGATACGTAATCATCTGCAATTACTTCAAAACATTTTCCATCTGGTTCTACAAAAGGCATGAGTTGCTCATATTTTGTACCAACTAAATCTTTACCTTTATATTTTTCTATTACAGTAGCATCTTCTCCTAATACACTAGTAAGTAATGACTCTGCAAGAATAAACTTATATCCTTGAGATTCTACCAAAACATATGTTAAATCCGGATTTACACATAATGCAACATTAGCAATAAGGGTCCAAGCAGTTGTAGTCCAAGCAAGGAAGTATATGTCTTCACCTTGTTTTTTAAATGGAATTATCAAAGAGTTTACACTGATGTCTTCATAACCTTGAGATACTTCGTTTTGAGATAACTCTGTACCACATCTAGGACAATACCAAAGTACTTTATTACCGTGATACAAAAGTCCCTTTTTGTGCATCTCTTTTATAATCCACCATTCAGATTCGATATATTCATTTGAACAAGTTACATAAGGATGCTCACAATCTATGAATTGTCCCATTTTATATGTCAATTCATTTATCTCATCAATATTTACTGCAGTAGCTTTATTACATTCCTTACAGAAGTTTTCTACGCCAAATGCTTCTATATCTGCTTTTGATTTGAAACCTAATTTTTTTTCTACATTAACTTCGATTGGTAAACCGTGAGTATCTAGTCCAATTTTTCTTTGTACTCTATAACCGTTCATTACTTTATATTTAGTAAATGAGTCTTTTATTGCTTTTGCAAGTACATGATGTATTCCTGGTTTTGCATTAGCATAAATTGGTCCATCGTAAAACACAAAGTCCTTTGTACCCTTATTTGTCGACTTGTTTAAAATATCTAAGTCTTTCCAACTATCAAGTATATCTTTTTCAACCTCGGATATTTCCCTTTTATCGAGTTCTTTGAAATTCTTCATATTGTTCCTTCTTTCTAATAAAAAAAGAATGATACCAAAGGAGTCTATAATAGACGGTACCATCCTTATATTTAACTTAATCTTCTTAACGCGAAGTATACGTATATGCCTAAGTATCAGCATATCACATCAGAAGTGATCTTCGTTATACTTAGTTTAACTGTTCTCACCAACCACAGTTTCTCTTAATACATCATATAACGACGTCTTCATCAGCTGCTTTATGTCTTGATTATAATGGTTTTTTTAGATTGTGTCAACACAGTTAATGCTTTTGTGAGCCAAAAACAATATTTTTTTTAATAATTTCTGCAGCTTTTTTAGGGGTAAAATCTAATTTATCATCATTACCATAAAATGTCATTCTCCCATCATTATTGTAAATAATTCCTATCACAAATGATTTATCATCTAAACTTTGACACATTGTGTTTATAGTATTAGTCTGATCTTCTGATATATGTTCCGTTACCATAAAACTTGCTATCTTTCCTGCATTGTATGTCATATTACAAAAAGTAACATGTCCTAAAGATGATAATAAAATTAAAATATTATCTGGAACTGTACTTTGCGCCAGTGTCTTCAAAAGAGCAGCTTGATTATTTTCGAATCCAAAATAATATTTCGATAAAGAATAATAAAGGTATGTGTGATGCGGCAATTCTTTGTTTTTTTTCTCCCTTTCTATAAATGGTATAAACAGACATTGTCCGGACTTTAAGTTACCATTAATACCACTTATACCATTATATCCACCTAGGATAACTATAAATTTATAATCGTCAACATTATGTTTTTTTGGATCAAAGGTATCTATGAAGCTACTTTTATAAATTTCTGATGCCACTTCATCTTTCACAAATCTTCTAGTATTTGAATCATATGAAAGAATATCACCTTGTTCACATTTTTGTTGCGTGTTTCCGTTAATAAAAAAAGTTGATACCTCAATCGTTTGAGATTGAAATAAATCTTTCAAAATTACTGTATCACCATCTATTTTAACTACTACATATTTCATGCGTATACCTCATCTGCTTACTTTTAATTAACTAATACCATTATATACCGTAATAAAAAGAATTAAAATGTTTATTTTAATTCTCCTATTTTATCTTCAAATAATTTTTTTAATTCTTCGACTCTTTTTTCAGTCCAATAGTCGATTGGAGCATCAGTATAACTTGAGTCATATAATTCTTCTTTTTTCAATAGTTCGATATTAGATTTTGATTTAATAATCACAGTTGGAGTTTCAATATCATCGAGTTTAATCTTCTTCAATATTTTTCTATACTCATCACTGGTTTTATCAACTTTATCTAAATCTAAATAATATATGCTTTTTTTAATACTTTTAGCATATTCATCTAGGTGAGAAACTAGAACCTGCGTCCAGGAATCTAATGGACTACCTACAAGAATTATCTTCTCATCTTTGCTATCTAGTATAGTTTTTAATTCTTTAATATCTATATATTCATATGAATTATCTTTAGCGACATAATGATAATCATTTTTAAATCTCTCTCTATCACTGACATTCACTTTTTGAGAACTTATAAAAGATTTAAAATCTTTTATACCAAATATTAGAAATACTATACCGAGTATTATTAAGAGTGAATCTATTACAATTCTAGTCTTTTTATTTTTCATTATTGTAGTTGACTCATTACTTCATCGGCAAAGTTGTCACTTCTATGTTCCATACCTTCACCAACTTCATAACGTACCATTCTAGTAACTTCTCCACCGTTATTTTTAACGTATGTCTTAACGTCGATATCTCCATCTTTAATGAATGCTTGATCTACAAGGCATATTTCTTTAAAGAATTTCTTAAGTCTACCAACGACCATTTTTTCAGCAATATCAGCAGGCTTACCTTCTTGCATAGCTTGTTCTTTTAATACTTCTTTTTCTTTTTCTACTCTTTCAGCAGGTACTGATTCTTCATTCAAGTATTCTGGTTTCATTGCAGCAGCTTGCATAGCAACATCTCTTGCAACATCTTCATTTGCGCCCTTAACTACTGTAAGAGAAGCAATTCTTCCACCCATGTGTAAGTATGATCCGAAGAACTCTCCATCTTCTTTAGTAACTACTTCAAATCTACGAAGTGATAACTTTTCTCCTATAGTTGCAGTTTTGCTAACTATAAGTTCTTCTACTGTACCTTCACTAGTTTGAGCTTTAAGTCCTTCTTCAAGTGTAGTTGCATTACTCTTTAATAGAGATTCACCGATTTCCTTAACTAATGCGATAAAGTTTTCATTCTTGCTTACGAAGTCTGTTTCAGAGTTTACTTCTAGTATGACAGCTTTATTACCATCGATGAATATGTTAGCAAGACCTTCAGCAGCTATTCTATCAGCTTTTTTAGCAGCTTTAGCGATTCCCTTTTCTCTTAGGTAATCTACTGCGGCATCCATATCTCCATTAGTTTCGACAAGGGCTTTTTTACAATCCATCATTCCAGCACCTGTCATGCCTCTTAAATCATTAACCATTTTTGCAGTTATATTCATAGTATTATTCCTTTCTATAACTATTTACTTAATACTTCAATTAATTCATCTTTTTTCATTGTACTGATTCCAGTAATGCCAGCTTCTTTAGCCATTTCCTTTAATTCAGCAACTGTTTTTTTAGATAAGTCTTCTTTTTCGACTACTTCTTTTGTTTCTTCTTTCTTTTCAACTTTTTCTGGTTTTTCTACAGCTTTAACTGTTTCAGTTGTTTCATCAGCTTCACCTTTTGTCTTTTCTTCTTCAGTGACATAGTCTACAAGTGGAAGATTCTTACCTTCACAAATAGCATTTGTTAAAACTCCAAGACAAACTTTAACCGAACGTACAGCATCGTCATTACCAGGTATTACGTAGTCTACATCATCTGGATCACAGTTAGTATCAACTAGTCCAAATACTGGAATATTTAATTTACGAGCTTCTCTAATTGCGTTTATTTCTTTTTTAGGATCTACGATTATCATTGCATCAGGAAGTTTATCCATCTCTCTAATACCACATAGAACCTTATTTAGTTTTTCGTATTCTTTTTTAATACCTATTACTTCTTTTTTAGGTAGTAAATCGAAAGTTCCATCGCTTTCCATTTTTTCGATTTCTTCTAATCTCTTGATTCTTCTTCTAATAGTACGGAAGTTAGTAAGAGTTCCACCAAGCCATCTTTCAGTTACATAGAAAGATTCACTTCTAAGTGCTTCTTCACGAGCAACTTCTTGTGCTTGTTTTTTAGTTCCAACAAAGATAAATTTACCTCCATTTTCACTAATTTTCTTTAGTTCCTCATATGCGCGTTCGATACAAGCAACTGTCTTTTCAAGATCGATAATATATATATCATCTCTTGCAGTAAAGATGTACTCCTTCATTTTTGGATTCCATCTTTTTGTTTGATGTCCAAAGTGAACACCTGCTTCTAATAAATTATTCATAGAAACAACAGCCATTTTTTCATTCCTCCTTTTGTTATTACACCCCAATACTTCTAAAGCTTTTCAACTAGAGGCTAACCTAGTCACTAGAAAAGTAAATCCATATCAGTGTCTATTTGGGTAAAACCCATAGATATAATAGCAAAAAAAAACAAAGTAGACAAGTAGTTACTTCGTTTTTTTATATATTTTTAGTTGCTTTTAAGTTTTCTAATTCTAAGTACTACTAGTACAACTGCTACTGCTAATGCTCCAAGAGCTAAACCATATGTTACTACACTATCTGCAGTCTTTGGATTTGTAATGATATTACCTGTCTTCTTAATTTCTTTACCTACTACTCCATATTTACTCAAGTGTGTTGTATTAAATGTAATATAATTTCCTTCGACTGTTGCATCGATTAACTCTACTTTGTTATCATCACTTATGTAGATTATTTCATATCCTTCATACTTCTTTAGTAAGTCATTTAACTCTACCTTTATCTTGTATGTTCCATTTTCCATCTTTACGAT
>CAMOYI010000068.1 GCA_946629885.1 uncultured Mycoplasmatota bacterium | reverse complement strand
CTATATTTAAATAAAAAAAGATGATTAAATAATCACCTTTACAGCTTTATATCCATACACACTCAGTATTCTTACTGCTCTAGTACTTCTAGTACCGTTATAACAATAGAAGTAATATGTTTTGTTTTTATCCATATATTTGCTCGGATTATCCAATAACTTCGATAGTGGTATGTTAATACTTCCCTTAATTGGTGTAAAATCAACTGCATCTACTAAACTTATTAATGGTCCCAATTCGGGAGTATACTCTTTAATATTAATAGTTTCCATACTATAATATATGAAAAATTATCTATTGAGTTCATATAGTATTATGCTCGTCGCCACGCCGACATTTAAAGATTCGCACATATCATTCATTTTAATATGTATGAATTCATCAGCGCATTTTTTTACTTCGTCACTTATTCCACTACCCTCATTACCAATTATGATAGCACTGTTTTTTTCTAGTTTAACATTTCTTATATCGTTTCCACTCTCGACTGAAGTTGCTAAAAGTTTATAGTTATCCCTTTTTAATGTTTCAAATGCATCTGATGGCATCATCTCTATGATATTCAAATTGAATATCATTCCTTCGCTTGCACGAATGACTTTACTATTATAAATACTTACACATCCAGGTAAAAGAATGACAGTGTCGATATTAAATGCAACGGCACTCCTCAATATCGTTCCCATGTTACCAGGATTTTGTATTCCATCTAATATCAAAACTCGACCAAAAGGACTAACTCCCTTTATTTTTTTTACTACTCCAATTATCTTTGGTATTGTTGTTAAAGTAGTGATTTTTTTCATAACATTTTCACTGACAGTAGTGCTATTAGGAAAGACGGAAGTATATTCATTTAGCGCGATTGTCTCTAAAAGAAGTCCCTTTTTTTGTGCTTCTAAAACCAAATGCTCTCCTTCAACTAAAAACTTTCCTTCTATGTCTTGATGTTTCTTATCATTTAGTTTGCACCAATATTTTACTCTATCATTATTTACAGATTCAATCATTTTGACTCTCCCTTAACATCTTTCTTGCCATTTTATGATATGGATAATATTTTTCAACTTCCTGCCAAAATTCTAGTGAATGATTCATGTGTTTAAAGTGACACAATTCATGAATAATTACATAATCGATAAGTGATACATCTTTTTTGATTAGTTCGCTATTCAGCGTAACGCTCATACTACTTTTATTACATACGCCCCATCTTGTAGACATCTTTCTTATTCTCAAACTAAATTCTGGTAAATTGTCAAATTGAGCTTTTAATCGTTCTAGACGAGAAGAAAATATTACTTGGCACTGGTGAAATAAATATTTGTTCAATTCATATTCATCTTTAGAAATAATCTTATTGCCATCTATATATGTCTTGCTAACTCCATCAAACTCGATTATATATTTATTTCCCAAATAATAGATTTCGTTACTTTTAAGATCACTTTTAGGAGTCCTTTTTTTAAGATTGATTAAACCATTCATATTTTTCTTTATCAGCTTTTCAATTTCAAATTGGGGAGTATAATTATTACAAGTAACCAATAGATCATCGCCTAACCATTTAAAATATACATTTTTAATAGCTTTTCTTTTGACAATGACTCTAGTAGGTTTATCGTCGATATTTACATACATAAAAATTCACCACTATTAAAATTATACCATATTAAAGCTTCTGAGAGAAGCCTTCAAATGAAGTGGTATCTGTTAATGATGAAACACTAAAAGGATAAATTATTGGATAACCAATAACTCCACCGTCTATTCGTTTTTATTTTTAAACTGAATTACGATAGGTGTTCCCTCTAATTCGAAATTATCTCTCAAAGTATTTTCTAAGTATCTTTCATAGCTAAAATGAACTAAACCTTTGTTATTTACATTAAATGTAAACTTCGGAGGAAGGACTCCCGATTGATTTACAAAATATATTTTGAGTCTGCGTCCTTTGTAGCTAGGAGCTGGGTGTAAAAGTGCGGCATCACCTATAACATCGTTTAGAACACTTGTCTTAATTTCTCTTCGAGCATTTTCGTATGAAGAAATTATTGCCGGCATTAAAGTATGTATTCTCTTTTTAGTCTTGGCACTTAAGTATACTACTTTAGCATATTGAGCAAACTGAAATTCATTTTTGATTAGCATTTTCCATTTTTTCATAGCTTCCTGTTCATTATTAACGGTATCCCACTTATTTACCGCTATGACAAGGCACTTACCAGCATCTATAGCGTAACTAGCGATATGTTTATCATGTTCGATTATTCCTTCTTCTGCATTTATAACTAATACACAAACATCTGATTCATCTATCGCTTTAAGTGTTCTAATCAAACTATATTTTTCAACTGATTCAAAAACTTTTCCCTTTTTTCTAAGACCTGCAGTATCTACAACGACATATGGATTTCCATCGTAATTAAATTTAGTATCGACTGCATCTCTTGTAGTACCAGCTACATTAGATACAATAACTCTTTCTTCATTTAATAGAGCATTTGTGAGACTACTCTTGCCTGTATTTGGCCTACCAATAAAACTAAACCTTAAAACATCATCTTTTGGCAAATCAAGATTAGGGTTAAAATCCTTAGTCACCTCTTCTAGCAGTGTATCGATACCGAGCTTATGTTCAGCACTCACGGGTATGACTTTGTCAAATCCCAATTCATAAAAGGAATATATATTTTCCTCTCTTTGTCTGTTATCAATTTTATTAACGGCAACAATAACTTTTTTGTTACTACGCTTCAATATATTTGCAATTTTTCTATCATTTTCCGTTAAATCGGTCAATCCATCTACAACGAAAATCGCAACATCTGCTTCTGTAATTGCAAGTTCAGCCTGCATTTTTATACTTTCGTTAAACGACTCTGTCGTTAGATCGATTCCGCCCGTGTCGATCAAATGGAAAGTTTTGTCCTTATATGTTACTTTCCCATAAATTCTATCCCTCGTTATTCCAGCCTCGTCCATTATAATGGATTTTTTTTCACCGATTAGTCTATTAAACAAACTGCTTTTACCTGTATTTGGCCTACCAATTAAACAAACTGTATTCATGGTGGATCACCTCTTTCATAATTTTATCAAAAAAACATAAAAAAAGCGAGTATATGTACTCTAACTTTCTTCTAAATGTTCATTTATTATATTATAAATCTCCTGTTTGCCTGTTTTATTTACGCTAGAAAAATATACTAACTTGTCTCCATCCTGAAGTTTTATAGCTTCATTTATAATCTTAATCTGCTTATCTCTACCCTTAGTACCAACTTTATCATATTTAGTTGCAACTACAGTTACAGGTATTTTATAGTACTTTAAATAATTGTACATTAATATGTCATCTTCAGTTGGCTTTATTCTAAAGTCTATCAACATAAATACACATTTTAGCGCATATCTAGTCTTTAAATAATCTTCTATCATTAATCCAAACTTCTTTTGAGTTGGCTTGTCTACTTTTGCATATCCGTATCCTGGGACATCGACTAAATAAAATTGATTATTCACAAAATAGAAGTTTAAAGTTTGAGTTTTTCCTGGAGTACTACTAGTATGAGCAAAATTTTTTCTACAAATTATAGTATTGATAAAACTGCTCTTCCCTACATTACTTCTACCAACTAATAAGAATTCCGGATTATCACCTTCCGGATATTGATTTGGTCTAATTGCAATGTTTGATAATTCGACTGACTCGATTTTCATAAAATGCACCTCGTATAAAGATTATATAAGAAAGTGTAAAAAAAATCAAATAGTATATATTGATGTAGAAAAAGTTATATTTTTTTAGTATAATGATAATGGTGATGAAATGTTTTATCCAACAGGAACTAAAAATAAGTATTTTAACAATGTAATCATCTACAAGAACAGAGGCATGAGCCTTGAGTCACTTATAAACGATGCAAACGATTACTACCTCGAAAATGATATAGCAGTTATCTATAAAAAACCTACTCCTATAGGATTAATAGATGTAGACTATAAAAAGGGAGAAATCAAAAAAGCATATTTTAAAGAAAAATCGACATTTGATTACAATGGCATATATAGGGAGAAATACATCGACTTTGAAGCAAAGGAAACTAAAAATAAAACTAGTTTCCCTTTAGCAAATATTCATCCTCACCAATTTGAACATTTAAAAAGGATCTTAGCTCATAAAGGCATCGCTTTCTTAATAGTTTCAATTAACGATGAATATTACATTTTAAAGGGTGAAGATCTATTGGAGTTTATAAATACCAGCGATCGAAAGAGTATCCCCTATTCTTATTTTACTGACAAATGTTATAGAATTGATAAAACTATCAGACCGATAATTAATTACTTAAAAGTGATAGATAAAATATATTTTAAAGGAGAGTAAAAATGGCACAAGAAAAAAAGAAAATTGCTAATGTAAGTATTAAACCTAAATCTAAAAAGAAAGTATCTGTACCTCTAAAGGATAAGGACAAAAACTATGGCAAACCACCAAAGCCTATTAAAAAGAAAGATGTTAAGAAGAAACGACACTTTATATTGATTACTCTTTTAGTACTTCTGATTGGAACATCGCTTTGTGTTTTATCTTTCTGTGTATACATAATGATAAGTTCACCAGACTTCGATGTAGATAAATTATATAAGTCTGGTTCTTCGATAATATATGACAGTGAAGGAAATACTATTGCAGAGCTGGGGGCAGAAAGACGTGAAAATGTCACCTATGATGATTTGCCAGAAATATTGGTAGATGCCATTATCGCCACTGAAGACTCGAAGTATTTTCAGCACTCTGGTATAGACCTTTTGCGTTTTGGTAAAGCTGTCGCAGGACAATTGGTCGGTAGATCAGATGCCGGTGGTGGTTCCACTCTTACAATGCAAATCGTAAAAAACACATACAATGGCACAGAATCTCATGGTATTAAAGGTATTATACGTAAATTTACTGATATATACATGGCAGTATTTAAATTGGAAAAAACATATACTAAGCAAGAAATTTTAGAGTTCTATGTTAACCAACCATATTTAGGAGGATCATCTAGTGGTGTTGAACAAGCTTCTATTACCTATTTCGGTAAATCTGTTGGTGAATTAAATCTTTCTGAGGCTGCACTGCTAGCAGGATTATTTCAAGCACCAGATGCATACGATCCACTAAAATACCCAGAAAAAGCAGAAAGTAGAAGAAATCTTGTTTTAGGATTAATGGTAAGACATAAATACATTACTAAAGAAGAAGCAGATATTGCCAAAAAGATACCAGTTAAATCACTACTAAAAAAATCTAATGCTGCTGTAAATAAATATCAAGGATTTGTAGATACAGTTGTTACAGATGTAATAAACAAGACTGGTTTTAACCCTTATACTACATCGATGACAATTTATTCTACGATGAAAAAATCAAAGCAAGATGTAATAAATGATTTATATGATGGAAAAACATACAAATGGGTTAACGATGTCGTACAGTGTGGTATTGCAGTTACGGATGCAAAAGATGGATCGATAAGCGCAATTGGTACAGGTAGAAATAGAACAGGTGTACTACAATATAACTATGCAACAAGTATTAAAAGGCATCCAGGATCAACAGCAAAGCCAATATTCAGCTACGGACCTGCTATAGAATATGCTGGTTGGGGAACTGGTACATTCGTAATGGATGATGAATATACATATTCAAATGGAGGAAAACTAAATAACGTTGACTTCTCTTATCAAGGAATGCTCATTGCAAAAGAGGCACTAGCTAGATCTCGTAATATACCTGCCCTACAAGCATTCCAAGCAACTACTAATGACCAAAAGATGGAATTTGTCACTAATCTTGGCATTAAACCAGAGTTATTCGGTGATCAAATACTAGAATCTGCTTCTATTGGAGGCTTTAATGGTGTAAGTCCACTAGAGTTGTCAGCTGCCTATGGTGCATTCTCTAGGGGTGGGTATTACATAGCACCATATGCATTCACTAAAATAATATACAATGATACTAACGAAACATATACATATACTCCAACGAGAAAGAAAGCAATGAGTGAAGAAACAGCTTTCATGATTAACTCGATTTTAAAATATGCAGTTACTAGCGGAAAAATTGCTGCTGGAAGTACGAGCGGTACTGATATTGCAAGTAAAACTGGAACATCAAGTGTTGATGCAAAGAAAAAAAAGGAACTAGGTTTATCAAGTGGAGCAATACAAGATTCATGGCAAGTCGTTTATTCTCCAGACTATGCAATTGCAATGTGGTATGGATATGACGAATTAAATAAAGATCATTATTTGACGAGTAGCGAAGGTTGGACAGCAAGAAAACGTATTTCTGTTGCACTATCTAACGGAATAATGGAAAAAAATTCGAGATGGACTAAACCAAATGGTGTTGTCGCTGTCGATGTTGAACATGAAACAAATCCGGTTTTATTAGCAAGTGAATATACTCCTGATAATTTACGTAGTACTGAATATTTTAAAAAAGGAACAGAGCCTACTGATGTATCTACGAGATTCTCACAATTGGCAAATCCTAGAAATCTAACCTATACTAGCGTTGGAAACCAAATTAAATTGACATGGAGTGAAATAGATACTCCAGAAGCAATCGACAAGGAGTACTTACAAGGTTACTTTAACAATAATTTCAAACGTTGGGCAACTAAATACTATCAAAAAAGGTTAGACTACAATGATAACTATATTGGAACACTTGAATATGAAATATATATTAAGAATTCAGATGGTACACTTACAAGTCTCGGAAGAACTACGGCAAATAATTATACAGTTACACTTACGAATGCTCAGAGTGCTACTTATATAGTTAAGAGCAAGTATTCTAAATTCGGAGCTAATGCAAGTAGTGGCGCGCAGATTAACGTTAAACTGACTTCTATAGTACAAATACCAGATAATGAGGATAATAACGAATCTACACCAGGAGACAATCAACCTACTCCTCTTGAACCTGATCCAAATGTTGCAGTAACAGAATAAACAAAAAGACCTATTTCGTTAGGCCTTTTTGTTTACATAACTTTTCTTTAAATGGGCACATTTCGCATTTGGGATTTTTGCTTTTACATATATGTCGACCAAATAGTAAAAGTTGTAAGTGTATTCTTCCCCATTTTTCTTTTGGAAAAATTTCCATAAGATTTTTTTCGATTTCTAAAACATCAGCATCGAGCGAAGAAAAACCTAACCTTTTACTAACTCTTGAGACATGTGTGTCTACCGCTATAGAAGGAACACCAAAAAGTTCATTTAAAACTACATTACAAGTTTTATGTCCAATACCGTCTAAACTTTCTAGATAGTCTCTATCACATGGGACAATACCATTATGATCGTCAAGTAACCTATTCGAGATAGAGTGTATATATTGAGCTTTTCTATAATGCGTTCCAACTGGACGAATGATATCTTGAATTTTATCTATGTCCATTAGCGACAATTGCTCCAAATTATACTTAAATAAATCTTTAGTGACTAAATTGACGCGGTCATCGGTTGATTGAGCACTAAGCATCACGGCGATTAAAAGTTCGTAATCTTTACTATAATTAAGAGAACAGATAGGATTTGGAATCAATTCATCGAGACATTCTAAAATATTACTCGTCTTCATCTAACCAATTGTAGTCGAACAGATCTTCGGCGTTTTTTTTCTTTGTATTTTTTCTTTTCTTCAAATAAACGTCAACATCTGAACCTGATTTAAAGCCTTTTCTACTCCATTCAGAAATGATGGCATCTATATATCGAAGAGTAAACGTACCATTAAATATAGCTTCCTTTAAAGCAGCGTATATTAAATCTTCTTGTATTCCCTTATCTAACCAATTATTGATTAATGATGTCTCCATTGATGACAGTGGGCGACCTAACTCTTGTTCGAACGCAGTAAAGACTGACACTACACTTTCCTTACGTTTTTCATCGCCCAAATCCATGGCAATGCTTTCATAAAATGGCGTCAAGTCAATAATTTCTTCCATCTTATTATCGCGATTCTTTTCCATCTTAATCGCAATAAGATTTTTTTCTGTTATATGCGCAAAAGCTTTCATTATATCTATCTCATCCATACCAAACTTTGCCTTTATATCATCAATATCTAACATTGCATAGTTTTTCATATGGGAAAAATAAATAATTAAAAGGGCTTCATCTAAAGTTAAATTATTCTTTCTGATTGCTCTTAAGACATCTTCAGCAATTACAAAATTTTGTCTCTGATATAACTTAACAATAGTGTCACCCATTTATAATCACTTCCACTTCTCTATAATATAATCTTCAAGAACTTTCTGTTCATTAGTTAGATTACCACTAACCAAATTTATAATCAAGTCCCTTTTAATTTTTTTAATTATTGGCCCATCTTTTATGTTTAAAATTTCTTTAATTCTCTTGCCAGAAATCTTGAGTTCATCGTTAGAGTGAACCTGCATATTATCATATGTTTTCTTGATATCTTTTGTATCTAATTTTAATATTTCTGCTGCTACTAGCGAATCATATAAGCCATATTGAAATAATATTTCTCCATCAATTTTTCCATATTTAATGATAGACTGTATATTTTTAATCCTCTGATTTTCTAGTTTTGAAAAAGGATATTTGTCACTATGACCTATTTGTGCCCATAATCCAATGTAATCAGCAACGTAAACGATATCGTTATCGATATTTATCTCAAGCTCATTTAGGATACCAATAGTTTTTAAAAAGTATAGGCTTTTCATACAGTTTTTAGAAGTCAGCATTTTGCCAATCTCTTCTTTTTTTCTCGTGTATGAAATGTTTTTAAGTAGGTTCCTATTATTGATAATAAATATTAATTCATCATCGTTTATTTTTAGATCATATACGATTGAGAAACGAATAGCCCTTAGCATTCTTATAGGGTCCTCGGTAAACTTTTTCTTTATATTTCCAATTACTCTTATTATTTCTCTTTTTAGGTCTTCTACTCCATTAAGTGGGTCTATTATTTCTTCATCGCTCGTCATACAGATGGCATTTATCGTAAAATCTCTTCTTTTTAAGTCAGTAACTAAAGACTTTACGTAGGAGACTTTTTTAGGCTTATGACCAATATAGTTAGCCTCTTTTCTGAACGTTGTTATGTCAATATTATATTCACTGGTCTTAATATTGATACAACCAAAATCATCATCTTGAGACAAATCGAATATTCTAGCAATTTCTTTTGGAGAGGCATTCGTCGTTATATCTATATCGCTAGATTCAATTCCGAGTAGTTTATCTCTTACAAAGCCACCTACGATATAAGCTTCATATCCTTCTTTTTCGATCTTTTTAAGTATGCTAAGTGCATCCATAGAATCAATCCAATCATGATTTATTATCTACTAAGATTATACTCTTTTACAGACGGATTGTAAACGTATTTTAAGGCTGACAGTAGTCTTTTTTTCTATAGCGATATAGACTCGACCCTATTGATCTTCCCAATTCTAGAATAGTTGTAATTAGTCTAGATACAGCATTTAACATTGTGCTCGATATCGTTCCGCCTTTAATCGCCTTCAGTGTATTATTATCCAATATACTCATAGTTCACCTACCTTCTGCATTTGAGTGGATTTGTATAACCATCGATTATTCCAGCGACTAAAGATATAAGAGAACCAATTCCAATAGTTATAATATAAGCAAGTCCTTTAATCGCTCCACCTTTAACTTGATGTAATTCATTTTCATTAAGTAACACAAGTATCATTCCTTTCTAAATTGATATGTCTTTTAAAAAAATGACTTCTATTTCTATGCGTAATGTATATTAATGTGAGATTATTTAATTTCATTAGTTCACTTAAAATTTTTTCTTCCATTTCCTCACTTACACTTGATAGTAATTCATCTATGATTAATACATCTGGATTTAAATATAAAGCTCTTGCTAATATAATCCTCGCTTTTTGTCCTTTAGATATATTTTCACCATTATTAACGATATACTTATTTAGTTTGATTTCACCATCGATAAAGCATATTTTACTTATGTATTTGAGCATCTTGGAGTCTGTATTTCCAAGTGTGATATTTTCCTCAACACTTCCATTAACTACTGAATCATTTTGGCCAATATATACAAGGTTTTTAAACATTATATTTTTGGTGTCATTAAAACAAATGTCTCCCATGTAGTCTCTATTTAATCCTGAAATACATTTGGCAATACTGCTTTTACCTATTCCACTTGGTCCAGTCATAATCACTTTCTCTCCACGTGCAATTGTGCAATTAAAATCTTTTATTATTTCATGAATTCCATCATATGAAATTGATAAATTGATTATTTTAAGAGAATAAAAATTTCCCTGAACATTTGTAGGAGTATTATCTCCGAGTGATAAAAAATCGCAAATATCTCTCAAGATTACTCTAGTATCAAAAATTTCTCTAATAATTATAGTTAACTCTATCGCCGAATTCATCAATAAAGAATAGAATGTATTAAATACGAATAAGTCTCCGATAGTTATTTCTTCCATGACTATTTTTTTAACACCTATAGTAATGATAATTATATAGAAGACATCAAAAAGAAAACTCTTAATTATAGAAAATATAGTTTCTATATTTTCTAGTCTAAACTTGCTACTAGTAAATTTCTCGTATGAATCGATAAGTTTACTGATAAAATACTTCTCTTTATGTATATTTTTGATACATTCAATACTCGATACAGTTTCGATAAAATCACCATTATATTTGGTTTTATCATCGTTATAATTTACCTCCTCATAGTATATATATTTGTCAAAAAAAACAAACAAAAGGAAAATTAGGATAACACATGTTAGGACAAATATACATAACTCTTTAGATATTATAAATAACGCCACCGTAGAAGATAAAAAGAGAATACATTCCATAATACCATTAGTAAACAAATTAAATATTGAATCTTTAATTCTCGATAAGTCATCAAACTTTTTTAATACTTCACCACTTCTCTTATTTATGATATACCTTAAATCGATATTAAATATTTTATTAATAAAGTGTTGTTTTAGCTTTTTATCAATTTTAATGTTGTTTTTCCTTTTATAAATGTCATTAACTACATATATAATATGTTTTAAAATAATTAGAAAAATAAAAAATATTACCAGTGAATTGGTTCTATTCACCTTTAGGATAATTTTAAAATACAGAGAAAATAATAAGCTTAAAGCAATATATACAACATTTAACAAAAATATTACTACAAGTTTACCAATATTTTTGTGTGTAAGGACTTTAAAAAAATTTAAGAATGAATATTTATGTTCATATTTTATAATTTTGGTTGTCGGGTATATAGATATTACTACTCCAGTAAATATTTTTTCAAAGTCTTTAACATTATATGACTTATACCCTACCCTTGGATTCATCACTATAATTCTATTGTTTTTAAACTTATAAATAACTACAAAATGTTCATATCCGTTTTCTATCGTGTGAGCAATTATAGGAAAATTCATATTATGTAAATAGCTTAGATTAACCTTTAAGCCTTCTGCAAAAAAACCGTATTTTTTAAGTGCTCTAACAATGTTATAAGCGCTAGTACCTGTCTTATCAGTAAGTGTATCCTTAATAACGATTTCATGAGGGACAAATCCACCGTAATGTAAAATGACACTTTCTATACAACAAGCTCCACAGGAATATAACTCACTTTGAATAACAGCATTACATCTTTTCATTTACTATCTAGATAAACATTAATAGAAATTTAATAAATTTTAGTATTGCATAAAATCTCATCTCTAACCTCCTTTGCCCCTCTACTTCTTATTATTCCGATGATAAGATACAATTTCTCAGTTACTAAAATTAACAAAAGATTAGTAATTTTATAAAATAAAAAGACAAAATACAATAAAATGTGATAAGATTATTTATGTGGAGGTATAAGCGACAATGATTAATCTCAACATTAAAATAAATGATCGAATACAAAAGATAGAAATTAAAGAGGATATTCTATTTAATACGATGTTATATGAACATTTAGACACTATTAAACTTCTGATAAAAAACATATGTCCAACTTATAAAATAGATAAATATCAGTTTAAAGTCATAAATAAATTTATTGATTTCGACGAAAAACTCATATCGGTTTATCCAGGACTCATAGTGCAAACGAAAGTAAATACATATGCAGTACTATATTTAGAAGACGCAGACATTGACGAAGAATACATGATCGATATAATTAAAAATTACATCCATGATACTTATGAGAACACTCCTAAACCTATTAATATAGATAAATTTGAAATAGCTAAGAAAGATTTTTTAAGAATAGTAAAAGATAGAGATGAATAAATCTATCTTTTTTTTCATATAATCAAACAGAACGGAGGATTTTATGTTAAATAAAAAGAATATGTGGTTTTTAACTCTATTTGGTATAATAATAGTAATGACAATATATTACGTTGCCGACCCAAAAATTGAGCCAACCTCTTTTGTAACCAAGAATATTGATAATCCACAAAGCTTGTCAGTTAGTACAAAAGAGTCAGATGCTATAACAGCGATGAGAATAAATAGAGACTCCGCGCTTGAAAAGGAAGTCAGTGCAATAAAGGATATACTTACTGATGAGTTGAAGACTACTGAAGAAAAAAGTGATGCATACGAAGCGTTAAAGTCACTCAATACTAATAAAGGTAAAGAAGAAAAATTAGAAAAAACAATAAAAGATACATATAATTTCGAAAATTTTGTTCAAATAGATGGACAAAAAGTTAAAGTAGTTGTAGATACAAAAGATCATTCGTATGACTTAGCTAGCAATATTATCGATACTGTCGAAAAGGAGTTTAAGGATAAAGTCTATGTTTCCGTTACTTTTGAAGTGTAGCCTTTTTTAAAGTAGCATCATAAAATACTACTGAAGGATGTATGATGTCATGAAAAAGAATATACTTACGAAAAGGGAACAGGAAGTGTTCGATTTACTAGTATTAGATAGAACGACTAAAGAGATAGCAACATTTTTAGGAATTAGCGAGAAAACTGTAAGGAATCACATATCTAATACCATTCAAAAATTGGGAGTTACATGCCGAACACAAGCTGTAATCGAACTTATAAGACTAGGACTATTAAATATTTAAAAGTCAAATAGACTTTTTTTCTTTCTTTTTGAATATTATTATTTAGGTGTTGAATATGTTAAAAAGAACTTTCATTAAAAAAATTTGTTTAGCATTTTTTTGTCTATTAGTTTTACTAATACTCTATTTATTTCCAAAAGTAAAAAGTAATAATGCAGTAAATTCTAAGACATTAGTCACTGTAAAAGAACTAAATGATGTGGTATATTTGCTCGATAATAGCGGCCTTGTATCTAGGGTACCAGTATCCTTAAGAAGTGAAGAACCAGACAAATTGGTAGAAGAAATAATAACATATATGACTGTAAACTCGATTTATTCGAATCTTTTACCTAACGGATTTAATCCATTAATTCCGGAAGGTACTAAAATAATAAGTACTAGTTTAAGTGATAAAAATTTAAAACTTAATTTGTCTAGTGATTTTTTAAGTATGAATCGAACAAACGAAACTAAAGTTATAGAGGCCCTCATATATTCTTTAACTAGTATTGAAGGAATTAATTCTATAACGCTTTTAGTCGATGGAGAGATACTGACAAAATTACCTAATTCAAAAGATATACTTCCAAACCCACTTGATAGATCATACGGAATAAACAAGCAATATGATATAGATAGCATTAAGGATACTACCAAAACGACAGTATATTACCTATCAAAAAATGATAATTATTATTACTATACCCCTGTTACTAAGGTAAGCAATGATAAAAAGGAAAAGATTGAGATAATAATTAACGAATTAAAAAGCAGTCCTATATATGAAACTAGTTTGATGAGTTATTTAAATAGCGAAACGACATTAAAAAACTATAATATTTTAAATAGCGAAATGATTTTAGAATTTAACAATGCGATATTGTCCGGTATAAAGAGCGATAAAATTTTAGAAGAAGTTACATACGCTGTCAATTTATCTATAAAGGATTCATATGATGTTGAGAAAGTCACTTATGAAATAGATAAGAAGAAAATTGCAACTTTTGATATAAAAGACCTTGAATAATTGGTCTTTTTATTATATAATTAAATAGTCTTTTGAATGTTCGCGTAGCTCAGCTGGATAGAGCATACGCCTTCTAAGCGTACGGTCGAGGGTTCGAATCCCCCCGCGAACACCACTTTGTATTTAACCCAAGTACTGCTTGGGTTTTAATTTTGTTAATATTTAGTTATAAATTAAAAGAGCAAAATTATACTTGCTCCTTTAGTTATTCTAAATAAAATGCATAATATTCGTCGTATGTTATACCCTCACTTTTCACTTTAGAAGCTAATTCGGGTCCTAAATATCTATAATGCCAAGATTCCGGACTATAACCAGTTAAGTATTCTTTACCTTCAGGATATCTTAAAATAAATCCATATTCACTTGCGTGCTCCTGTAGCCACGCATATGCATTTGTTTTATGAAAATTATTTGTAAACGCCCCTTCTCCTGTTGAAAGTATATCTAATGCAAGTCCAGTTTCGTGTTCACTAGAACCTGGCTTAGCAGCGTATTTATCTGCATATTCTTGACCATTCTTTTTTACTATATCGCTATATATCTTTTCCTGATAATCGTGCTCTCTATAACCACTCGATAATACGAGAGTAACATTGTCCTTTTTAGCATCATTAGCCATCTTTATAAATGCATCATATACTTCTTTTGTAGCTCTTACGCTTCCATAAGCATATGTAGCACTGAAATTCTTTATTTCTCCTGCGTCATAATTATTAGATAGCAAGTGAAATTTATTGACTAACATTGCGGTTTTCTTAGATTCATCTGTTTGTGTACTATCTGTATACCACGGTTTATTGGCTCCTACATTTATAATGGCGATTACATCTGAAAGAGATTTATCTTTGTTTTCATCACTATAATCTATATAATCGAAAAGATGTCTTTCGAGAAAATATTTCTCCTTAATAATATCGTTTAAATTGCTTATTTTATCTTTATTCAATAAAGTGTTTATGTCCTCTTTAGTTAGTGACGAAATGACATTACTTACTGTATTAGCATTATATCCCTTCTCTAACAACTTATATTCGTCAGTTTGATGATATTTATATACTTTTACAAAATGAACAGTAAGTGTAATCACGATAGATGCAATTATAATATATAATATCAATCTTCTATATCTCTTTTTTAGAGTATGTTTTTTCTTTTTCATATTCTTCACCATAACCATTTTATCATAGTAACTCAATAATAAGTATTAAAATTTGCAATTTTACATTCTTTTTGATAGAATACTAGTGATTAAGGGGTGAAATAAAATGTTACCAAAGATAAAAATATTGGATGAAAAGAATAAAATATTACATACAGTTAGTAAGGAAGTAACATTTCCACTATCCGATGATGATAAAAATACTATACAAGATGCTTTAAAGTATTTAGAGATGAGTCAAATCGATGAATATATTAAAAAGTACCACCTCAGATCTGGAATGGGGCTGGCGTTCATCCAACTTGGAATACCGAAAAGAATTTTTGTGATAGTTAATGAAATTGAAGATGGAAAATTTGAAAAGTATGTAATAATCAATCCTAAAATGATTTCACATAGTGAGGAAAAAATATATGTCGAAGAGGGAGAAGGATGTTTGTCTGTAAATAGACCCGTGAATGGAATTGTTCCAAGATATGCAAGATGTAAAATAGAAGCGTATGATGAAAACGGTGAATTATTTACGTATAGGGTACGTGAAGACCTTTCTATAGCCTTCCAGCACGAAATGGATCATTTAGACGGTATATTATTTGTAGATAAAATTGATCCTAAAAATCCATATAAAAACAAAAACCAGATGAGATCCATCTAGTTTTTTAATACATAAATATAAGCTTTAAGTTTTTTGGTTTCATGCCAACATCATTTTAAAATATTAAAAAACTGGGTTAGTTAGTTTCTTCCCCAGTTTTTTCTTTGAATTCAGAATTATCTAAAAATTTTTCTTCCAATACTTCACTTGGATCATCCGATAAAAATTCTTTTTCTAGCTCTATTTGAACATCAGAATATTCTTTTGCACCAGTTCCTGCTGGAATTAATTTACCGATAATTACATTTTCTTTAAGTCCATGTAAGTAGTCAACTTTTCCTTTAATTGACGCATCAGTCAACACTCTTGTAGTTTCTTGGAATGATGCAGCACTTAGGAATGAGTCTGTTTCAAGCGAAGACTTTGTAATACCTAATAGTACAGGTCTTCCTGTAGCTGGTACTTTACCTGCTAATATAACTGGTTTATTGCGTTCAGCAAATTCTCTTATTGAGACAGTCAATCCTGCAACCATATCGGAGTCATTTGCATCAATAATACGCATCTTATTAATCATACGACCTGTTATTATTTCTATGTGTTTATCTGAAACGTCAACACCTTGTGATTTATAAACTTTCTGAACTTCTTCAAGAATATATTCTTGAGTAGTTATTGGATCTGTTACAGCAAGTAATTCTTTTGGACTAATTGCTCCTTCTGTAAGTTTATCACCAGCGTTAACTTCGCTACCTACTTCTACACAAAGTTTAGCAGCATAGCTAGTCATATGTTCTTTTGCAGTTATGTCATTTTCTACAACTATCTTGTATTTTCCGTTTACTTGTTCAATAATAGTAACTTTACCGGTTATTTCAGAAATTGTAGCCTTTCCTTTCGGAGTACGTGCTTCAAACAATTCTTCAACACGTGGTAAACCTTGAGTTATATCTCCGGCACCAGCGACACCACCTTCGTGGAATGTACGCATTGTAAGCTGTGTACCTGGCTCACCGATTGACTGTGCAGCCATGATTCCGACTGCCTCTCCTACTTCAACCTTTAAACCTGTTGCAAGGTTGCGGCCATAACATTTAGCACAAACTCCATTTGGACACTTACAAGTTAAAACACTTCTAATTTCAACTGATTTGATACCGGCCTTATCTATTTTTCTTGCAACAAATTCAGTTATTTCTTCGCCCTTATCAACAATAACGGCTTTTGTCGTAGGATCTATTACTTTTTTAGCAGTAAATCTTCCTACTATTCTATCATAAAGGCTTTCTACTACTGATCCGCTCTTTGTATCGACTATTTCAGTTACTTTTAATCCTGCAATAGATCCACAGTCTTCTTCCTTGACAATAATATCCTGTACTACATCTACAAGACGTCTTGTCAAGTAACCAGAGTTTGCAGTCTTAAGTGCTGTATCGGCATTACCTTTTCTTGCACCATGGCTTGATAAGAAGAATTCTGAAACTGAAAGTCCTTCACGGAAGTTTGCAGTAATTGGTATCTCTAGTGAATCACCGTTTGGTTTTGCCATAAGTCCACGCATACCAGACATCTGGTTGAAGTTAGAATCAGATCCACGAGCGCCAGAATTTTTCATTATGAATACTGGATTTTTAAGGTCTGTTTTAGCATATCCAGAAAGTTCAGCACCTACTTGTTTTGTAACATCGAGCCATACATCACATACTTGATCATGACGCTCTTTATCAGTGATTAATCCACGACTAAATTGTTTATTAATTTTGTCGACTTTTTCCTGACCTGCTTGAACGAAATCAGCCTTATGTTGACTTGTCACTATATCTGAAATAGATATTGTAAGACCTGCGATAGTTGAATACTTAAATCCCAAATCTTTTAAGTTATCCAAGAATACACTAGTTTCTGTTGTCTTATATCTATCATATACTTGTGCAATTAATGATTTTAAATGCTTTTTCCCAAACGCTTCAGCAAGAGGAATATCTTCAATTGCTTTTTTAATATCTACACCTTTGTCTATGAAGTAAATATCTGGTGTAACTCCTTCGATATTCGCTTTGCTTGGTTCATTGACATATGGGTAAGAATCAGGCAATATTTCGTTAAATATTATCTTACCTGCAGTTGTAACTAAGTATTTTCCTTTTTGGTCTGCAGTAAATAGTTTATGTTTAAATGAATCTACTGGAACAACTATACGAGTTTGAAGGGTAATATCTCTTCTCTCATAAGCCATTAGTGCTTCATTTGAATTTCTATACACTTTACCTTCATTTGGTAAGCCTTTATCTTCCATAGTGATATAATAGTTACCAATAATCATATCCTGTCCTGGAGTAACTACTGGAGTACCATCTGATGGTTTTAAGATGTTGTTACTTGCAAGCATCAATACTCTAGCCTCGGCTTGCGCTTCTTCAGAAAGTGGTACGTGTATTGCCATCTGGTCACCGTCGAAGTCAGCATTAAATCCTGAACATACCATTGGGTGTAATCTAATTGCTTTACCACCTATTAGTACTGGTTCAAAAGCTTGAATTGATAGTCTATGAAGTGTTGGAGCACGGTTAAGCAAAACCGGATGTTCTCTTATGACATCTTCAACAATATCCCAAACACATGCATCTTTACTGTCTATTAATCTCTTTGCGCCCTTAATATTGTGAGCAAGACCTCTTTCGACAAGTTCGTGTATTACATGTGGTTTGAATAATTCAAGAGCCATATCTTTTGGTACACCACATTGATATATTTTCAAACTTGGTCCAACTGCGATAACGCTACGTCCAGAGTAGTCGACACGCTTACCTAATAGATTCTGACGGAATCTACCTTGTTTACCTTTAAGCATGCTAGACAAACTCTTTAACGCTCTATTTCCGGCACCTGATACACTTCTTCCACGTCTGCCATTGTCAAACAATGTATCTACAGCCTCTTGAAGCATACGCTTTTCATTTTGAACGATGATGCTTGGAGCACCTAGTTCTAACAACTTTTTAAGACGGTTATTACGATTAATTATTCTTCTATATAAGTCGTTTAAGTCACTTGTAGCAAAACGTCCACCATCTAGTTGAATCATTGGCCTTAGTTCAGGTGGTATAACTGGAATTGCATCTAATATCATCCATTCTGGTTTATTACCAGATTCATCAAACGATACTAGGCATTCAAGGCGCTTGCCTAGACGAATCTTTTTCTGTCCAGTCGCATTTTCTAAGTCTTTTCTAATATCTTCGATTTCTTTTTTAACATCTACTTTTTGTAGGAGCTCTTTTATAGCTTCCGCACCCATACCGACTTTAAACGTATTTCCATACTTCTCATAGTATGCGCGATACTCTTTATCGGAAAGTGTTTGCTTAATCTCTAATGGTGCTTTACCAGGATCTAGCACTACATAACTTACGAAGTAAATTACTTCCTCTAGTTCTCTTGGACTCATATCGAGCACTAATCCCATCTTAGATGGAACACCTTTAAAGAACCAAATGTGTGAGCATGGAGAGGCAAGCTCGATGTGTCCCATACGCTCACGGCGCACTTTAGCACGAGTTACCTCTACACCACACCTATCACATACTACATTTTTATAACGAAGACGTTTGTACTTTCCGCAGGCACATTCGTAATCCTTTGTAGGTCCAAATATCTTCTCACAGAATAGTCCATCTCTTTCTGGACGAAGTGTTCTATAGTTTATAGTTTCTGGCTTTTTAACTTCGCCATATGACCATTCTCTAATCTTTTCAGGACTTGCGATGGCAATCTTAATTCCCTTAAAATTGTTTACTTCTAACATTATTCTTCACCATCCATTTCCTTTAAATCATCTATAATATCTTCTTCGCTTTCGAAGTCTTCTTCCATCTCTTCGATGTTTTCTTCATCGTCGAACTCGCTATCATCTTCATAGTCGTCATTATCATCTTCAACTTCTTCAGCTGATAATTCACCATTCTTCTTAGCAAGTTTTCTTTCGTTGACTTCATTCATCATTTCGAGTGTTTTGGAATCTATTTCATCTATAGATATCGAATTATCTTCTCTATCTTCTTCATCTTCTAATTCTTTCAAATCGTGAGCAACATCATCTTTATCGATGAATTGAATGTCTAATCCTAGTGCTTGAAGTTCCTTTATCAATACTCTAAATGATTCTGGCATTCCAGCATGTTCGATATTATTACCTTTGACAAGTGCTTCGTATACCTTGACACGGCCTACTACATCATCGGATTTGACAGTCATTATTTCTTGTAGGATGTGCGCTGCACCATATGCGTAAAGTGCCCAAACTTCCATCTCACCAAATCTCTGACCACCGAACTGTGCTTTACCACCTAGTGGCTGTTGTGTTACTAAACTGTATGGTCCAGTAGAACGAGCATGTAACTTGTCGTCGACCATGTGGTGAAGTTTCAACATGTACATGACACCAACAGAAATTCTATTTTCAAAAGGTTCACCAGTACGTCCATTGATTAGTACAGTTTTACCATCATCATCTATTTTGGCATCTTTCATCATCTTTTGAATTTCTTCAACACTTGCACCATCGAATACTGGTGTTGCAGTATATAGGCCTAAATTTTTAGCAGCCATACCTAAGTGTAATTCAAGTATCTGACCTAAGTTCATACGTGATGGAACACCCATTGGATTTAACATGATATCGACTGGACGACCATCTGGTAAATAAGGCATATCCTCTTCTGGTAATACTAGGGAAATTACACCTTTATTACCGTGTCTACCACTCATCTTATCTCCGACTTGTATCTTACGCTTTTGTACGATGTATACTCTTACGACTTTAGATACACCGGCACCTAACTCATCAGAGTTTTCTTTTGTATAAACCTTAATATCGTGAACAATACCATATGTTCCGTGAGGAACTCTTAATGAAGTATCTCTTACCTCACGAGTTTTTTCGCCAAATATTGCATGTAATAATTTTTCTTCACTAGATAATTCCTGTACACCCTTTGGAGTGACCTTACCTACTAATATATCATTTTCTTTAACTTCTGTACCGATTTTGATAATACCATTTTTATCGAGATTTTTACGTGCTTCCTCACTAACATTAGGAATGTCACGAGTAATCTCTTCAGGTCCTAATTTAGTATCACGGCAATCAATTTCATAGTGTTGTAGATGAATCGATGTAAATGCATCATCTTTTACAAGCTTTTCATTTAGAATGACAGCATCCTCATAGTTATATCCATCGAAAGTCATGAATGCAACGACCATGTTCTTACCAAGAGCAAGTTCGCCTTGGTTAGTACTTGGTCCATCAGCAATTACTTCTCCACGTTTAACCTTATCGCCTATTTTAACAATAGGAGTTTGATTAATACATGTTTCATCGTTACTTCTTTCAAATTCTGTTAAATAATAATTATCTTTTCCCTTTGCATTTTTAACGATAATCTTTTTAGAATCGACGTATTCGACAACACCATCAGCCTTAGCTACTACTGTACTTCCAGAATATTTAGCAACTGCTGCCTCAACACCAGTACCAACAAATGGTGCTTCTGTCTTTAATAGCGGTACTGCCTGACGTTGCATGTTAGATCCCATTAGAGCACGTTTTGCATCGTCGTGATCCAAGAATGGAATTAAACTTGTAGTCAACGAAACGATTTGACTTGGAGAAACGTCGATATAATTGATTTTATCTGGACTAACTAACACGTCTTCACCATTGAAACGTGCGATTACTTCTTTTCCACATAGTTCATCATTTTCATTTACTTCACTTGTCGCTTGTGTTATGTAATAATCATTTTCTTCATCGGCAGTCAAATACTCTATTTCATCTGTCAATTTTTTGTTGACTACTTTTCTATATGGGCTCATTATGAAACCATAGTCATTAATTTTTGCATATCCTGCAAGTGAAGCGATAAGTCCGATATTTGCTCCTTCTGGAGATTCTATTGGACAGATTCTTCCATAGTGACTTGGGTTGACGTCACGTACTTCCATGCTCGCTCTATCACGAGATAATCCACCAGGACCAAGACTTGATAGACGTCTCTTATCAGTTAATTCTGCAATCGGATTAACTTGGTCCATAAACTTAGACAACTGACTTGAACCGAAGAATTCTTTTAAAGCTGCAGTAACTGGTCTGATATTTATAAGAGATTTAGGAGTAACATTTTCTAACTCTTGAGTAGTCATTCTCTCTCTAATTACTCTTTCCATACGAGCCATACCAACTCTAAATTGATTTTCTATTAATTCACCAACTTGTCTTACACGTCTATTACCCAAGTGGTCGATTTCATCAGTAGAACCGATGCCATCTAATAAGTTAAGGTAGTAGCTGACTGCACCATATACATCTGATATAGTAAGCCTTTTTTCGCTAATCGATTGATCGTTACCGATAATTCTTACAGTCTTTTCTTCATCTTGCTTATCATACACTAATACTGTTTGAACTACATTATACTTATCTAAGTCTTCATTAATTGTAACTGTTTTATTGTTATAACCACTAGCAAAAATAGGTCTTAATTCGTTTTGAATTTCTTTAGTAATTAATGTTCCTTTACTTACTACTACTTTACCAGTTTCATCTAGAATGTCTTCTGCTATTTTGCATCCTAGCAATCTATCTAGTATGTTTAATTTCTTGTTATATTTATATCTACCAACTTTGGCCAAATCATAACGGAATCTATCGAAAAATTGAGTCATAAGTTGGTTTTTTGCACTTTCAAGTGTTGCTGGTTCTCCTGGTCTTAATTTTTCGTAGATTTCGATTAGTGCTTCATCGACATTCTTAGTAGAATCTTTCTCAATCGTATTGGCAATATATTGATTTTCACCGAAAAGTCCAATAATATCCTCATCGCTACCAAGGCCTAATGCTCTTAAGAAAGTTGTAAGAGGTACTTTTCTAGTTCTATCAATTCTTATATATAGAACATCTCTTGCATCTTGTTCGAACTCTAGCCATGTACCCTTATTAGGTATTACTTGTCCAGATATAACAGGTCTTCCATTTTTATCTATTACACTAGAAAAATAGATACTAGGACTACGTACCAATTGAGATTGGATTACTCTTTCAACACCATTGATAATGAAAGTACCAGAATCGGTCATTAAAGGTAAATCGCCCAAGAATATTTCTTGTTCTTTTACTTCTCCGGTTTCATTTAAGAAAACACGTGCCTGAACCTTTAATGGTGCACTATAAGTAACTGCCCTTTCCTTAGATTCTTTTACGGAATACTTAGGTTCATCAAACGAATAATCACCAAATTCAAGTGAGATATTTCCAGTAAAAGATTGTACTGGGAATAAGTCTTCGAATGTCTCCTTTATCCCGTTTGTTAGGAAATCCTCATAGGATTTCTTTTGCACTTCGAGTAAGTTGGATAACTCTAAAGTGTTCTTTGTTTTAGAGAAATTTACTCTTTCTCTATGGTCTCCAAATTTCTTCATTTTGTAAGCCACTTATTCTTCACCCCTATGCAGTATTTTTTGGGCAGGATTTTTAAATAATATAAAAAGATATGCCACCAATTTATAATTTTACTAGCATACCTTTTAAAAGTCAACAAAAAAATGATTAAAATGCGCAAAAAACAACTCAAAGATATATTTATAACTCGAGAAATTTTTAACCTTCACTTTCAACAGAACAAATATACCATAGTTTTATATAAGATGTCAAATGAAATAATTAATTCAATTGCTAACATATCGAACTGATCCTTTTTATATAGATGAGCAACAAGTATCATTTAATAATTTTTATTATAATTGACTAGAACTTGTATTATAAAGTTATATTACTGTGGATTGGATTGAGCTGCTTGCTTTATTGCTGCTTCTCTTTCTTCTCTAAGTTGCTTTAGAACTAGTATTCTTCCTTGATTTTTAATATCTAATTCGCTCAATTTTTCTTTAGACAAATAATATGGCATTAGTTTCTCTAAAAGTTTATAAACGTGGCTTTCACAAGTATGTGGGTCTTCAGAATACTTTAACCTAAAATATGCGGTAACAAATTGTCTCTTACCTATATAATAATGATGACTAAACTTTGGTTCATATGATAAATAATCATCATCTGATAAAGCAACTGGTGCATCAATAGATGTTTGGGTCTCCTCCGCCATGATGTTTTGCATCTTAGCTTGTCTAATTAGCTCACCAACTAATATTTGCATTGAAGTCATTGTAGATCTGCTCAAATTGATTTTGAGAAGAGTCGTCATATCTCTTGTAGTGACAAGAGTATCTAAATGTTCCCATCTTTCTTGCTCAATTAAATCATTTAATAGTTCTTTATTAGGATTATTATTAGAATTTCGCTGTTTTCTCTGATGTTCTATTTGACTGCAAGCGCATAATAACTGAGAAAATATATTCAATCTATATCTTAATTGATTTTGCACTCGTGGATCTATTCCAATTAACAATTTATTGGCCACCTGCATTAGGCGCCAAGCTAGCATATAGTTTTCCTTTAAAGCATACTCTTCTGCTATTTGCACATAAAATGTTAAATATTTATTCTTTCTTATGTCTTCTTTGGTTAGGTTCAAAAAGATGCTGTGTCGGTAAAATTTTGAATACGCCTCTAAGTGACCTTGGCAAAATTCCTTGAGCATAATTGGCATTTCTTCCGATGGCTCCACATGATTTATATACGCTAATAGACGCATATACATTAGCATAGAATATGGTGGCCGTGTAGCCCAGCCTTCTCTTTTTAGCCAACTACTCATCCACTCAAGAAGATAGTGATAAGCATCATTAAATGTTGAACAGTAAACAGCGTCCTTAAAGATTACCTCACATGCCTCAGGACTTCTATTGCCAATTACATAGAGAAGCTTATAATAAGGGTTAGGATTGCCTCTTTCTCTTTTTACATATTCAATAAGTCTTAAAATTGTTTCTTCAATACATGAAAACACTCCAGGATTTTCTTCTTGAATTGCGCAAAATCTTATTAACTCTTCAATTTTATTCTCTCCACAAATGAGTTTAATCATATCGATTGACAGTAACATAAACTTTACATCCCCCTTTTTAGCAGGCCATATGATACACCAAATAAATAAATAATGCAAGCGAAAAGAGCATGATATGCTCTTTTATTCATCTTTACTAACACTAACCGTCGCTCTATTTCTAAGTGACCTATACAATTTTGATTTATCATATACTTCATGATTAGTACCCTTACAAGATACTCTACCATTATCTATTACTATTACTTTATCGGCAATTTCCATTATTTCTGGCTTATGTGTAACAAGAAGTATGGTATGGTCTATTTTTAAATCCTCTAAAACATCTTTTATTTGCATGGTTTCTTCATTATCTATGTTGCTAGTCACTTCATCAAATAAAAGAATTTCAGCTTTAGATAATAGACTTCTTGCAATAGCCAGCAGTTGTTTTTGTCCTTCTGTTAAAATATTTTCTTCTTCGCGAATAATGGTATTATACCCTTTGGGCAAATTTTCTATAAATTCGTGTATTCCCACTCTTTTACAAGCTTTAATTTGGTTATCCTTATTCTGATCTATTAGAGATAGATTATCTCTTATACTCATTTCAAATACAAACGGTTTTTGAAATACACCCGATACATTAGAAGCATATACTTTCTTTGTATAGTTATATATTGACTCATCATCGATTGTTATACTACCAGATTTAACTCTATCTAATCTGTATAGTAAATTCAATATAGTTGTCTTACCACTTCCAGAATGCCCGACAATCGCAGTTATTTCATTAGGGTAAGCTTTGAATGATACATTCGTTAGGACCTGTGTACCTTTAATCTCGTAGTATACGTTATCAAATACGATAGAACCTGTAATATAATCGTTATCTACATTGCCAAATTCCATATTAGCGCTAGTATTATTAAACTTTAATATATTGTTTATTCTATTTACCCTGATACCATAATTATCTAAATTAAGTAAATCCTCAAGCATACTGTCGGAGATTGTGACAATCATCTCAAAATAGCTAATTAGCAAAACTAATCTATCTAGTGTCATCTTACCTTTAATTACTAAATAAGCCATTAGAACATATAGTATTATTTTACCAAAATCTACGATATACGGTATTAGTGAATATCGGTTAGTCATTCCTTTACGCCTATTCCTAAACTGTATTTCCCAACTTGCTCTTTCCTTATCTATTTTTTTGCTTAGATTGCTAGACATAGAAAGAGATTTTACTTTCTTAATATTATTTAACATCTGGCTTAAGGTATCGATAATTCTATCCTCATACTTTCTTTGGCCATCATAGTATTTAGAAATTTTTTTAGAGTTATCACTCATCAGTATTAAATAGAAACCATCTAATACTAATACTATTAAAGCAGTTATGATATTATAACGAGCAAAGATGAGAAGAATTATTATAATTTTAATTAATCCAACAAGTGATTCACTAGCAGTATCGACTACATCTACGAGATTTCTTAAATCTTCGCTACACGTGGTTACTATTTTACCTTTTGATATCTTATTTAATATTGAATCGTTATCTACGACATGATTAAATAGCTTTTTAGATATATTTGTTTGATAATACACGTCTAACTTTTCGTATACTTTATAGTTCCAACGTAAGAGACTATAATATAAAACGTAAAATATCACATATAGTCCTACATAATACCAAATATCTGAAAAGTTTGATTCTGTTATTACTTTAATTATACCTGCTGTCGCAATTGGAGGTAAAAGATTAGATAAATTATAGAGAATACAACTTGCAAACATTTGAAAGACTAAAAACTTATTACAATCCATCTTTAGGAGAGTTTTTAATATTCCAAAGTATCTTTTCATTATTTAATATCCTTATCGTATTCTATATCGCTAATCTCATATTTGCGAGATTTAGAGATTGTACTAAGTATCTTAGTAGAACCCCAGCCTATTAGCGCTAATATGAAGAAGTATAACACACCAAATATAGAGAACTCTGGTGCAGACTTAGTAAGAAGTCCAATTATTGAAGCACCTGCACTCATAGATGTAACTATAGTAAGACTATTGACTGACTTACTAGTTATATCGGCTTTTAGTCCAGCAAATAACTTTTGAGCAGAATTTACATAACTCTTAGTCATATCCCACAAACTTCTTATATAGTCTAGTGTATCTCTTAGTGTTTCATATCTATAGCCAGATATCTCCAAAAACTCAGCAAGTTCTTTATCACTCTTAGCAATTTTTTCTCTAGTTGGAATATAAGTACTCATTTGTTTTATTCTACCATCTATTAGATTTATTGTTTTAGCGTATCCTTCTAGTTTAGTAGTAAATTTAACGATGTCAGATCCTTTAACATTGGCATTTTCTTTAACTTCATCAATCTTTTCCCAGATAATTCTATGAAGATTTAAATATCTATGTAATTGTCCTTTAAATTCCCTTATAAATATTTGCTCTTCAATATATCTTTCAATATTATCCAAAGATTGCTTTTTATTATTAATAAAGTAATACTTATCTCCTCTTAATACATCATATTTTGGATTAGAAAATTCAAAATATTTTTGCTTTTCAGTTCTTGCTAACATATCGCTTATCTCATCGCTGCTGGCATTATCAAATACAATAAAATATGGATATACAGTCTCAATATTAGCAAGCTCTTTTGGAATCGGAGCACCTAAACTAAATAAATAGCTTAATGCAGGAGATAATTTTTTCTCATAATAATCTGTTACTCTATCGATATCAGAGAATAATGTATCTTCACTTACTGTAGAATTATTTAATACAATTAGTCCATCTTCAAATATTTTAACTCGAATACCAAAAGCCGTAACAAAAGAGATATATTCTTCTCCTTGTACACCATAATCAATTCTACCAATACCTAACTCTTTTCTATATCCTTTTAATTTTTCCGTATCAAGAGGTAACATAGTTTTTGCATCTCTTAAAAAATCATATACCTCCGATAACTGTAACATAGTTCTTTGAAACCATCCACCAATATAAATATTACTTACTTTCATCTTATAACTACCTTTCTATAAATCAAATGAAAAGAATTTAGCATCATTAACTACAAAGCCGTACTTTTTATATAAAGCATGGGCTGGTTCACGGAAATTATTACTCCATAATTCCATTTTGACACAATTATTTTCTTTAGATATTTTCTTACATTCATCCAATAGCTTCATTCCAATATGATGACGACGATACTCTGGTTTTACACACACATGATTTAAAATAGAATATGTATTCATCTTTTCATATATTGTTTGAATTACTGTTACTTTAGCGTGAGCGATAATTTTACCATCAACTAGACCAATTAAGTAAATTTGATTTTTATCATGTTCATACTTTTTAAATACATCTTGCGCATACTCTAAACTTGTTTCTTCAAAAAAGCATTCATTACATAAATCTATAATACCCTTAACATCATCAATAGTTGCCACTCTAAATTCAACATTCATTTATATTCTCCTACTCTAACTTTGATTATACAACAAAAGTCGACTTAAGTCGACTATTTTCATGAATTATATTTAATATTTATTAAGTACTTTAATCCTTCAATTTTATTTTTAGATAAAATATCTAAAGCTTTATTTTTATCATCTAAACTAATAAGTGCACCAGAAGCGCCTTTGTGTCCTCCACCACCATGACGTTTAGCAACTTCACACACGTCAAAATCTTCATCTATACTTCTATACGACCTTTGAGGAAGTGGTTCTTTATCTAAATCTATTAGTATAAAATATTTAATATTATTACATACCTTCCTTATATATTCAGATAATTCGCCTATATATTGGCATGATCCCAAAATAACTGCAATTTTATTGCCTTCTTCATCACACATGAATTCAGCTTCACTCCACATACTCTTAACTACTCTAGCATCTTCTTGCTTTTTATTATAAATAAGCTCTAACTCTTCGCTAGTATATTCAAAACTATTGCTGCTACTGATAAGTTTTTGAAAAATGGTCTCAATATATTTACTTGTATCAAGTATACTTAGAAGTACTGCAAGATTCCATGCTTTCTCGCCGTTAACTGGATCGTTTTTCCATTCCCAAGTATCTTCTAGTCTAGTTAGTTCTACAAACTCATCTAACAGCTTAGTTGGTTCTAAATAATTTGAATTAATCAAATATTTATAAAACAATTCAGTACCACAAGTATGTATGCCATCTACTTCTACATGTATATGAGTAAAATCATATTTATTGAGTCCAGAGTCAATCGCACTTTTATGGTGATCAAATATTTCAATTTTTTTAGATAATATTTCATCTTTTGCAATGGTGCTTAACACTGGTTCATTAAGTGCTAAATCAGTTATATAGATTTTATCATAACTATAAAGTTTTTCAGTTTCATAAAGCTCTCTAACTTTCATCTCTAATTCATTGGGATTAGAGCATAATACATAGTCTAAATTAGATATTGCAAGGCGAGCGAGAATAACACAGCCAAGTCCATCTATATCGCTTCCATGAGTAAAAAGTATTACTTTCAATTTATATCACTTCTTTTTTAATGAATTTTTATAGGGGCATAATGCCATCTATACCTTGTGGTATTATTCCTGAAATTTTACATTTAATAGTATCATTTTCATTCGAATACTGTCCAATAAAAACATTTCTGACTGTTAAATTTTTTGCTTGCTTATCATACCACCTATAAAAATTATATAAAAAAGTGTTGCATGCGCAATAAAAATTTATTTACAAAAAATCAGTAGTTTTT
>CAMOYI010000067.1 GCA_946629885.1 uncultured Mycoplasmatota bacterium | reverse complement strand
GGCTTATTTGAATCAGTTGGCACATAATACATTTGCATTTCGAGATAACGAGAGTAGAATAATACTTTTGATACATAATTTTCATCGGTTCCTCTTATTGTTTCAACATTTACTATATAAGGTATTACTGACTTTTTACTTGATTCATCTTTACCATATTCTTTCTGAGTTAAAAAGTCAGTTTTAACTATTTCTTCACCTTGATCTTTTTTCATATAAATACTAAATTCGCCAACGACGTTTTTATTTACTACTTTTATTACCATTTTTTTCGGAGTTTTATCTTGTTCATATTCATATTTAAAAATATAATTATATCTTCTCGAATCAGTACCACTTACTCCTCCTAAACAATAAGATGTATTATCTGATGCAGCACTTTCTACTGCTTCAATCATAGTCATAGCGTCAGAATCATTTGCGACAAAGGAGCAATAAACTTCGGCTAATTCACCAGTGGTTTGATCTCCCAATTCTAAACTGAAAGCACCAATAGGAACTTCCAAAGTTGCTTCTGGTAAATAACTAAAGTAGTAACTATTGTCTTGTTGGGTT
Organism: uncultured Mycoplasmatota bacterium; assembly: GCA_946629885.1. GTDB lineage: Bacteria > Bacillota_I > Bacilli_A > RF39 > UBA660 > RUG11867. Next base: position 1,974 of record CAMOYI010000067.1, on the reverse strand, counting down.
ACAGTTTTATATACATAATTATTATCCTCTGAATATACTTCATTTATTTCATAGATAGTATCTAAAGATATCTGGCCAACTGTACCTTTTACTACCTTACTTAAAAAGACCATTTGTCCTTTGGCTAATTGTTCATAATAAATAAGTGCATCAAATTTTTCATCAACCGCTATTCCAGCTTGGTTAAAGTTTAATTGAATATAAGCAACATTTGCGCTTTTTATTGTAACTGTTTTATAATATTTAGCCATGTCTTTAAATTCAGTGTCAACAAAGGAGCATAAAGTATAACCTTTAGAATCTAAAGTACCCTCTGTGTCAACTAATACTGTGATTCTCATATTTTCATTTGTTGTTACAGGAAACTCAGTAAATAAAGTATTGGTTGTATTATCGAAAGTGATTGATGGCTCGGTCCTAAATGATGGTATATATATATTAGTGAGTCCTGCCATTCTAAGGAAAATATCTGTACCCGAAGTGCCAGTGGCGTAAAATTCAGTATCCATTAATTTATTACTGAAAGTCCTGTAATAGTTTGTTTTGGTGGCAGGTAAATCCTCATCTGGTAAAAGCGCTTCTTGGGTTAATACATCAACAACTTTTGTGCTTATTTTATTTTGGCCACTGCAAATTTGAATTTGTAAAAATATTGTAGTTGTTTGTTCTTGAGGAGGGGTTAAAATAGAGCTGTATTTGCCATCATCGCCTAAAGTTATTTTGTTATTGACTCCTTCGTAATTTCTTTTATTAGTGTTATATTTCTCTATAATGGGATTAATTCCAAAAGCGGTAGTATCTGTTACTGGTTTGAGTGTTATTGAATATTTTAAATCGGCACTGTATTCATAATTTTTATACATAATGAAAGGATTATAAAATTTCAAATAGTACGAATTAGTACTTGATACACGATAACAGTTTTCAGAAGAAGGTTTCAAGGCTCCTCCAATGCTTGAGGTAAAGCAGAATTTGACGTTATTATCAGCATTTGTACCTGACATTGTCAATGTTGCATAAGTGTAAAAATACCTATTTAAAGCATCATTTGGGAATTCGAATAAATAAGTTTTTTCAGCTGAATTATATTTAATATAATCCGATTGTTTTGTCCAACTTGAAGTTGAATATCCTACTTTAATAATAACTCTAGTATTGGTTGATCCTCCTCGTTCTTTAATTGTAATGCCATTGCCTAAAGTAATAGGAACGAATCTTTCCAAAGTGTTTTTTTCGTAAACTTTTTCATTGGTGACTGTGATAATGACATAAGGCTTATCTTCTGGTTCGTTTATTTCTATTATTACTTCAGGGGTTTTCATTCCAGAAGTGAAAGGGACATTTATAGTTTGATAAGGTTGTAAGATAAAAATCTGAACATCTCCATAATTCATGGTGCTCACGGGAGCAGTTGGATCAATATAATAAAAGTTAATCATGACAGGTAAAGTACATTCGACCTTGTAAACATCCATATTATTCGCGGATGATGGCAAACTATATTTTTTATCATTTAAGTTTATAGTCTCAATATCATTCGCAATCATTTCTTCCCAGGTTTCACTCTCCAATGTAGTGGCGACACCTAAATAAGAAATTTTGCCATAAATTTCATCAAGGATTAAAGTCTTTCCGTAATCATGAGCGTTGTAGTTGAGTATTACATAATAAGGACCGGAGCATTCAGTCATGTTTATCAATAAGGGACTATTTAAGGGTCTGCCCTCGGGATTGGAGCTTACGTAATAATCAAGTAAATAATTCGAAGGAAATAATTTCACTTCGAATTTGAAAGTTTCTTTCAATTTGCCTTCGTCTGATTTCAAGCCATATGCATTAGCCAAAAGTGTCATTATAGAAGCATCGTGATATTTCTGTCTTATCTGATTCGGATTTGTATAAACATTTAAAATGTTTCCTGAGAATAGATTAGTGGGCGCATAACCACTGGAAACTGTTTCATACATCTGAAGC
>CAMOYI010000066.1 GCA_946629885.1 uncultured Mycoplasmatota bacterium | reverse complement strand
TTTTTTATAAAAATTAGAGAATTTGGCATATATAGAGTTTGCATTTGACCTTAATATAGATCTTCTGCTATCTACTTTTGGTAATTCTTGAGTTATTTCATTAACATCATCGATAACTGGTATTTTAGCTGTCGTTTCATCATCGATAATTGGCAATTTTTCAGTTATTTCTGTGCCATCCTCATCTATTATTGGTATTTTAGCAGTTGTTTCTGTGTCACTAACTATAGGTATCTCGCCAGTGGCTTCTGTTCCAGGATCAAGTTTTAAATATCTATCTATTGTATCCCTTAATCTATTTACACCATCTGTTTTTATTTTGGCGTCGGGATGAACTGCGCAATCAAAATCAAACATCAACTGATAAAAATCGAAATTTACTCCAGCTTTATTAAAAGATTCGAGCATTTCATTCATTACATAATATATGTTATGATCTCGATATGCATTCTTTAATGTATCTTCACTTACAATACCGTTTTTAATCATCTCTTTCATTATATCAATTGCTTCATTAAAATAATTACCACCATTTGAATATTTGTCACCAAGCTGTTGTGAAGTAAACATTTCTGTTAATAGCTCATTTATACCTCTAAATAGATTTATTGGGCGTCCTTGGGAATCATAAACTGTTATACCCAATCCTGTCATTTCAGCACCCGTAATACTGCTTAAATCAACCCCTAGATAATTTACATTGTTAAGAAATTGCCTCCACCCAGAATCGTTTATATCTATATTAAAATGAAATAATTTATGATTACTTTCATGGGTTGCTATCGTTATTAAAATATTATTGATATCATCTACAAGCGCAAAATCCGTATTAATTAAAATTTTTCCGTTATAATGTATTCCTGCTACGTTTGGTATTGAACTATATTGGGCAATCTCTTCACTAGTTACAAATTCAACGCTTTCATTTGCTACTTTTACTTGACTTTTTATCGATTTTCCCCAGAAATTTATTAAAGTTTTTTTCAGATATTTGTCAACAAATATTTTTGCCTCGGAAATTATTTGCGCTTTTTTAATTTGTACCGAATTATCCGGATCAATATTAACACTATCATTTAACGTGCTGTCATTCAAATTAAATAATTCAACTGTACCTTCTCCATCGCTTTTAAAATCACTATTAGTAATTTCGTAAGATCTGGCTACCTGTTTAATTATTTTTCCAGCATCATTACCAACATATTGAGTTAAAGTCTTTTTAAATTCAACTAATTCTTCTGATGTAAGTTCTCTATTAAAATATTTATCCAATGCATGCAAAACTTGTAATTCCATGGCTCCTAAATTTGGCATATTGCTTTCAAATTCGTTTCGGTTAATTATGTATATGTGATCTAAATAACTACCTGTTGCTGAAAAATTGGTAACTGCCATATTATAAAATGCGATTAATTGTGATCTACTAAGACTATTAACAAAGTCCTGAAATCCTGGTTTTTCTGAAAAGATAGATAAATCTCCATTTCCTTGGATATATGAGCGTAAAGTTCCATTTGCTGTTCCATGGCCAAATCTATCATCGATTTCTTGCATTGTTTTTTGCATTTCTTGCATTATATTTTTAGAAGAACTATTTATACTAGCTGCAATCTTATAGTTATTTGAATTAAATACTTCAACTGATCCTTCTCCACCTTCTGCAGCATCTTCGTAAACATCCATGAAGTCACTATGTTTAGTGCCATCGGGATTATTTTTAACTATCTCTATTTGCGGTGTACCAGCGTTATTTTGTTTATTTAGTTTCTCAAGTATTTCTTGAGACAAACCTTCTCCATATTTAATTCCTGCATTATTAATTGTTTCTATAGCTTGTTCTAAGCTTATATTTGGGTGAGACGTTTGTAGATTTTCTTGGTTCAAGAGAGTATTAATCTCTTGATTCAAAGCTCCATTTTCACTTAAATATTGAGCAAGGGTTACTGTTTTTCCATCTACTGTAATTTTAATTTTATTTACAGCTAACTCTATCCCACCATTTAAAGCAGTTGTGCTACCATTTAATAGTACAGTTGAGATACACCCATAAATAAAGGCTTTTCTTGCATCGGCACTTAAACCATCAAGACTTCCGATTGATTCGTTAAATACCTTTTCTAGATCGCGCCCTTCTAGTCCGCCATTAATAAGATGTATAACTGCTGATGCTCCCCTATCAACATATTCTTGAGTATATTCTTCAAAGCCCTCCTTAAGTATTGCAACAATTGGATTCCCAATATCATCTGCTAATCCTTCAATACCTCCAAGAAGCTTTTCTAGAGCAACTTCTGAAAGTCCACTCCATATGCCTAATGCCAGAGCTTCACTTTCACTCTTGCCATCAATTAAGGCTTGATTTCTTGCGTTTCCACCGGCACTTAATCCTAGCATTGTTAGAGACGTTCCCTGTATAATTTTTTCTAAACTTTCTGCCGCTATACCAGCTGGTGGACAGTAGGCACTAGCAGCTTTCAATACAACCGATACAAATGTTGGAATTGCCATATTACCAACGCTAGATCCAACATTGTAAACTTCTGATAGCCATTCAGCTCCCAGTTTGTCGTGTTCTGCAGCAGTCAAAAGGTTTTCATATTGAGTGGAGTTTAAAAGTGATTTGGCGTTCTCCATATTTATAGATCCATCTGCATTCATAAGAGATACAGCTACTTCTTGTGCTTTCTGTGGATCTTCTTTTTCCATCTCTACCAACAACTCATTAATATAGTTTACTTTATTTGAAGTTAGACCTTGAATGATATACATGGCTTCATAGTTATTATCAGTCATTACCCCGTCAGCATTGAATACATTTTCAATACCTTCTCCAAATGATTCTACACCATCACCAAAGCCTTGAAAAAAGGTTTGTAGAGTTGAAAGGGATTTAGAATCATAATTAAGTTCTGATAAAAATTCTTCAGCTTGTTTTCTACCAAGTCTTTGATTAATTCTATCCTTTATTGCTTCTAAATAAGCATCGACTTCATCTTTTCCTTTTGTAGAAAATAAATATTCGCAGAAGATAATTTCATCATCACTCAATAATTCGTCATCTATGTACTCTTGAACTTTATTTTCATACGATAAACTACTCATGTAAGAGCTAAATGCAGTATCGCTGTCTTCATTTAAAAATATTTCCGGTTTCAATTCGCTACTGAGTCTAGATTTTATAGATTCAATATCTTGCGTTTTTAACCATTCTTTGTACTCGTCAGTCCTTTGAATTTCCAAATATGGGCATTCTTTTAATCGTTGCCTAATAGAATATCCATAGGATTCGATTGTAAGTTTATCCTGAGTAAGGCATTGAATTCTATATAAGTATTCTTCTTCACTCATTTCTAATTCTTTTTGATAATATTCATTTACAGCGGCGCGAGGTACATTTCTGTCACTATTCAAGAAATCGTTATATTTCTCTGTATATTCAGGTAATATAACATCCATAAAAATTTGTTGTGTCACATCTACGCCAGACGAATCGATTAGTGCTGGTTGACCATATTCATCTGTCTGATTCGCATTTCTAAGTATGAAATCATTCATATATAGCTGAAATTCTTGATCTGTTGGAGCAACATAATCTGCACCATTCGACCATAGACCGTCATAATATCTTATTGTATATTCTTTTTCTTCTCCGCCATATCGTGCGTATGTGATTGTCTTTTCTTTCCAGTTGCTCCAGTCGTTTCCACCAGACGTATGAGAAAGATCCCACCATTGGTTATAATCATAGCTTTCTAACATTGACAATTCACTACTTATTTCGAAGTAGTATTTGTCAATAGTATTTTTCCATGTTTCATATTCTTCTTGTGTAACAAATTCCATAGGTGCAATGCCATTTTGAGATAAAGAATTCGCAGTGGCAAACACTTCTTCTAAAGTCTTTTCCCCATATAGTATTTTTTTTATATCTTCTTCACACAAACCGAAACTTGTAAATAAGCTTAATGCTTTTTCATATTCTTCGACGTTTACTTCATAATATTTTTCTAAAAGATCTCTTTTACTTTCTTCACTCCCAAATAAATCTTCTGCTAAATCATTAATGGATACTTCCCCGCTGATAACCCTATACGCATCTAAACTCTCCAAGCCTAAAGATGTCAGTTCGCTTAAAGAATCTGAAAAACCAGTTGTACTACTTTTACCGTCGGTAACTTTATTGATTGTAAATAATGGGGTTTTATCTAATTTATGGGTTACAACATCAGGTGTTTTTTTGTATTTATTTTCCACATTTTTAATGTCAACTATGTAATTTGTTAAATAAATACTTGTACTATTTAAATTTTTAGAAATATCCTTATAAATTTTATTAATCTTGCTTAAATAATTTCCTAAAGTAGAACAATATGAAGAATTAAATGAGGAGAATGTAAATGTACTAGCCTTTTGAGAATAGTAATTTGATGCAGTACTTATAGCTTTCTTTTTATCTTCTAATTCTTTTATGTTAACTTTAATTGCCATAAGCCTATCTCCTATTCTACTTTACTATCATGATTATTATATCATTGTTTTATAATCAAATCAATTTAAAGATAAGTAGAAATACATGAAAAAAGGCTTCAAACTTTGAAGCCTTTTATAACCATACACCATAGATAATTCCAAGCATTGCTAGAATAAATCCAACTGACCAAAATGCTCTAACTATATCAGTTTCACTCCATCCTAGTTCTTCGAAATGATGATGTAGTGGAGCTTTCTTAAATACTTTTTTATGAAATTTTCTTATCGCAATCATCTGTATTAAACTACTAAGTGTTTCTATTACAAAAACACCGCCAATTAAGATTAGTGAAAATTCGTGTCTAGTTAATACTGCGACAGTAGCAAGTGCACCACCTAATGCTAATGAACCAGTATCTCCCATAAATACTTTCGCTGGATTTGAATTAAATAGAAGGAAACCTCCTAATGCACCTATCAAGATAAAACAGAATATTGCAATTTCCTGATATCCTGCAAGCCATGTCGTATTCCAAGCGATTAATCCAAATGCGATGAAAGCAAATATGCTTAAGCCACTAGCTAAACCATCTAATCCGTCTGTAACATTAACTGCATTCGTAGTAGATACTAAAACCAATAAAATAAATAACCCATATGCCCATCCCATAGGAATGTTTAATCCGAAGAAACTAAAGGTCAAATCTCCTGTACCACCATAGTATCTATAGATGAAATAGAAAACTACTGCGATGACAACTTGAAGTATCAACTTTTGTATTGATGTAAGCCCTTCACTACCACTAATCGAATTTTTCCTTTTCATCTTCAAATAGTCATCCAAAAATCCTATAATACCATATCCTATAAATACGAAAACTAGTATAATTAAATTGTGTGTTATAGTTATGCTTCCCCTTAAAAGAAGTAATACAAGTGCAATGATAGTCGAGATTATAAAAATCAATCCACCTATTGTAGGGGTTCCGCTCTTTTTCTGATGATTTTCATTTAGAAAAGAATTAATCTTTTGGCTGGCATGCATTTTCTTTAAAATTGGTATTATTATAAATCCACTAATGGCAGATATTATAAAGCCGAGCATAACTGCCAAAACTGTTTTTGCTAATATTAACATATTAATATACACCTCGTAAAAATATTATACACCATATGTTCTACCATTACCAGATTAAACTGTACAATATATGGTTAATAAATGTCAATTTGACAAGAGTAACTTGACAGTTCCATCTCTTTTAATATATTGATTTGGAATTGGACTCATATACATGACAACATCTCCTGTGCCAGAGTACTCTACTTTAAAATCTTTTAGTAGCTTTCTAGCTTCCTTTTTTTCTAATCCTACTACATCTGGAAGTTTTAAATATTCTGTTTCATACCATTCATATTTTTTGGGCATACCAGTATCATCCGGTTTTAAATTTAAAACTTCTATTGCACTTTTAAATACATTTTTTGCAATTGGTGCAGATACAGTACCTCCATATTGTGTAATTCCTTTAGGGTTGTTTACTGCCACATATACTACAATTTCCGGATTATCAGCCGGCATAAATCCTATAAAGGATACGATATAATTACCGGACAAGTATTTTCCATTTTCGACTTTCTGAGCAGTACCTGTCTTACCACCAACACGGTAATTTTCGATATAAGCATTATGTCCAGTACCATTTGATACTACGCTTTCTAATGCAAAACGTACCAATTCTGATGTTTTTTCACTGATGACTTTTTTTACTATTTGTCTTTTGTTCTCTAGTATAGTAGCATTAGTTTCTGGTTCACTTATAGTTTTAACTATATATGGTTTTAAAAGATTTCCTCCATTTATAGTCGCACTTACCGCTCTTACTTGTTGTATCGGTGTTACACTTATTCCCTGTCCAAAAGCAGTAGTTGCAGTCTCAACTGGCCCCATTCTGTCAAGTGAAAAAAGTATACCAGTTCCTTCTCCATTTAAGTCAATTCCAGTTTTAGAACCATAACCATATTTTTTAACATAATTATATAATGTATTAGTACCGAGCCTTTGTCCTAATACGACAAATCCTGGATTGCAAGAATTCTCTACAACCTCTAAAAAAGTTTCACTTCCATGTCCACCATGTTTCCAACACTTAATTCTTGCATTTTCTACTTGAATAGAACCACCATCATAATATCTATCTTCAAATAGATTTACTTTATTTTCTTCAATAGCAGCGCTAAGTGTGAGTATTTTAAATGTGCTACCAGGCTCATATGTTTTCCAGATTGCTAGATTCCTATTAATTGCCTCTATAGAATAATTATTATAATTGTTTGGATCAAAATCTGGTCTATTGGCCAGTCCTAGTATTTCACCTGTATTTGGGTTCATTGCAAGTATTAAAGCATCTTCAGGATTATACATACTCACTACATTATCTAACTCCTTCTCGATAGCCTTCTGTATATCTAAATCTATTGTAAGAGTTATGTTCATTCCACTTTGTGGCTGTTCATACTTTTCTTCCAGTTTTAACCTATGTCCCTTACCATCAGAATAATACTTAATCGCACCATTTACACCTGTCAAGTATTTATCATAATATAACTCTAATCCACTCAATCCCTGATTATCTATACCGACATAACCCAAAACATGTGAAAGCAAATTATTATATGGGTAAAACCTCTTAGATTCCTTCAATAAATACACACCATCGTAATTGAGATTACTTATCTTTTCTGCAACATCAAAAGGTAATTGTCTTCCCTCAGGATGTACTCTTTCGATTGCAGTTTTTTTATTGACATGAGCAAGCATTTTTTCATAGTCAACACCAAGTATCCTAGAAATATCACTGGCCACTTTTTCTTTATCCTTTATTTGATTTGGAATAAATACTAAACTTGTTGTAGTAACATTAGTCGCAATTACTTTGCCATTTCTATCATAAATTTCTCCACGATCCGCACTTATTGGCAGGTTTCTACTCCATAAATCATTAGCAAGTGTATTTAACTTATCATAACTAATAACTTCGATATAGAACACTTTACCTACTACTAGTATCATCATGAATATGACTACTAGAAAAACTATTCTAACTCTTAGATTTATAGTATTTTTAAACATAGTCCCTCCAGTAAAGTATATTATGTTTAT
>CAMOYI010000065.1 GCA_946629885.1 uncultured Mycoplasmatota bacterium | reverse complement strand
TTAAAATGGGTGCAAACATAGAATATACAAATAAAAAGGCTCATATTTATGGTCCAGCTAAGTTAAAAGGTACTACAGTTTGTGCTTCCGACTTAAGAGCAGGAGCAGCACTCATTATCGCTGGGCTCATAGCAGAAGGTACAACAGTTATAGAAAATATAGAACATATTTTAAGGGGTTATGAAGATATTGTTCAAAAATTAAAAAATGTTGGCGCAGATATAGAACTAATCGAAGAAGATTAACTAAAGGGTTTATTAATGGAGTTAGCAAAATGCGAAGTAAGTACCAATAAAGTAAAAAAAGGATATACGCTTAGCAGTCGTATCAGATCTACATCTAAGGGATGAAGATACAACAAAACATCTTTCCAATTTAATACATACAATTGAAAAGATTATGCCTCAGGACATAAAGCACGGAATAATTTATTAAACCCAAAAGCAAAAGAAAGACTATTAACATACATACATGAATTAAAAAAAATATAATTATTATTTGATTTTAATAAAAATTATGGTATAATACCCTCGTATTAAATTTCTATGGCGCATTTAGCACCATGGCGGAAGGAGATAAGTATGAAGAAAAATTTACATCCTGAATATAAGGAATGTGTTGTTACTTGTGACTGTGGAGCAACATTTACAACAAAGTCAACAAAGGAATCAATTCACGTTGAAACTTGTAGTGCATGCCATCCACAATATACAGGAGCTCAAGGCAAACACAAGCAGACAGGAAAAGTTGAAAAATTTAGAAAAAAATACAATCTTAAAGATTCTAGTGAAAACTAGAATCTTTTTTGATATAATTTATATAGGTGATAATATGGGAAAACTAAAATATGTGATCAAAAGAATATTTAAAATGCACTACAAAAAATATTTTAGTGTAATTAATAATCTACACAAAATAACAGGAAAATCGCGAATATATTTACTATTCGATACGATAATATGCGGATTTAAGTATCAAGCAGGATACATGGATTATCAACTATTTGAAATGTATAAAATGAATAGTAAAGAGCGAAAGACAGTTTTAACACGCGGTAAAAGTAATGCTATTGTAAAAAAATATAACAATAAAGATTACATTAAGTATTTTGAAAACAAAGGCCTATTTAATGATAAGTTCAAAAAATATTTAAAGCGTGAATATGTAATTATAAATGGAAATAATCTTGAGGATGTAAAACAATTTTTAAAAGGTAAAAAGGAAATTATTGCAAAACCATTAGTAGGAACATGCGGAGGAAAAGGAGTAGAAAAGATAAAAATAACTCAAAAGAATATTGAAAAAATATACTCACAGTTATTGGAAAATAATCAATTACTCTTGGAAGAAGTGGCAGTTCAAAATAAAGAAATGGCCAAATTGCATCCGTCGAGCATTAATACCGTAAGAATATCTACACTAAATCAAAAAGTAGTGGCCGCATTTTTGAGGATCGGAAATAACGGTAATGTCGTGGATAATTTAAATCACGAGGGACTTATTTGTCCTGTAGATTTAAATGACGGTACTATAAAATATCCAGCATATGATAAAACATATACAACTTATTATGAGCATCCTATGACTCATGAAAAATTAGTTGGTTTCAAAATTCCAATGTGGGAAGAAGCAAAAAAAATGTGTATAGAAGCCGCTAAGGAAATTAAGGAAGTTGGATATATAGGATGGGATGTCTGTATAGGAGAAAAAGAACCGTTTTTAATCGAAGGAAATGACTTCCCTGGACATGACATGTTTCAATTACCAGCACACAGAGAAGGCAATATAGGTGTATATCCAATATTTAAAAAAGCTATGGAGGAAGACAATAATGAAAATAGCAATTGCAAGTGATCATAGAGGTACAAAATTTAAAGAAGAAGTTTTAGAGCACTTAAAAAGAGCCGGACACGAAGTATTAGACTGTAGCCCTGTAAATACTCCAACAGATGACTATCCGGATTTTGCATTTAAAGTCTGCAATGAGGTGGTTAGTGGAAAAGCCGAAATAGGAATACTCGTATGCAGAACTGGAATAGGAATGAGCATTGCAGCAAATAAAGTAAAAGGAATAAGATGTGCAAAAGTTGACTCAGTTGAGGATGCAATTTTATGTAGAAATGATAATGCAGCCAACGTAATGACTTTTAATTATACTAAAGACATCAATATAATTAAAGAAATGATAGATGCATTCATTAATGCGGAAGTCCTGATTGACGAAAGACACAAAAGACGTGTAGATAAAATCATAAAATACGAAAATGGAGAATATAATGTATTATAAGCTATTAATATACATGTTAGTCGTTTTATCTACCACTTTTGCAGTATCCGGTTTGAACATCAACAAATATTTTAAACCGAATAGAATTTGGGAAGCAAGGATTTTCGTGGCATTTCTGATAATATCTATTTCTCATCTCGTAGTATCGTTTATATTAAATTTTTTGGAGGCAAGTAAGATATTGTGAAAAAAAATAAAATATTGTTCTATATAGCAGTATCTTTAGTACCAATCGCAGTAATTAGTTTTATTAATAATAAAACTAATTTTAATTTGGAAAAAAAAGTTAATATACCATCACCTATAATAACAGTAAAAATTCTCTATAATGGTGAGCCGATAGAATTAGAATTAGAAGAATATATAAAAGGTGTAGTAGCAGGTGAAATGCCTGCTCTATTTGATATGGAAGCACTTAAAGCCCAAGCAGTCGCAAGTAGAACATATGCACTATATAGAAAGCAACATGATCATGGAGAATATGATCTGACTAGTGATACATCAAGTCAAGTTTATTTAAGTGATAATGATTTAAAAAATAAATGGGGCAGCAATTATACAAAGTATTTATCAAGAATAAAAGAAGCGGTAAAAAATACAGAAGGCGAAGTTCTTGTCTATGAAGGAAAAATAATAGATGCGTTGTACTTTTCAATGAGCTCAGGCAAAACGCAGGATGTTGAAAGTGTGTTTAAGGAAAATTTAGAATACTTAAAGAGTACAGAATCTATATACGATAATAATACTATAGCAGGATTCGAGACTAAAAAAGAATTTGATAAAGAAGATATTAAAAAAATATTAGGGTTAGAATGCACAAATATAACTGTGGATGACATAGAGCATACTCAAAGTGAATATGTAAAAGAGATTACGATCTGTGGTAAAAAATTTGATGGAAATGAATTCAGACATAGGTTGTCGCTTAGGAGTGCAAACTTTACTATTGAATTAGATAAAAAAGTTATCATTACAACATATGGCTATGGCCACGGGGTAGGAATGAGTCAATACGGCGCAAATGGTTATGCCAAATCGGGGATGACATACACTGAAATTTTAAAGCACTATTATAATGGAGTAGAAATTAGAAATATTAAAAATGTATAATTTTTAAGAAATAACCCACAATCATATTAGAAGGAGAAAAATATGAAGAAATATAAACTAAAAAGTTGGGTTACAACAAGTGTGTATCTGTTTGCACTAGTAACAATAGGAGTAAGCACAATAATGATAGGCAAATATTTAACAGAAGATGTAGATAAGGAGAGTTTAACAGGGTTTATTGCAAATGATATAGTAAACACTGAAGACTACATTGATACTCAAAGTGTAGTAGAGATAACAAACGAAACTGTAAATCACCCTTTTTTACACGATGGTGTCGAGATAGCTAAGGATTATTATGATAAAAATAAAGATGAGGAAGCAAGAAAGAAATCTCTATTATTTTATAAAAATACATACATGCAAAATACAGGTATACTATACGTAAGCAAAGAAAAGTTTGACGTTGTAAGTGTATTAGATGGTACAGTAACGAGCATAACGAAAGATGAAATCCTTGGTAATGTAGTAGAAATAGCACATACGAACGAATTGATAACAGTTTATCACTGTCTAGATGAAGTAAATGTTAACGTCGGAGACAGTGTTAAACAAAATGATACTATAGGAAAAAGCGGAAGTGTTTCAGTTGATGATGGTTATGACAATGCACTCCTATTCGAAGTTAACTATAAAGGAGAGATTATCAATCCAACAGAATTCTATAATATGAAGATATCAGATTTAGCGGTGTAATATGAGAAAAGAAAAAATCCTTTTATATATTAAAAAAAATAAAATATATTTATATCTTACAAAAAAGAAAAGAGAAATTATAGATGAAGTTGATACTTCTCTTTTTTTTGAAAATGGAGAAATTAAAAATGTAAAAGAGTGCGCTCAAGTTTTAAGACAACTATTTCAACGAATTAAAATTCTAGGTAATATAATTAAATTTGATATTGATGTGTTATACAATGATGTCACGTCTTGTGACTTACAAGAATTATATAATCTTGTACTAAGTCAATTTGAACCTAGTAATGTTTCCTTTACTCCAATATCGTCACAATTAACTAATAAGAATGAATATAAAAGAATTATTTATTATGATGGAAGCACATATACATCATTTTACAACAAACGCAAATCAATATTTGAAGAAGAACTAGACTATAATGCAATAATCGTTGGCAAGTGTGACTCTAAATATATTCACTATACAGATGAGGATATGATTTGGAATGAATATAAGAGAGATTTTACAAATAGATAAGTTTATGATAAAATGTTTGTAGGAGATGATTATATAATGAAAATAACCATACATGGAGATCACATCAAAATTACAGAAGCTATAAAGGACTATGTCGAAGAGAAAATTTCGAAGCTAAAGAAATATTTCGATGAAACAAGCGATATAGATGTAATAGTAAAGATAAGGGTTAAAGGAAACGATCAAATAATAGAGGTTACTGTACCTACCAAATTATTTACTATTCGGGCAGAAGAGAGCAATTCTGATTTATATGCTGCTATTGATTTAGTGCAAAAGAAATTAGAAACACAGATAAAGAAGAACAAAGCAAAACTTGCCAATAGATATAGAGATAAAAAAGGCTTTATCATGACAGAAGATGAAGCACCAGTAGTAGAAGAAGAAGCAAGTCCAATTGTTAGAAGAAAAGAAGTAGAATTTAAACCAATGGATGAGGAAGAAGCAATACTTCAAATGGAAATGGTAAATCACGACTTCTTCGTGTTCAAAAATTCACAAGAAAAATGTACTAGTGTTGTATACAGAAGAAAAGACGGCACATACGGAATTATAAACGCAAGATAAATAGAATAATAAAGCCCATTTATGGGCTTTTAATAATTAATTTTTCGATACGCAACCATTAGTTGACAAATTTCCATTCGGAATTGGTAGATTTTGTACAACAAATATCGTAAAATATCCTGCGAAAAGAGGGAAAATGTTATGAAAAAAGAAAAAATAATTAAAAGTTTGGTGGTATTACTCACTGTAGGAGCAATATCAAATACAAGCACAAAAAATATAGTAAAGGATACTCTATTAGTTCAGTCAAATTATAATGGAGCATACATGAGCAATAAAGTGATAAACAACAAACCAACATTCGATTCTCTAAAAGCAAGTTTTACATTTGTTGATCAATCCATTTTTATACCGGCGCCAAAATTACATACTAAAATGACATCAATTGAAAATGGTATACAGACTAATGAAATGACTATTAGTATTAATTATAGTAAGAAAATTTCAGGTTGGGAATTATATGTGACTGAGAAAAGTAACCCAGGTAAAGAAATGTTTATCGATGGGGTTGGATACTTTATACACAGCGATAATACTGGAGCACAAAGTACAACAGTGCTCACCGAATTTAATAAGGATTACACTTATAGGGCAAGAGTATATGTTATATTGAAGGGAAAGAAATACTATAGCGACTGGTCAGATGCTATTAATATATCACCAGAACTAAAAGCGCCAGTGCTAAATAATCAGTTCATCAATGTAGATAATGGTCATCCGACATATGACATAAGTATAGATTATCCATCATATAGAATAGATGGAGAAAACTATTTAACAGGTTGGGAACTATATGTTACAAAAGATAGTAATCCATATAGCGAAACAACTATCGATGGAATAGGTTACTTCTTCTATGGAGAATTTGGAAATGAATCTCTTGTAAATGTATTGACGGCATTTAACGAAACATATAAATACAGGGCAAGAGTGTTTATCGAAAACGAAGATGGAAGAATATATAGTAATTATTCAGAGATAATGAGTATATCACCAGAACTAAAGGCTCCGATTTTAAAGAATACATACCTAGAAACAGAAAATGGATTATCAAAATATGATGCATATATCGACTATCCATCATATAGAATAGATGAAACAAACTATTTAACAGGCTGGGAACTATATGTTACAACAGATGAAAACCCTGGTGACGAGATGATAATCGATGGTGTTGGATACTTCTTACATAGTGAAAATGGAAACGAAACTGTAAGAGAAATATTGGTAGATTCTACAAGAGTATTTAAATATAGAGCAAGAGTATATATTGAAAACGAAGATGGAAGAGTTTACAGTGATTTCTCAGATGTCATGACTGTTACTGGAAAATAACAAAAAAAGTTAGGGAAAAGTTTACATTTCCCTTTTATTTTGCTAAAATAATATCCGTGGAGGGTGAAATCAATGAGTATATTAAAAAAATTAGTTGATTCAGAATACAAAGAATTACAAAAATTTAGAAAAATAGCAGATGCTATAGATGCACTAGAACCTGAAATGCAAAAACTATCAGATGAAGAACTAGCTGCAAAAACAATAGAATTTAAGGAAGAACTTAAGAATGGTACAACTCTAGATAATTTAATTATACCTGCTTTTGCAGTTGCAAGAGAAGCAGCATTTAGAGTTATTGGAGAAAAACCATACTATGTTCAGTTACTTGGTGGATTAGCAATTCACTATGGTAATATTGCAGAGATGAAAACTGGTGAAGGTAAAACATTAACAGAAATTTTACCAGCATATTTAAATGCACTAACTGGCGAAGGTGTGCACATTATTACAGTTAACGAGTTCCTTGCTAAGCGTGACTCTGAATGGATGGGACAAATCTTTAAGTTTTTAGGACTAACAGTAGGCCTTAACTTAAGAGAACAAAGTCCTGAAGAAAAACGCGATATGTATAATTGCGATATCCTATATTCTACAAATAATGAAATAGGTTTTGATTATCTAAGAGATAATATGGTTTTAAATAAAAACGATAGAGTACAAAGACCGCTTAACTTTGTAATTATCGATGAGGTCGACTCTGTATTAATCGATGAAGCTCGTACTCCACTTATCATTAGTGGAGGAAAGATGAATTCTGCTAACCTATATATGGATGCAGACGTCGCAGTCAAGAAGCTAAAAGAAAATGAAGATTATACAGTTGATGAAAAAGTGAAGAGAGTCTCACTTACTGAAAGCGGTAGTGAAAAGGTTCAAGCATCATTTGGAATTAAAAATCTATATAGCGAAGAAAATACTGCACTAGTTCACCACGTCATTCAAGCATTGCAAGCGAACTTTGCAATGAAGAAAGATGTCGACTATGTAGTAAGTGACGAAAAGGAAATAGTTATAGTAGACCAATTTACTGGTAGACTTATGCCAGGGCGTCAATTTAGTGAAGGATTACACCAAGCTATAGAAGCTAAAGAAGGCGTAAAAATTAACGAAGAAACAAAGACCATGGCAACTATTACATTCCAGAATTTATTTAGAATGTATAAAAAAATTGCTGGTATGACTGGAACTGCTAAAACTGAAGAAGAAGAATTTAGAGATATCTACAACATGTATGTTATCAGAATACCTACTAACAAACCAGTAATAAGAACAGACTATACAGACTTGATATTTGCAACAGAAGCAGGAAAGTATAAAGCTATTGTCGAAGAAATCAAAAAGACTCATGAAACTGGACAACCAATACTTGTTGGTACTATATCAGTTGAAAACAACGAAAGACTTTCTAAGATGCTTACAAGAGAAGGTATTCCACATGAGGTGTTAAATGCTAAGAACCATGCAAGAGAAGCTGAAATTATTGCTAAAGCTGGTCAAAAAGGTGCAGTAACTATCGCAACCAACATGGCTGGTCGTGGTACTGATATTAAACTTGGTGAAGGCGTTGTAGAATTAGGGGGCCTATATGTCATAGGTACTGAAAGACATGAATCACGCCGTATAGATAACCAGTTGCGTGGACGTGCAGGACGTCAGGGAGATCCAGGTAAGAGCCAATTCTTTGTATCATTTGAAGATGAATTGATGAGAAGATTTGGTACTGATAAAGTTAAAATGATGGTGCAAAGTTTAGGAATGCCTGAAACACAAGCAATCCAAAATAAGATGTTATCTAAATCTATAGAAAATGCTCAAAAGAAGGTAGAAGGAAACAACTATGATACACGTAAGCATTTATTAGACTATGATAACGTAGTAAGTGAACAAAGAAATATAATTTATAGAAAAAGAAATGAACTACTAGACGCTGAGAGCGAAAGAGACATCATTCTAGATACACTTCATAATCATGTTTGTGACGTTGTAGAAAAACACATCGCACCAGAGGGTAAACTAACAAAAAATGACAATTGTGAAATAGTAGAATACGTAAATACAAACTTGTTAAGAAAGACAAAAATTGAGGAAAGCTTAATCGAAGGCAAAAAAATTGCAGAAGTAGAAGATGCTATATTTGATGCAGTAGTAAACGAATATGATGAAAAAACTAAAGATACACCAAGTGAGATAATAAATGAATTTGAAAGAATAATTTCTTTAAGAGTTATCGATGAGGCATGGATAGAGCATATTACGACTATGGAGCACTTAAAAGAAGGTATTGGACTAAGAGGATACGCCCAAACTAATCCTCTTCAAGCATATGCGCTAGAAGGATATAATCTATTTCAAGATTTATTAGAAAGTATCGATCAAAATATATCTAACTTCCTACTACGTGCAGAAGTAGTACAAAATTCTGTTGAAAGAAAACAAACAAGAAGAGCAAGTGCAAACGATGGGAAAGATCATGTAAGTGCAGGACCAAAGAAATCAACTAAAATCGGCAGAAATGATCCATGTCCATGTGGAAGTGGTAAGAAATATAAACAATGTTGTGGAAAGTAGTAAAAGCCCAGTAATTACGGGCTTTTTTCATGCTCCGAAAACTTCGGAATATACTTTAGATACCTTTTTGGAT
>CAMOYI010000064.1 GCA_946629885.1 uncultured Mycoplasmatota bacterium | reverse complement strand
GGTAGGGGAACTAAACCAATCCACAGCATCTTAAATATCATAGTCGAACCTATAGAAAAGGTAAAGAAAAGACTATGACTGAATAGTTATAAAGACCTTGGAGAGGGTCTCTAAAAACTACTACTATATAATACGAGGGAAACACTATGAATACAAACAAACACGTTGCAATGAATCGCAACACAACGAATACAGCTGTACTAAAAACCCAAATGCAATTAAAGGAGGAATTTGCTATGTTAATTAACCACTTAAAAGAATATCGCGCAAAACTCGGCGTTAATCAACAGCAGATGGGACAACTAGTAGGAACAAGCAGACAGACCATTAGTCAGATTGAACGTGGAGATTACTCTCCTTCCGTTTCTCTCGCACTCAGAATCGCTAAAAAATGCGATGCACAGGTCGAGGATATCTTCGAACTAGAAGATGAAGATGAAGAAAGCTAATATAGCTTATTAAGAATTAATAAAAATATTCAAATCAGAAAGGAATAATATCATGGGGAATAATAAAAAAGAAAAATCAAATACTAAAATTGCAATAGTATTTGCTACTATATTAATTATTAGTGGATTTGTAGGATACTTTACATCAGCCATTTTAACAAAGGTTAAAAAATCAAAAAGTACTATGAATGCACTTAAAAATACTACACTTGATATAGCTCCATATTTTATCTATTTTACTATAGCTGTTAACATCATTGCTTTACTATATTGCATAATCAGCTATAACAATTGTAGAAAAACTTATAAGTCACTTGGTGATGAAGATTATGATAAATTAGACGAAATTGAAATCAAATTGGGCCACCCACTTTATATAGCTTCAATTTCAATGATTTTAAATTTATTCTTCTTCACTATGAATGCATATATCTTATTAAAGTTACATGTAATACCTAAAAAATCATCTAATCTTTACACTATACTTACATTCGGAGCGTTCCTATTATCATATGTATGGGAGGTAATTATTCAGGCAAAAACTGTCAGCCTAGAAAAAGAAATGAATCCTGAGAAGAAAGGTAACATTCTTGATACTAAGTTCGTTAAAGATTGGATTGATTCATGTGATGAAGCTCAGAAGATGACCATTTACAAGTCAGCATACGCTTCATATTCAGCCACAAGTGCTGCATTTATGATTATGTGGGTTATATCACTTTTAGGAATGCTTATAGGTGATCAGGGTATGTTTGCTCCAATTTGTGTAACTATATTATGGCTTGTTCAAGTTCTTTCATATTCAATCGCTGGTAACAAGTACGAGAAAGAAGGTAACCACATCGCCGAATAATGGTATAATAAATATAATTCATTATGAATTAATAATAACTACTATATTTTTGTAAAGGGATTATCTTTATGCTTTATGATAAAAATATCAGAGAACCTCTCTTTGATTTTCTAGATGAAATCTACGGAACTAACAGAACCTTAGAAGAACTTATGATTGGTAAATCAAGAGCGGACATCTGTATGATTACAAAAGAAAATATAATCGGCATCGAAATCAAAAGCGATGCCGATACATACGTTAGATTAAAAAAACAGGTTAGAGACTACAATAAATACTTTGATATGAATATTGTAGTATGCGGAAGCAGTCATGGCAATCGCATAAAGGAACACGTACCTGATAACTGGGGAATCATAACTGTCGAAGAGACCGATGTAAATCAAAATGATTCTGCTGATAGTAGTAAATCGCTACTAAGTACGTCATGTGATTTTTATATTCTTAGAGAGCCTGCTCCTAACCCTAAGGTTACCATGCTAAACAAGTTATCTCTTCTTTGGCGTCCTGAACTAGTAGAAATTAAGGATAAATATAATCTTCCAAAGTACGATTACTTAAGCAAGGCTAATCTTATTTTAAAAATGGAAGAGAAAATAGATCATAAGCTTCTACAAAAAGATATATGCGAAGCCTTACTTGAACGAGATTATAACACCATTGGTGAAAAAATCGCAGAATATCATAAAAGTAAGAACATTACCCGTAGACAAAATGTTAAAACAGCAGTTAAAAGAAAACGTAGATCACGTAAAAAAGCAACAAGTCGTTAACTTGTTGCTTTTCTCTATTTATTTAATGTTGCCTTTAAAACCTGACTTCTTTAATATTTTTTTATATCTCTTACTTTTTTTACGAGGAACTTTTATAACAAAATTCTCATTTAAATTAGCAAATGCATCCTTGCCAATCTTTTTAATAACCACTGTTTTAAATGTTACTCTTTCTAAATTACTGCAATCCGCGAATGCATATGCACCAATAAGTTTAACATTCTTTCCAATAGTAATTCTTTTTAGTTTCTTAAATTTATTAAACGCTTTTTGATTAATTTCAGTAATATTATAATTAATCTTTTTAAATTTTACAGTTCTCTTAATAACTACCTTTGATAGTTTCTTTCTACTAAGACCAATTATTTTCACTTCGCCAGTTTTCTTTCTTGTACCAGCTTTTCTTATCTCATATTTAAATGAAGCGTCTTTAAATTTATAACCTTTTTTATATACCTTAGTTTTTTTCTTAGTCTTTTTCGTTACTTTTACAGGTTTTTGTACTGGAGTTGTTTCTTCTGCTTTTACCTCTTCATTCTTTTCAATAGTAAAATCAACCACAACGCTTCCTGTAAACATATCAATACCATCAACCTTAACACTTGCCTTACCAGGATTTACATTTTCAGTATAACTTACTTTATAATCAACATCCTTTATAAGGCCCTTAATTGTCACTTCAGGAGTTTTTGCATTTCCATCATATGTATATTTATCTTCTGAAAGTTTAACCTTTAAATCCTTAATATCGCTGCTATTTAAATAAACTATCTTTTTAGGATTAACAACTACATTTTCAAATTCTGAATGAAGTTTTACATTACCACTGTACGCTCTTGGTGTAATAATGATAAATCTTGTATCTTTCTGAACAAGATCATAATTTGAATATAAAATAATGCCCTCAGCCTTTCCATCTTTAGTCTCACTTAATATGGACATTTCATTATTAATCTTACCAAGCGAATCATCTACATCCTTATATTCAACCTTAATTGCTCCACCATCTAAAAATACTTTTTCAGCAAATACACCCTGTGT
>CAMOYI010000063.1 GCA_946629885.1 uncultured Mycoplasmatota bacterium | reverse complement strand
TTGCATTAATTAAAGGCACTTGTTTATTGTCCTCTGTTGTCTTATGTATGTTGAGCGATGCTAGTGGTAATACATCTATTTGTGTTCGATAGTATAAGTTATCAATATTTCCGGTTGTGTATATGTTTTGATGTTCGTCGCTTATAAAAATTCTAAACTGATTATTATATATTTGCTTCTTATTCATGTGTATTACTATTGTACCATCATTATTAAAATGCAAATTGATAGAATTATTATTTATTGTATAATCACTAGTCTCTATACCATCTATACTAATATTAAACTGATTTAAGACCTCATTATTATCTAACAATAATAATTCGTCGCTAACATATGCTGTTTTGACAGTGTTCGCAAAGGAAGGCTTTTGACGATGTTTATTAATTAAGGAAAGTATTTCGTTTCTTTCCTCTGTTATATCTATATTTTCTCCCCTTTCCCATAGGGATGTATTAAATCTTACCCATGAATCACTTCCCAATATGCTTTCCCATATCAGTGCTTGAGTAGCCATGCCGTATTTTATTGTCTCATGGCCTGGATATGAGTAACCATAATAGGCGATAAGACTAATTTTATCTATAGTCTTTTTATCTAATTCTGTTTCATTCCAAGTCGATTCCCTATAATCAGTTGTACCTTCATGTATATCTGGCTCTATACAATAACTTATGATACCATTGATATCATATAATTTAAAGTAATCAGATGTTTTGTGACCATCGCTTGGATCAAATCTAGTAAAATAATAATTTGTTTTCTGTATCGATAATTTCTCTGCATTAACATCAATAGATAATAATGCAAAAACAAAAGCGATAAGCAATGTTATTATAGTTTTTTTCATAAATCCTCCTTATTCATGCATTTGTAACGGTTTTTCAAAAATTTAAAAATTGCTAAAAATAAAACACCAAACAATTAATGTTTGGTGTAGAACTGGCATTACATTTTTTTCTCCTCAACATAAATATCACTCCTAATTACAAATGCATGCATGATATATTACTCGATTTGAATTTTATTTCAATACCTGTTTATAGGAATATTTTTTTCGTATTCTAATAAATCTTCTATTCCACAATCGAGCGAATAACAAATCTTAGCCAGTGTTTCAAAACTATAAAAAGTATTTAAATTGTTACAATAGTCTTTAAGAATATCATATTTCACTCCAGTCTGCTTAGATAGTTTATATATAGATATTTTCCTTTCCTGTAGTATAGACTTTAGTTTTAATGTAATTACACCGTACTCAGTTTCATAATATATTTTTCTCATATCTTCCTCCAAAAAAGCAGTAACCATATAGTTACTGCTCAAATTATTTTAAATTAATTGTGTAGTTTTTTCCTCTGACTGAAATTATTAAGTCAATATTGTTAGCTTTATTAACTTTATTATCCACTTCTAATAAGTACTTATCTATAAGTGAACTAGGTGTTAAATCTCTTACTGTACTTATTTTATCATCATATCTTATTTTTGCAAATGCTTCAAAGAATGATATAGTCGATTTTTTGTTTTTAGCAAAGTGGCTGTTTTGATCTAAATTTACTTCACCAGATAATATTATTAATGTTTTATCATTACCTGTATCTGAAACAATTGCCTCCGTTTTATTTTGACAATTTCCTCGTATACAAGCTTCATATTGGAATGTATATTTATTAGAAATGCTGTATGAATTAATCTGTAGCGAAGTATTGTTTAACACTGTTTCAAACATATCTACTCGTTCTTTTAATTT
The DNA here is from genome assembly GCA_946629885.1 of uncultured Mycoplasmatota bacterium. Classification (GTDB taxonomy): domain Bacteria; phylum Bacillota_I; class Bacilli_A; order RF39; family UBA660; genus RUG11867. The sequence continues at coordinate 10,256 of CAMOYI010000063.1, read as the reverse complement.
GGATGTTCCAATTTCTTTGCTATCTAAATACTTATTTGGCTTAAGATCTATGTTTTTAACTTTAGAATTTATCGTACCAGCACTGTACTCTATTTCATCGATTATTCTTATAGTATAATTATCTTGTACTTGATTCTCTTTAAGTTCATATACTAGTATATATTCTTCCTCTTTACCATTTTCTATGCGATCTTTTGAATATCCAGTTCCTAAATCTAAAAAGTAATTATTTCTAGTTATCGTAGGATAGACTGTTCCATTTTTTGTAATCAACTCATAATTAGTGAGATCTAATACAGTCGATAGGCCACTATTGTTAGTTATACTCATGTTCGTTACCAAAAAATACTTATTTTTTTCAATTAAATTTCCCGAATAATCTAGGTTTGTTAAATAAGAATTATTGACATTTATTATCAAATTGTTTGCCCTTATTCTCTGATTTACTTTATATGTTCTATTATATACCGTAAAATGCAATATTATCATCGTAGATATCGATGCAATTAATAGCCCAAATAATAGAATAAACATAAATCGGTTCTCTAGTATATAATATTTAAACTCTCTAAGTCTCCTTCTAATAAATCTTAAATATTTATATGAGTCTACACCAAGTACGAATTCAAATTCTTCACTATCAGATTCGGTTAGATCTAACTCTTTTAAATCGCTGCCAAAGTTAAATTTTTTTATATCGAATCCGACACTTCTTATGAAAGATAGTATCAAAAAAACAAATTGAGGTATTACAACAATTATTGTCAAATCCCTTAATACCATAGCATTTTTGATTGTTATAGAGTATGAATCCATATTCTTAAATAACATAAAATAACTTATCAACCCGATAAAAAATGCCAAATAGTATATACTCAATATAATATAGAGCGTTTTTGGTTTTTTCTTGTTACTCATGAGCAAATACATGAGCAAGGCAAAAGAGATGATCAATACTACTACGACAAACATAAAGCCGGTTATATAATTGCTAGGGACAGCATCACCCAATGTCGAATAAACATTTTCTACATATCGACTAAAAAAGTTATATATTTTAATACTTCTTACTAGAATATAGCCTATCATTATAGTTAAAATGAAATGTATCAATCTGAAGTGCTTAATCAAAAATGCATATGGTTTTTTTAGTATCACATCAATCATTCCTTTTCTACTTAATTATATATTAATGAACTATAAAAGTAAATACGAGAAAAAGACCTATTTGGTCTTTTTTACTAATAATTGTCCTTCTAACAGATATATTATTGGATTTTGATTTAACATTTCATTTTGACTATATCCAAATATATCTGCAACTCCCAATAACGTATCACCTTTTTTAGTAATGTAGTAACTGTAGTTAGATTTAGGAATTAGTATTGTCTGTTCCGGGTATATGTAATCGCTATTGTTAAGTCCATTTAAACTTGCAAGAAGGTCGGGATTAATATTATATCTTCTCGCAATATCATATAGTGTATCGCCTTTTTTTATTTTGTAGTACTCGAAGTAACTTTCATCATCTGAAAGAACTGTACTACTTTCTACTCTAAACTTGTCATTCATCATGTATCACTCCTACAATAAGATATGACAAGCAATAATTTTGGTTAATAAATGTAAATAGATAATCCTTTGTTAAAGACTATTTCATCATACTCTAGTAGTGTGTACTCTTCATAATAAGGTGATATAGAGATTATTCTATCATTGTAGGTAAAGTAAACTTTGTCGTCTTTTGTATAGATTATATTATCGGCATTTTTATATACTGCTACTTCAATATTACTTTTGTAATTTTTAAAGTATAGATTATTATCTTTTATATAGTAGTTAAAAGCATTCTCAGTATAAAAAGTATATTTATCATTTTTAAGTTTTACAAGACTTACTTCTTCCCACTTATCTCTCCAAACTTTTCCATAGGTATTATCTCCTACTTTTTCTACTGTTTTCTTTTTTGGGTTAATTAAATATTGGATCGAGTTTTTCTTATCAAAAATATATCCAATATCATCATAGGCTCCCATATAGTAATAGTTAAAACTAATCTTTTGTTCTAAATCGATTGTGTCAACTTCCTTAGTAGTCATATTTATAATATAGAATTTGCTAAATTCGTATTTTTGATCATAGTTGGGTATTAAAATGTAATTACTAATTTGAAATGAGTTGTTATCTTGGTATATTTCGTCTTTAAAGATATTTAAATCAGTTTTTCCATCTCGGTCTATATAAGAGAATCCATGATGATTCCATATTAATATAGATTCGCCATTTAAAGTATTAACTTCAATATTATTATACTTCTTACTTGTTGTTTTATTTTTTTTAAGTTTGAATTCATCTATAGGCAAGTCTTTTACTAAATTATAAGAAATATATTTTTTGCTATCGGTACATATTGGGTAAGTATCAAATTTCTTACTAACAAAAATTATGCATGTCACACTATCATCTGATATGACTTTTATGTCATCGACAATACCCTTACCTATGTATTTATTGGTTATTGCAATATCATATGTTTTTTTATCATGTTTCGTAGATAATACATATATTCCCTTATTATCATAATATCTTTCAATTATGTCTAGTCCGTTTTTTTCATATTTTATTTCGTAATCTTTTTTTCTAGTAAATAAAAATATTGCAAAAGCGATTATAAGTACTAATATGACTAACACTATCAACTTTTTTTTCACGTTTCACCTCTATGAAAAAAAGGCACCTCTTAGATGTCTTCTTTCTTTCTGTATTTCTTTTTTGCTTCCATCATAAACGAAGTAACTTCTGTTTCAATTTCAGGCAATGCCTTTTTAGAAATATTAGACAGCTGGATCACTTCTTTTACAGTATCGATAATGACGCTGCCCCAGATGAGATTAGAAATAACTTGCATGTCGTTATATAGATCTGGCGTAATAGAACTTAAAAAGTAACCAAAAAGTACGCGTTTCTGTCCTATCAATATTCGCTTATTCGTAATTGCGACTACCGCAGTTTCAAAGAAGTCAAATGGACTTGCATTTTTTTGGCCGACAAAAACATATCTAACCATCTCCCCAGGATTCAAATGCATTTCGACAATTTTTGAATGCTTTTTTAATCTGTGATGCGTTACTGTTCCTGGATATCTTCTTTTAAATTCTATTGCTTTTCTATATACTTCTTGCATAATAATCTCCTATTACTTGTTTGATTTAATCATACCGACAGTTTCTAATTTAGAAATTAACTCTTTTTTACCAACATATCCGCTTATGCAGTCAATAACTTTACCGTTTTTAGTAAATAATGTTAATGGAGTTGCGAAACCTTGAGAAAGTTCAACTTCTTTTTGAGTATCAGAACAACTTGCAGGTATCATTAGTCCCATCTTCATTATAGATGCATATTCGTCCTTGTTATAAGAATCACTGTCAAAATAATAAATATCTAAATTGTATTCTTCAGCAACTGTATTATATACAGGTTTAAATTGATTACAATAGAAACATGAGTCTCTACCAAATACTGCCATTGTTACTAGCTTTTTATCGTCGACTAGTTTTTTATATGCCTTAGCAGTTTTAAGTACCTTGTAGTTAGCCATGTCTTCACTTATGCCATTTAATTTATCACCAGTATAGACAGTATATTCATCGACATATTTTTTTAATGTCTTAGCATCTAATTTTTCAGTTATTGTTTTAATAACTTCACCATTAGATATAAAAATGTAGGCACTTTTCTTGCTGGCGTCTTGAGTTAAACTTGTCAATTCTTCAGCTTTTAAGTCTTTAGCATTCATGTAGTATCCATTTACAGAATAATCACTAGGTAAGTGCTCAGAGATTATACTTTTAATTTCTTTATTTATTTTTTCGTTTTCTTCTCCAACATACACTAGTGCGAATCCGAATCTAGCAGTATCTTCCAAAGCGCTGTTATATTCAGAATATTCGAGCTCCTTCAAAGATTTATTTTTAACTACATCAACTATAATTGGCACTAATAATAATAAAATTACAAATACAATTATTATTTTTTTAGCAATACCTTTCATAACCATATCCTCCTTCTAAACACTATTTTACTAGCATTTTCTTAAGAATTCAATAATTTATGATTAATTTTATAACGAAATTAGAAAAGTGTACCATCAATTATGCATACACTTTTTATTTAATTTCCTAAGTAATAATGTATATGATCTACTATGATAAGTTAGGTCGCTATTCTGTAATAGATCTGATTTCTTTGTCCATTCTTCATTATATGAATCAGAATACGGAAGTGCTTCTTCATATTCAATAGTATTAATAGGATATTTGCGATTATAAGTTTTCCATGTGGTGTAATCGTGCATTGTAACTACGATGTTTGTATCAATTTGCCCAACACTTGTATATCTTATGCAAGCGCCATTGCTATCTATTTCGTATATCTCTTCATATCCATTTTTCCTCGCGACACTTAAAATGAGATATGGGAGTCTATTGTAAAAATCAAAAACATCTTCATTACCAATGTATATTTCTGCGCCAATCATCCCTTCTTTATTTTTAAATTCGAACTCATATGCATATGGTGGTACTAATGCTGTATTTGTTTTATCAACTTTAGTATTAATCCATATGGTTTCAGTTGACATGCAGCCATTGACTTCATGAGTATTCCACTCCTCGTACCAAAGCGCATCATCAATATAATGAATAATTGATACTGGCATATCATCAATATAAGATCCATATTTAGAAACGACTGTATGTTCACCATAAGTTGTTTTTTGGGCAAGCTTTTTACCGTCTAGTCTATTACTCTCTTTTATTTCGCCAGTTTCTGTATATTTAAAAACACAACTAGACGTCATATATGATGGGTTTTCTATATCCTCTTTTTTCTCATATTTCTTTTTAATCTTTTTTATATAATATTTTATCTCATCATCTATATCAACAAACATTTGTGCATCATCAAGTTTGTCTGTTAACATTTGATTATCTCTTGCAACAATCATTCCTTCTTCATTATATGAGCACTCGATAAGTAAAGGCTCTTTTAAATACTTGCTAGAAATTAGCACCTTTGCTGGTCTATAGTAAATTTGCTCATTAGCATTTTTAAAAGATTCTGCAAAATAATCGATAGTTATGATTGAATCGTCTTTATTATCTTTATCAAATATGCATTCCCTTTTATCGAGCTTACTAACATATTCAGAAATAATCTTAATCTCTTTATTTTCTACATCATATTTTTTAATATAAGTATAGACTATTTGGCCTTCCTCATTAATAGTATATATTGCTTTTTCTCCTGGTATACTGGCGACAACTTTTAAAATACCATCTTCATCGACAATAACGCTTTCAGATAACTCATAAACCGTGACTGTGCTAGCTTCTTCACCTTTAGAATTATAAAATATATAGTCAACTGTTCCATCATCATTATATTCAACTTTATATGAACATCCATTGCATCCGCGTTTTAGGTACTTTTTTAATTGTCCATCAAGAACATACTCTTTTTTTACTTCTTCGCCAGTTTGCTTATCATAATATCTTGCGATTGTCCATTCAATTCCATCTTCGCCTTCAAATCCAATATCAAAAAGTAAGGCTCCGTTTTTATCATAGTATAGTGTTTTTTCTAATGTTTTGGAACTAGTGTATTGATATACACATTTAACGTAGTCATAATCATCACTTTCTGGAAAAAGAGTATATGATTTAAATGTATTTCCAAATTCATATACATCAGTTTTATATGTGTATCCATTTAAAAGTGGTATTACATAGTTTTCTATATCTTCTTTAGGATCAGTTCCTTTTATATAAGAATAATGTTCAATATCTTCATCAGAATAAATTATATAAAGAGTTTGTTCACTTGATTTAACTTCAATAAGATAAAGCTCTTGGGTTTCATTATCTTGTAAATAACTTACCTCTAATATTTTTTCATTTGTATCTACATCAATTATCTTTTCAACTTTTTGAGTAATTAATGTTTGACCAATCTTATAAGGAAAATAACTAGACCCAATTTCATCCTCTGTTCTTGGATTAACTATTTCAGAATCAACTCCTGGAGCTTCATCTAAGAATTGTGTACTTAAACTAATATTATCAGTGCTATTATTAATATCTTTATCTTGTGTTGGTGCACCACAGCCTGCTAGTAAAGTTAAAGTTTTAGATAATAATAAGAATATTGCGGCTATTTTTACCTTAATTTTATGCATACTAAACCATCCCTTTTTTGACGGCTGCTATTATATAATAGTGATATTTTTTTGTCAAGCTATTGGTCCGTTAACAAAAGGAGTAATAATTAAAAACACTTAAGCAATTAGCTTAAATGTTTCTTTATTAAAAGTTGAATAAACGGACAAAATTGCATTACTAAATGATTCCTTTATTTTAATTTTGTATTGATGTATCAGGATTAACATGACTTTGATACAAAATATTGCCGTTATAAGAAGTCGGATCATTGAAGTTAGTTTACGCATATCTATCAAATATTTCACTTAGTTCTTTAAGCTTTTCTTGATTCCAAATCTCAATACCAAGTTCTTTCGCTTTTGTTTCTTTACTACCTGGTGATTCTCCTACTATGACTACATTAGTACTTTTACTTACACTATCGCTCGTCTTTCCACCATACGACTCAATTATTTCTTTCAACTCATCGCGCGAATAATCTTCAACAGTACCAGTTATTACGAACTTCTTACCAGTAATTCTTTCGTCATATTTTTCTTCTTCACCTTGATATTCCATATTTAATCCAAGATCTTTAAGTCTAGATATTATATTCAAATTTTCATCATTTTTAAAGAATGCACAAATCGACTCGGCAAGTATAGGTCCTATATCATCGATTTGATTTAATTCTTCATAATTTGCTTGAATTAGGCTATCCATTGTACGGTATTTTTTAGCAAGTATTTTTGCATTTTTTTCACCAATACCTTTAATTCCAATGGCATAAATAAGTCTATCTAGATTATTCAATTTAGAGTTTTCTATACTTTCTAAAAGTTTAGTAATGCTTTTCTCACCAAAGCCTTCTAGTTCCATTAGTTCTTCCTTTTTAGAGTCTAAGTGATAGATGCTTACGAAGTCGCTGATTATCCCCATATTGAAAAAATCTTCTATTATGCGTTCTCCTAGTCCTATAATGTTCATTGCTTTTCTTTCTACAAAGTGAATAAGTGCTTCTATATTCCTTTTTGGACATAAATCATTGGGGCAGAGCATATCGACACCACTCTTACTAGGTATTAAAGTTGCATTACACATAGGACAAGAAGTAGCCATGACAAAAGGCCTTTCACTTCCAGTTCTTGCTTCCATTACAACTGATTCAACTCTCGGAATTACATCTCCGGCTTTTATAATTTTGACAGTATCTCCAATGCGTATATCTTTCGTTCGGCAGTAATCTGCATTGTGTAGAGTTGCTCTTGATACTAAACTTCCCATGACCATAACTGGTTCTAATACAGCATTTGGGGTAATCTGCCCAGTCCTTCCTACTGTAAATATAATATCTAATAGTTTAGTCTGTACTTCTTGGGCAGGAAATTTATACGCAACTGCCCATTTCGGATACCTTATAGTGTTTCCCATCGTTTCATGTGCTTTTAAATCATCTAATTTAATTACTACACCGTCGATGTCATATGGCAAGCTATCTCTCAAATTTTTCTTTTCTTCAATGTAATCAAATACTTCGTCAATGTTGCCAACCAATTTATTATTGGGATTAGTCCTAAATCCTAACCTTTTCATGAAATCTAATGCTTCGTGATGAGTTTTAATTCCGTAATCCTCTGGATTTGGCAGGTGATAAATCCACACTTCTAGTTTTCTCTTAGCGGCAATGCTAGAATCAAGTTGTCTAATACTTCCTGCTGCAGTGTTTCTACAATTTCTAAGTAGTGGCTCTCCATTTTTTTCTCGTATCTTATTTAAATCTTCCAGAGTTTTCTTAGAAATATAGATTTCACCTCTTACTTCAATATCGACCGGTTCATTCAACTTTAGAGGTACTTGTTTAATAGTTTTGACGTTGTGTGTAATATCTTCTCCAACTATTCCATCTCCCCTAGTTGCAGCAGAAACCAGTAACCCTTTTTCATATTTGAGAGATACTCCCAATCCGTCTATTTTTAATTCACATACGTATTTAGGATTTATTCCTTCTTTTTTTATTCTCTCATCAAACTGACGAATTTCACTTTCATTAAAAACGTCTGCCAAACTCATCATCGGTATGTTGTGAGTTATTTTTTCAAATTTGTCGAGTATAACTCCTCCGATTTGGTTAGTTGGAGAATCGGTTCTCTTCCAGTCCGGGTGTTTTTCCTCTATTTCATACAATTGTCTTAAATAATTATCGTATTCTTCATCTGTAAGCGTAGTAGCATTATCCAATACATGGTATTCGTAATTTGCTTTTTTAATTAACTCTACTAATTCATTATATCTATCTTGATTCATACTTTCTCCTCATAATTTTGTAATACTTTTATGGTCTTTTTTCAATTTTTTTACACCGCTTTTAAAGGCAACATCGATCAAATCACCATCTATCTTTACGATTACCCCATGGCCAAGAGTTTCGTGATTTATCAAATCTCCTAAACGCAAATCATCGTTTTTTCCAGTGTAATATTCCGAGGCATCTTTTGCTTCAACAATTGGCTCACCTTTAGTATTTATTAATTTTTTATCTATCTCGTTAATAAATCTACTCGGCATATTGATTGTATCTTTACCATATAACATACGTCGCTTAGCATTTGTAATGTATAAGATATCCTTAGCTCTCGTAATTCCTACATAGCAAAGTCGTCTCTCTTCATCGAGACCACCCTCTTCCATGAGTGAATTCGTGTGTGGAAAAATGCCTTCTTCCATACCTACCAAAAATACCACATCGAACTCTAGTCCTTTTGCACTATGGAGAGTCATAAGAGTGACAGCATCTTCTCCGGATTCCTCTTCATTATCACTCATTAGTGAAATTTCATTTAGAAAGTCTGACAAATTTTCTGTACCTGTCCGCTTTTCAAATGCTGCAGTTAAACTTTTAAATTCCATCAAGTTATCCAATCTAATATCGCTTTCAAGAGTCTTGTCTAACTCATATTCACTTTTCATTCCGCTCTTATCTAATATATAATCGATTAAATCTGTTAGAGTATTAGATTCTAAGTAGCTTTTCATATCTAGTATGAGATTCTTAAACTCTAATTCTTTCTTACTACTTAGAGCTTCAAACATCGAAATATTTTCTATGATACTCGTTGCTTCTATATTTTTTAAAGCGGAATCTCCAATACCTCTTTTAGGAGTGTTAATTATTCTTCTAAGACTTACTTCGTCATCTTGATTGTTTATAAGCTTTAAGTATGCAATTAAATCTTTAATTTCTTTTCTGGCTAAATAACTAAATCCCCCAAATATTCTATACGGCATTCCATATTCAATTAGGGTTTGTTCAATTGCGCGTGCTTGAGCATTAGTTCTATAAAGTATTGCAAAACTGTTATAACTCTTATACTGTCCTTTTAATGATTTTATTTCGTCAATGACTAGTTTTATTTCGTGTACTTCATCATAAGAACGCATATAATTAATTAATACATCACTTTTTCTATCGCTCCATAGCTTAAGATCTTTCTTTTCCTTATTATTTTTAATCACACTATTTGCTGCATCTAAAATTACTTGTGTACTACGATAGTTTTGTTCAAGTTTTATCAACGTTGCATTTCTAAAATCATTTTCAAAATTTAGAATATTTCTATAGTCTGCCTGTCTAAAACTGTAAATAGACTGATTCATATCTCCAACTACAAATATATTTTGATATTTTGAGCTCAACAGTTTAGTCATTTTATACTGTACTGGATTTGTATCCTGGTATTCATCTATCAATATGTATGGATAATGATCTTGATATCTTTCTAGTACTTCTTTATTGCTCATAAACAACTTTACTGGTTTTAATAATAAATCGTCAAAATCTACTGCATTACTCTTATTTAAAGTTTTCTCATATGCCTCATAAATATCTATTACAATCTTATCTATTGGTGTATTCATAGTTCTTTTCATCTCTTCAGATGTTACCATTTCATTTTTTAAAAAGCTAATCTTATTTTTAATATAGTTTGGACTGAATTTTTTAGAATCTAAGTTTTTTTCTTTTAATATTTTTTTTACAACGGATAAAGTATCGTCTGA
>CAMOYI010000062.1 GCA_946629885.1 uncultured Mycoplasmatota bacterium | reverse complement strand
GCACTAATTATTGGATTATTCCAAGTTGCGGCACTTATGCCGGGAATAAGTAGAAGTGGCGCTGTATTAGTTGGCTGCTTACTCATGAAGCTTTCTAGAGATTCAGCTCTAAAGTATGCGTTCATGCTTTATTTACCAGTTTCGATTGGTTCATTTATGCTTTCTATTAAAGATTTGATGAGTATATCTACAAGTGCTATTATTCCTTATGTGATAGGATTTATTGCAAGTGGCGTAATGACTTATTTTGCGTCCCTATGGTTCTTCGATAAAGTAAAAAAAGGAGAACTTGCAAAGTTCTCGATATATTTAGTAATATTAGGACTTGTAGTACTAATATTTATATAATTGGCTTAAGCCAATTTTTTTTCGCTATTGAGAATATAATTATTAGAATATTCAACTACATCCTCCATGGAAGTTGTGTAATTTAAGTCTGTAGGCAAATATTGAGATATTCTGCTTTTATATTTTGCGAATCGCGAATCAAGGCAAGAAAATAATACATGATCCGATTCATTTCTCTTTCCTCTACCAACGCCTTGCCTAAATTGCAAAAGCATTCTATTGTAATTCATAATATTTAGCATTCTTTTCTTTTCGCCTTTAGAAAGCTTTTCTTTTTTATTTATCATATTTATTTTATATCTTATCTCTGCATCTTTAACTGGGAAAGGTAAACGTGTTATTATTAGATTGCTTAGCGTGATTCCTTCGAAATCAACTCCTTGCCAAAATGCTCCAGTTGCGAAAAGACAAGAGTTGATATTCGATTTAAACTTATTTATGCAATCGGCAGTATTTGCATCATCCTGTAACATTAAATCTAACCCTTCTGGCATACCTAATTCGTTAACTTTTTCATATACTTCCTTCATTTCTTCCTTTGAAGTAAATAATACCAATGCTTTACCGTTCGTTGCAATGATTAAATCTCTAACTTTAATTGCCATTGCATTAATATATTTTTCGTGTTGCGGATCGTCATATTGTGGCATTTCTGGATCGTAATAGAATAGGCAATCGTTAAAAGGATATGTAGTAGGAATTGGTTGAGATTGTCTCAATCTACTACTGGGCACTTCTCCCATTTCAGATATAAGCGATTCATATGGCGCAAGTGTTCCAGATGTGTATACAACAGCTCTGTTTTTATTAAGCCTCCTAAACAAATTATCCACTGTTTTAGGTTTATATGCTATACTAAAATCTAATATACTAGAAGTCGAAGATGCTTTTTGGTGCGCAGTTTGTTCATTTTTGGTAAGCCAATAAATATTAGCGCTTTCATCACCTTTTTGCATATCCATTAATACTTCATAGCAGGATTCTAAATAGTTGAAATCTTTTTCTAACTCACTGATCTCCTGTCTATACTTTTTTTTAATCATAGATATAAAATTAACTAACTCACTAAAGCATTTTGCTAAATCACATATAGTTGAGTTTAAATATTCGCCACCCGTGTTTATATCTTTATTTGCTAAATTCTCCTCTTTAATGTTTCCTCTAGCTATGACTTTTTTTGAAATATTATGTGAATTACTTTTCAATTTCGTTTTAAATGATTCAAATTTAAGCATTAATTCACTTCGTAATCTCTGTAGTTCTTCTTCATCATTTGGTAGCAACATAAAAATTTTAGATGAAGCAAAACCTCTATATATTACATCATCGAGTTCACTTAAACTAATAGTTCTAGTCAAAGCCAACTTCATTTGTTGAGGCAAATCGTGGGCTTCATCTATAACCACTGTGCCGACTTCATCCAGTGTGCCATCTTTTATTAATGTAGTAAGTTTAGCATGATTTGTAATAATTATTTTGGGACCAGGCGATCTAAGTTTAGCTTGCTCTTCTATAAATTTGCAGGCCTGATAATATGGACACTTGTTGCTATCACACTGACTGGTGGAGGTTAGCGCAATTTTATTCCAAAATGGATTTTTAATTTTAGTGTTTAAGACATCAATTTCATATGAGTCTGACTTTGATAAAATTGTTCGCATCTCTTGAAGTGCTGTAACATCGTTAATAGCTTCACTTTTTTTCTCTCGAACTTTTCTTATAAGATCAACTAATTTCTTGAAGCATGCATAGTTTCCTATGCCTTTCGAAACAACTACAGGCATGTTGCTAATTTCCAACATTTCTGATACTTTTTTTATATCTTCTTGTAATTGCTTTTGAAGAGCTCTAGAAGAAGTCGATATCAATATACTCTTTACAGAGGATTTCCCATTTAAAGTTTCAAATATAGGAACCAAATATCCAATACTTTTTCCAGTACCTACACCTGCTTCTATTAAAAGTATATTATTATTTAATATAGCTTCAAGAATGGCTCTGGCATATGTATATTGATTATCTCTATATGTTAAACCCTTGCTAGGTAATATTTCCAAAAAATCTTTCGCAGTATTGTCACGTATTTGTTTTTCTGATTGAGTCCATATTACATTAGGCATCCATACCACCCCTACTTTTTTTATTCTTCTATATACTTCTCTACTTCTTCTATTGTCTTATCGAAGTTATCATAATCTGTTTCGAACCACTTTATATCCATTTGATGGTTGAACCAAGTATATTGTCTTTTGGCATACTTTCTACTGAGTTGTTTCATCAATCTAAGTGTTTCTTCGTAAGTCATCTTTCCTTCAAAATATGCGATAACTTCTTTATAATCGATGCCTCTATTTAAGACTCTTACTTTACCGTATTTATCGTATACTCTTCTAACCTCATCGAATAAGCCCTCTTCTACCATCTTATCTACTCTGCTATTTATCTTTTCATAGAGTACTTCTTTAGGCGCAGTGAGCCCTATAAAGTACACATCGCTATATAAAAGTTCATCTTTAAGTCCAGAATTGATAGGAAAATTTAATTTACTTATTAGCCTTCTTCTGTTATTTACATGTATTTCTCCAGAAAAACCGGTATTTTGAAGCATCTCATACAACTCTTCATTTGTATATCCGTCGTATTCATTTTTTGTTGGGAAATCGTCAAACTCATATTTAAAAAGACCTGCTTTTAAATATAGACCAGTTCCACCAACCAAGACAATATTTCTATTTTTATTATCATCGAGTATTTTTCTTACATCTTTTTGATAATCATAGACACTGTATTCTTCATTAGGGTTTTTTATATCGAATAAAAAGTGCTCTTTTACTTTCTTTTCTTCTTCTTTGATTTTAGCAGTTCCGATATCTAGTTCTCTATAAATTTGCATCGCATCAGTATTTACTACTATAGCATCGTATTTAAGAGCTAGTTCTTCACTAAGTCTAGTTTTCCCAACACCTGTTGGTCCTACTATACAAATAATCATTTCTTAAGTGTTACCTTATTAAAGCTCTTTTTACCCTTTTGTACGACTACTTCGTCCTTATTTATCGTGAATGCTGGATCAGTAATTTTTTCACTATCTATGCTTATTCCACCTTGAATAACTAATCTTCTTGCTTCACTTTTAGAAGGCGCGATGCCACAATCCACAAGCAAACTCAATATATCAGTACCTATACTTAAACTAGATGTGATTACTGGCATATTTTCAAGTGATGCTCCACTAAATATATCTTCACTCATCTTGCGAGCGTTCTCTGCTTCTTCTATTCCATGTAAATCCTTAACTACTTCATAAGCAAGTGCTTTCTGTGCTAGACGTTTTTCTGGTTCTGTTTTTACACTTTCCTCTAATTCTTCGATTTTATCTTTTGATAAGAATGTAAATACTTTTAAGTAATGGATAACTAGCGAGTCATCAGTATTAATGAAATATTGATATATCTTATATGGGCTAGTCTTTTCTTTATCTATCCATAAAGCATTTCCTTCACTCTTACCTATTTTTTTACCAGTTGCATCTAAAATGAGTGGCATAGTAAATCCATATGCTTCTTTACCTTCAACTTTACGTATTAACTCGATACCAGTAGTAATATTACCCCATTGGTCGGAACCAGCAGCTTGAAGTGTAACACCTTTCTCTCTAAATAGATGTAAATAATCGTATCCTTGGATTAATGTATAAGAAAACTCTGCATAAGTAATACCGCTATCAAGTCTTCTGTTGATGATATCTTTATTTAACATATAATTAATATTTATATGTTTACCGATATCCCTTAAGAAGTCTAAAAATGTGTAATCTTTCATCCAGTCATAGTTATTTACTAATTCAATATTTCCATCAAATAAATTAGTTACTTGTTTTTTAATACCTTCGAAATACTTATCTAAAGTTTCTTTTGAAATGATTTCTCTTTCACCACTTGGCCTTGGATCTCCGATTAATCCTGTTGCTCCACCGATTAGTAAAACTGGTTTATGGCCAGCGGCTGCTAGTCTTTTAGCTGTAACTAAAGACGAATAGTGTCCAATATGTAGAGAATCAGCAGTTGGATCAGTTCCCCAATAGAAAGTAACTTTTCCTTCATTTAGTAGTTTCTCTATTTCAGGGCTACTTACATCTTTAATAAGTCCACGCCATTTTAAATCTTCATATAAAGTCATAGTAATCTCCCATTTCTACCCTTTGATTATATGATATTTTATATTCTTTGTCAAAGCAATCACAAGATTTAAAGGCTAACCATAAAATATAGTAAGAGTTAGGAGGTATATTATGTATTATTACGGTTATAATAATGGATATGGATCTAATTATCAGGCTCCATATTGTAATAACGGTTTTGTTGGATATACTCAAGGAGGCTTTGGTTTTGGAGCAGCTCTTTGGATAGTATTATTCATTTTACTTGTCATAATAATTGGCGCAGGTTGGTCTTTTGGTGGAAATAATCAAAGACGATAAAAGTGATGGGTTCATCACTTTTTTATTGCATGGTTTGACTTAGTAAGTTCAATATGTTAGATTAACTAATCAGGAACATTTAGTTGCCGGGTGTCTACCTCTATCCTAATAGGAAGGAGGTGATATGGTGAAAAAGCGTGAATACGTTTGTAGGATTTTAATCTTACTTGCCATAATTTTATTCCTTCTATTAATGATTATAGTTGTAATAAAAAAATGACACTTAAGCCATAAGGCTTAAATGTCCATCCAATTTTTGGGTAGACATTCGGCATATCGAACTGAATGTTCCCTTTTTTATTATATTCAGGATTCCCCTGACAAGCACAGTATAACATATTTAAACTAAAAAATCCAGTCTACTAATAATTGGTGCAGGTTGGCCTTTTGGTGGAAATAATCAAAGACAATAAAAGTGATGGGTTCATCACTTTTTTATTGCACGGTTTTACTTAGTAAGTTCAATATGTTAGATTAACTAATCAGGAACATTTAGTTATTGGGTGTCTACCGAATCTCATTATTAGAGAGGAGGTTTGAGGAATGAACAAACGTGAATACAACATTAAGTTACTTCGCTATGCATCACTCATTTTACTACTCATTACCATTTTGGTTTTGGTAATAAAAAAATGACACTTAATTTCGTAAGAAATTAAATGTCTGTCTTAAATTATAAGGTAGGCATTCAATACTTCAAACTGAATGTTCCCTTTTTTATTATATTCAGGATTTCCCTGACAAATACAATATAACACATTTAAACTAAAAAATCCAGTCTACTTAGTTTCTTCTAGTGTATTTAGAAAGTCATTAAATTCATCAGGTAATTCACTTTCAAAATACATATTCTCATGTGTGATTGGATGAGTAAATTCTAAACTTTTGGCATGTAGGAATTGACCAAAAGGAGTAGTTTTATCATTTGTATAAACTGGATCGTTATATACTGGATATCCAATATATTTAGCATGTACCCTTATTTGATGAGTCCTACCTGTTTCAAGTCTAAACTCAACTAATGTATATCCTTTATATCTTTTTAGAACTTTCATATGAGAGATGGCTTCCTTAGAGTTTTCTTTAGTAACGCACATCTTCTTTCTATCATGTTTATCTCTTCCAATAGGTGCATCTATTGTTGCGCTCGAGGATGGTACTTCTCCTTTTAATAGTGCGACATATACTCTTTTAATAGTTTTGTTTTTAAATCCTTCTGCAAGTATTTCATGAACTTTATCAGTTTTAGCAATCAGTAGTACTCCACTTGTATCTTTATCAATTCTATGTACTATTCCAGGCCTAAATTCACCATTTATGCTTGATAATGACTTAGTATGTCCTAGTATTGCATTTACTAATGTGTGATTAGCATTCCCTGCTCCAGGATGTACCACCATTCCAGATGGTTTATTGACGACTATGATATAGTCATCTTCATAGAGAATGTTTAAATCGATATCTTCTCCAATTAAATCTGTACTTGTTTCATAATCATCTGGTATATCTATTTCCATTCCATTGTATACTTTAAAACTCGACCTTTCGCATTTACCATTTACTTTGATTAATTCTTCGTCAATCATCTGCTCGATTTTGTTTCTCGAATAGTCTGTATTGCTACTCAAAAACTTATCTAGTCTTACTGGCTCTTCTAAATCACTTACTGATATTTTCATTTTTGTCATCACCTCTAAAAATACATATCGCTAGAAGTATAACTCCTATGACTATTAAAATGTCTGCTACATTAAAGATTGGAAATTCATATCCAAAGATGTTAAACTTTAAAAAGTCTCGAACTGACCCTAGAAATACTCTATCGATTAAATTGCCAAAAATACCAGATAATAACATGCTAAATGATATATTTCCGAGTCGTGTTTTTTTAAATTCATTCATGTATTTTATTAGAACTAAAATTGCAATCAGACTAACTATAACCAATAGAAAAGTTTTTCCTTCTAATATGCTGAATGCTGCTCCAGTGTTATTAACTCTAGATATGTAAAAGAGGCCTTTAATAACTGTAACCGTTTCATATAATTTAAGAGTACTATCTATAATAATTTTACTTGTCTGGTCTAACAATAAAAAGACAATTGTCATTATCAATATTTTTTTATTCATTAAGTCCACCTAAAAAAATTATACTATTATTTTTTTAAATCGACAAGTATAACGTCTGAGCCAAATTTAACTATTTGATTGAACTTAATGCTCGTTTCGCTAGCAAAAGAAGTATATCTTTTTAACATTTTTACAGGTTCTATTACTAAATACATTATTTCTCCAGTTTCACTAACTACGATATCACTTATTCTTCCAATTCGTTTACCATCGAATATATTTACCACGTCTTTTGCTTGGAGTTCACTCATTTTCATATTACCACCTAATCAATTATATTATTCCAATAGTCTTTTCATGTTTTTTATGGCACTTTTTTCTAACCTAGAGATTTGAGCCTGACTGACATTATGTAAGGCAGCAACTTCACTTTGTGTCTTCCCCACTATGTATCTTTCTATCAATATTTCTCGTTCCCTCTGATTTATTTTTTTAAGTGCATTATCGAGAGCAATGAGCATATCTTTATCGATTTTCTTTTCTTTTGGATCACTTATTTGGTCCAATAAATAAATAGTATCTCCTCCATCATTATAAATTGGTTCATATATGCTTAGTGGTTCTACCATAGAATCTAGGGCTAATTTGATTTCATAAGGTTCTATCTTTAATTCTCTAGAGATTACTTCATTTGTCGGTTCTATACCATAAATTATTGAATATTCCTCCTTAAAACTGAGTATTCTAAATGCTAAATCTCTAATGCTTCTAGCGACTCTAATACTATTATTAGATCTTATCAACCTTTTTACTTCCCCTATAATTAGTGGAACAGCGTATGTCGAAAACATAACTCCATAAGATAAGTCAAAATTATCAACCGCTTTGATTAGGCCTACACATCCGACTTGAAACATATCATTCATATCAATTGATTTATGTCTAAACTTGGATATGATGCTTAAAACAAGCTTTAAGTTACCATTGATCAATTTCTCTTTTGCGTCATTATCCCCTTTTTTCATCCGAATAAAGAGTTCATTCATCTCTTCATTTGATAATACTTTTATATTATTAGTATCTAACCCTGTTATATCTACTTTAAATTTTGCCATATTAAATCCCCTTACGTATTAGTAATGGGGATTATTTTAATTTTTAAACATTAATATTCATAACACTTCTCAATTTTTTGATTACTTTCTTCTCTATGCGTGAGATATATGATTGGCTAATCCCTAACATTTCAGCCACTTCTTTTTGGGTATACTCTTCTTTATTATTTAATCCATATCTCAATTCCATTATTTCTCTATCTCTACTAGGTAACTCCATTAGTCGTTCTGAAAGTTCTTTTTTATCAAACTTTAATTGTGTTTCTTCATGTACTACTTCGGTGGATGTACCCATTATATCTTCTAAATGTAGTTCGTTCCCCTCAGCATCATAATTCAATGCATCTTCAAAACTCACCTCTGTCTTTCGATTTTTATTTTTTCTTATGAACATTAAGATTTCGTTATTCACACACCTAGAAGCATATGTGGCCAGTTTAATATTTTTATCTATCTTATAGGTCATTATTCCTTTGATTAGCCCAAGAGATCCAATACTGACTAAATCTTCTAAATCGTAACCTGTGCCGTCAAACTTTTTGGCAAGAAATACGACCAACCTTAGATTGTGCTCTATTAAAATGTTTCTCGCTTCCATGTCGCCTTGTTTACATTTTATCAACAATTCTAACTCTTCTTCATTTGTCAAAGGTGGTGGGAGTGCATCGCTACTTCCCACAAAGAAACAGTTACTACTTTTTTCTTTAAAGAGTGCTATTAACCATTTTATAAATTTCATATTCCCTCCACTTTAGCATTAAGTAAAATACTGACTCCTTCTATGTTAAAACTTTTATCGCTAAGACCGATTAAAATATCATCTATATGTTTTCCATTAATGACTACATTGTCAGGTTTAAAGCAATTTATAATCCCAGTATAATTTAAGGCACTGTATGGAATAGGAATAATTTTAAGTCTGTGTAGCGATATATACTCTTTTTCGACAAGTATAATTGGTTTACCACTATAAGGACTTATGAGTTTGTTGCCACTATCTAAAAAACCGATACCTTCATAATGAATACCACTATAATCTATTTCTACTTTATACCTATTTCTGTAATCGACTTTAAATCTTATTATACTTTTATAGTATATAAATATAAATACAAGACCTAAAATAAGTACTATAATGTATTTTATGGAATAATCCCTGTTGATTTTAAACTCATTATAGATATAAGTCATAAATCCACCCAGAATAATGCCTGATAGATACAAATAGATAGAATTTATGAGTGTATATTTAGTATTTTTATATCCGAATGCTACTATGCACATACCTGTACCTAATAATACCTTAAAAATGAATCCCTCTATATTTGAAAAATTTATAAATAGAGTAACTAAGGATGCTTCACCTACGATGGCGGCCAAAAGAAGTCTATAAACTTGTGAATTTCTCTTTAATAAAAGATCTACTAAATTTATTAAAGTAAAATCGAATACTAGATTTATTAAAATTACTATATCGATGTATACCATTTTACTCACCGGCGATAGTATAAAAAAAATGTGACATGTAATATGTCACATCGTGTCATCTTCTTCTCGATTTTTTATTTTCTTTTCTATATATTTTATCCTCTATTTCTTCTAACTTGCTCAAGTAAGCATTTGTACGGGAATTGCCAATAAATGGAAAATATTTATCAATTAATAGAGTTCTTAAAGTTTCGATTCTAATCTCTAATTCATTTGTTCTTGTCTCATCGTCATCGTCATCATCATCATCTCTAACACTTAAAAGCACCGACATTATATTCTTAAATGCGTTATTTATCTTCTTTATTAATACTTCTTTAATGAGACCTTTTTCATACATGGTTATAGCTGGTCTACCTCTAAATGTATATCCTTCATTAAAACTAGTCTTTCTTTGAAATTTAATTTTTTTATCAGTTTTATAAATCGTATATCCCATAATATCACTCCACAATGTCAGGTCTTTTTTCTCTAGTTTTCTTTTCCCTTTGTTCTTTTCTCCATGTGTCAACTTTCGCATGGTCTCCACTTATCAATACATCTGGAACACTCATCCCTCTATACATTTGGGGTTTTGTATAAGATGGGTAATCCAATAAATTGTTTTCAAAAGATTCACTGTCTAAGCTACTTTCATTAATGACACCCGGCAGTAATCTAATTATAGAGTCACTAATTGCCATCGCAGGTATTTCGCCGCCAGTTAATATATAGTCTCCTATAGATATTTCGTAATCGGCAAGTGTTCTTATTCTCTCGTCAAATCCTTCATAGTGCCCACAGATTAGTATTAAATGTTCAATTTTAGAGAATTCTTTTGCTATATTTTGTTTATATGTAACACCATCTGGAGTCAAAAGAACGATCTTTGACTTATCGGTTTTAATATTATCGATACATTCAAATATTGGTTCGCATCTCAATAACATCCCCGCTCCACCACCATAAATTGTGTCATCAACTTGCTTATTATTTAGTGGAGAATAATCTCTAAAGTTTATGACGTTTACATTTACTATTCCATCATTTATAGCGCGCTTGATAATCGATTCAGTTAAAAATCCATCGAACATTTTTGGAAAAAGAGTCAATATATCTATTCTCATAACAACAAACCCTCAATATCGTTTACTTCTATGGTACCAGACTCAATATTTACATTTTTAACATACATGTCGACTAGTGGAATCATATATGGTTTGTCATAATCAACATTCAAAAGATTGTATACACCGTTATTCAATATTTCTTTAACTACTCCACGATTCTTATTATTATCAAGAATGGTTAACCCGATTAAGTCTTCAAGTATGTATTCATCTGGTTTTAATTTAAGTGAATTTCTATCTATATAAACATCGTATCCTTTATAGTGTTCTACTAAATTGATATCTTTTAAGTTATCGATAGTTATCAAGTAGTATCCCTTATAGAATTTACAATTTGAAATTTTATGCACTTCATCGTTTAAAAAGATATCATTCCCAATAGAAAACGCCTTATTAGAATCACTAAAATGAGATTTTACTTTTAAGTCTCCTCTTAAACCGTGAACACCGCTGACATAGCCGACTAAGATCTTTTTCACACCATCACCACATCTCATGTTAGATAATATAACACATTTTATTTAAAAATAAAACTCCTAAACTTTCGTTTAGAAGTATATTTCTTATGGCGGAGTAGGAGAGATTTGAACTCTCGCGCCAGTTTCCCGACCTACACCCTTAGCAGGGGCGCCTCTTCAGCCTCTTGAGTACTACTCCATAAGGACAAAATAATTTTATCCAAATTTTATTGTTAAGTCAAGCTTTTATTGATTTCTTAGTGATAAATAGCTTGTTCCAGGCACTAATATTCTACCTTTCAATTTGGCCAGTTCACCTACTGAAACTACTTGAAATCCTCTTTTATATAATTCTGGTAAGGCCATTTCGACAGCTTCTAGTGTCGATTCATATAAACTATGCATTAAAACAATATCGCCATCTTTGGCATTTTCCATTATTATCTCATAAACTTTATCCTTATCCCTACTCTGCCAATCCAATGTGTCAATACTCCAAAGGATTGCCGGTACACCAGGACCGATTAGTGTAGAGTTATTAATTGCACCATATGGAGGCCTAAACAAAGTCATGTCTCTACCGGTCAATTCACGATATATTAAATTAGTCTTATTGATTTGATCAGCCACTTGGGATTTACTCATCTTTTTCATATATTTATGATTATATGAGTGGTTGCCGACTTCCATATTGTTTTCAATCATTTTATTAACGCTGTCTTTAAAACTATTTATTCTATTACCTACAAGGAAGAATGTTGCGGTAGCATGGGAATCTACTAGCGCATCGATTATCTTCAAATCATATGTACTTGGTCCATCGTCAAAACTAAACGCTATAGTAGGCTTGCTTGCATCGAGTGAAAATATTTCATTTTCATATATATCGTCATATTTCATGTCGTATTTCATGAGATTCGGTATTTCATTGTTGTTTATTTTAACTGAAACTTCACCATAGTCTAGAGTTGTAAAGAATAGTTCTAATTCTGTTTCGTTAATATCGTAAATAGAATTGAGTATATCTACTTCGCCACTTACAAACCTAGGATACTTTAAATTCAAAAGATAATTAACCTTATCATTAAATTGTTTTTTATCGTTTACTAAATCACTGATTGATAAAGTTTTTCTATTGCGATAATCGTATATGACATTTTTTCTTACTCCACAGTTTAAATACAGATTAACTATCTCTTCCTCTGTTACAAAGACATCATAATCTAAAGACTTACAGTTGTTCTTAACCAAGTATTTATCGACAACACCATTTAAATAGTCATCATTAAATACAGGTTTTAATAGCGTGGGCCCATCCTCAACTACTTCGTCTTTATAGACAAGTATCTCTTTTCTATTAGGATTAAATCCAATAAAATGAGCAAATCGAAGGTTTAACAATGCTGCTCTCAAACCAAATGCTAATACTAAAATAATCAATAATTTTATTATACTTTTATCAATAACTACCTTCATACTACTTTATGCCTCTATCCCATTATAACATTATTTTGCCCAAAAAAATAAAAAAATATTGCACCCGTGTAAATTTTATGTTATTATTAAGGAGCTTGATGGATCTTTAGCTCAGTTGGTTAGAGCATCCGGCTCATAACCGGGCGGTCGTAGGTTCGAGTCCTACAAGATCCACCATTTTATTTGCGGGTATGGCGGAATTGGCAGACGCGCTAGACTTAGGATCTAGTGGTTACACCGTGCAGGTTCAAGTCCTGTTACCCGCACCATTGTTGAATTATTCGAACTTTTTAAGTTCGTTTTTATATAAAAATGCACAATATTTTAAAAATACTGTGCATTTTTATTTACTTTTAATAAAATAAAGGAAACTCTATTTCCAATAGATAAAAAACACACTTCTCTATTGGCAGAGCCAATAGGTGTGCAAAGGGAAAATTTCCTTTTGAAACCCTAAAACATAATTTTGCTTGAACGACTAGTTCTTGCCTAATTATGTTTTATTTTATACTGCTTTTTAATAAATTTATAACAGGTCGAACATTAAGAGTGCTTCCAACACCATTTTCATAAATTCCATTAGTACCAGCATAATTATCATAACCAAATGAATATACAGTGGCTTTAGATGCATCATCTGTTGGAGTACTTGTAGTATATGACATTGTCCAACTAACTATATTTGAAGTTAACCAAGTTGGAGCATTAATACAACTTTTACTACTTAAATCACATCCAAGAGATTTTAATTCATTTACAGTAATTAATCTTATATAGTAACCGTTAACTTCTTTAAGATTAGTCTTACCTAATACATTGATATATGTATTGTCAAAATATTTTTTTGCGACAGACTTTTCATAATCATTAGACATTTTCATACTACAATTAATGCCATTGTCATCTTCTTTTGGACATTCATAATAAGGTTTTTGTTTTAAGTCATTCAAATCTTGATCTTTTAATACAACCACATAATCATCTGATGTAGTTGATTCAGAAATTACATGCCACTTTTCATTGTTAAATGTTATCTCATCACCAACATGATATTGCTTATTAATAATTTCATTTGTTTGATTTGATTGGTTTTTATTTGCTGTATTTTCGTTTTCAACAGGTTTTGATAATAGTTTATCATAAACAATGTATCCTCCTAAAATTAATACTAGTACACATAATATACCAACTAAAACGTATAGCCCATTATTTTTACTTTGATTTTCCATAACACAACTCCTTTCTTACTATAAGTTTAACATAGTTTTTCATGTTTTGAAACATTTTTTGCTCTATTTCACTAAAAGTGTATTATCCTTGTATTAGTTAGTAAGTATTACTACCTATTGATCCTTGTAAGAAAAGTTATTCGACTTCTTCACAGGCACCAATTGATGCATTTGTTTGAACAATTCGAACTTAAATATAGGGAACTTACTAAAAGTTTTCTTTTTTATGTTGATTATTTGATATAAATACTTGAGAACAACATTTAAATACTGTTATAGAAATAAAATAATATAAAGTTCCACTTTCTTAATTAATAACAAACTATAGAAAAAATAATTGTTGAAAAAGCTGGCTATTATTGCAAAATTTTGATATAGTAAATCAGTATTTAAATTGTGATATAATCATAATCAGAAAGAAAGATATGGGAAGCAATTTTATTTGTTTAGACAATAAAAATTTAATTATTGTGGATAATAAGATGGCAAAAACAATTTCTATTTTATAAAGAAAAACGTATTTTTGATGAATTACCGAAGGAGTACGGAATATGCGATAAACACATATTCTATTGTCTAACAATTTTAAATGGCACAGAAAATATTTCTTTTAAATCATTGTTGAATTGGATCGAGAACTTACACTGGGCAGAAAGACTACCTAGCATTAATTAAAGCCAAGAAACTTTGACTGTCAATATTCAATAGAGTAAACTTAGATTTCATTTGGCGGGATCGGTTTTACAGATAAAATAAAGCTGAGAATGGGAGGATAAAATGGTTGATTTAGATATAATTAGAGATAGTATAAATATACAATATGATGAAAAAGAATTAGAAACAATCTTGCTGCAATTTTGTAATCAACCATTAAATCATGATAATTTTTATATACAAAATAGAAGTATTAGCAAAGTCCTTGCATATTTTTTTAATGATTTGATTTATAAAGCAAAAAGTAAAAATGGTAGATACTCCCCTAACGAAATATTATATGATGATAAACTTTTAAGACAAGCATTAGACTATATCGGTAAACATCCGAATTTTTATGCGCAAAAAAGCCCTGAAGCAAATTTAAGAGATTTCTTTTACAGTTCATCGATGTGTGGGAAAGTCACTAACTTTAATCCTGTGATTGCAAGAAAAATTTTCGAACACTATATGCCTTGTGAAAATGCAACTATATTTGACTATTCATGTGGATTCGGTTCTAGAATGTTAGGAGCTTTAACTAGTCCTTACAAATATAGATATGTAGGGGTTGATCCATATAGAGAATTATATTATCGGTTATTACAATTTTCTAATTGGATTTCTACGGTTTTAGGTGAAGATGAGTCAAGAGCACAAATTATTAATCAAGGAGCTGAGCAATTTATAGATTCACTTGTTGGGCAAGTAGATTTATCTTTTAGTAGCCCGCCCTACTTTAACTATGAAATATATACAGACGAGCCAACACAGGCATATATTATGTGGCCAACTTATGAAGAATTTGTAAAAAAATTCGTATCTCCACTAATTCAAAACCTATATGCTTATACAAAACCAAATGGAATTCACATTGTGAACTTAGAAGATACAAAGAGAATAAAAATGATCGATGATTGGCTTAGAATCGCATATGAAGTTGGTTTTAAGTTAGTCGAAAAAAGAGAGATAGAAACGCTAAAAAGAAAGTCTACTAAAAATAAAAATTTATTACTTGTAATGGAAAAATAGTATATAATTAAACTAATATATTATAATTGATTATTATTCGTAATTCGTACGATAAAGATGAAAATAATATCGAGAAAGTTGTCGAAACGGATACATCGGATATTATAAATTATGTATATGAAAATGATTTAACGTATCTTAAGGGCTTTAGAAATGTAAAAGATGCAAAGTGGTTACTAGAAGTTGATGGCCCCGGTGCGGGTGCTTTTATAAGTGGCACAAAAGAAGAGCCTAAATGGTTTAAAGAATTACTAAAAGAACTTAAAGCAGATGAAAATGGATATTTGTATAATGAATAACATTTTTGATAATATTTTGACATATTAATAGTGTTGACAATGTCAACACTTTTTTTTAGTAAAATTACAGTTAATATGATGCCCCTTTTTATAAATAGTTATTCATATGACTCTTTAACCAGTTTTTGTGCAATATTAGTGACGTTTCCCGCTCCAATTGTAATTATTATATCATTTTCTTTAACGTTCTTTTCTAAATAATCTCTTATATCTTCATATTCATTTATGTGCACTGCGTCTTTTCCTTCGCAAATTAGAAGGTCAACAATATCATTGGAACTTACATTATAAATGTTTTTTTCTCGTGCCGCATAAATATCTATAATTATTATGTGATTAAATACACAAAGAGCTTTTGCAAAATCAGTTTTGTGATTTGCTACTCTACTATACGTATGTGGTTCAAAAATCGCATATATCTCATTGTGTTTTTCTTTAACGATAGCTTTTCCGGTTGCATAGATTTCTGTTGGATGGTGTGCATAGTCGTCGTATACTTTTGCTCCTAAAAATTTACCTATATATTCTATTCTCCTTGAAG
>CAMOYI010000061.1 GCA_946629885.1 uncultured Mycoplasmatota bacterium | reverse complement strand
TTTGGTTTTTGACTCAACAGGTAAGAACTATTCTCTGTGAATGTACGATTTAAATACGTTATAATATATTTTTCTGTCCAATCACGAGTTAACTGATACTCTTCTACAATTGGTTCATAAAAATTAATGCGAGTATAACCACAATCAGGGTGTTCTTCATCTAATAGTTCCTCTATAAAAACTCTTCTTTCATTTAAATCATTTATTAAGTCCCTGTCTCGGTCCCAAAATAAGTCTTCTAGTTGCTCATAATCATATAAATCATCAAATGTCTTTCCAGCGGTATCGGGATAAAAGTACCGTTCTCGATTGACGAAAAGGTTTATAAATTCAGATTTCGTATGCCCTTCTTCTGGTATAATTGCAGTATAAGGAGAATGCGATTTAGGATTAACCTCTGCAATAATAGCATGAGGGAATCCTTCAATACATGAACCACCTTTTCCTAGTTCATTAGAATATACTTCCCATTTTTCGTAATATATTTCTCCATCTACATCTTTCTTGATTTTTTTTATTTTCTCTATTTCGAGTGTTCCAGTTCCTTTTACAGTAAATGATTTATATTCTTCCTCTTCTGTATTAATTAGATTAGATAATAAGTGTATTTTATTTGTACCACTCACATTTAAAGTTACGTCAATACCATTATTATAGATATACATTACGATTTCAGAATTATTTAAGTATATTTCTCCATCTTTAAAATTAAAATTGGCTGCTGAAAAATCCTGCTCGTAATTTAAGTCAGTTATATATTCACAGTTGTCTTTTTTATCACATATTCCTACATAATCAATTTGCTTTACGTCTGGTTCTATTTTTTTCGCTTCAACTTTACTTCCTACTAGTAGTGTTAGCACAATTAATACACTCATGAGTAAAATATTTTTTTTCATAGTTACCTCTATTCTTCGATTATAGTTTAGCACTTTATCTTATTTTATTCAATATTGTTTACACTGCATTGTAAACAAAAACGCCAAACTGGCGTCTATTTCATCATGTCTTTTATTGTGTATAAAATATCCATGGCTTCTCTTGGCGTAATGTTATTGATGTCGATTGTACTCAGATATTCTTCTACTTCACTTTGTTTTTCTTCACTAAAATCAAAGCAGATCTGCTCTTTTATGATTGGTTGCTCTTTGTTTTCATATACTTTAAGTATTTCACTGGCTCTATTCGTAATTTCTTTTGGCATACCGGATAGTTTTGCAACATGTATACCGTACGACTTGTCTGCAAAGCCATCTTTTACTTTGTGTAAAAATACTATATCACCATCGTGTTCTTCTGCACTGACGTGAACATTTTTAATACCGATATGTTCTTTTTCCATACTAGTAAGTTCATGATAATGAGTTGAGAATAGCGTCTTACACTTTAATTTATCAGCGATATACTCGAGTATAGATTCTGCAATACTCATACCATCATATGTGCTAGTACCTCTTCCTAATTCGTCGAATAAAATTAAACTATCTTTAGTAGCATTGGTAATTGCGTTATTAGCTTCTTTCATCTCGATCATAAAAGTAGAATCTCCACTTACTAAGTCATCGCTAGCACCAATTCTAGTGAATATTTTATCGAATATTGGTAAATTGGCACTTTTTGCCGGTACAAATGACCCCATTTGGGCGAGTATTACTATTATTGCAAGTTCTCTCATATAAGTACTTTTACCACTCATATTAGGACCTGTTATCAACAATATGTTAGTTTCATTATTCATTATAATATCGTTTGGGACATACTCTTTTTTGCTTACATGCTCTACTACAGGATGTCTACCATCGAGTATATCGATTGTATGATTATCATTTAATGTTGGCCTTACTAACTTCAAATCTTCACTTGCGACAGATAGACTTACTAGTGCATCGATTTCACTTATTGTATCAGCCATTTCGTTTAATTCATGAATTACACTTTTTACTTTAGATCTAATATCGATAAAAAGTTGGTATTCTAACTCTATTATTTTTTCTTCTGCATTAAGTATTAAATCTTCCTTTTCCTTTAGTTCTGGACTTATGTATCTTTCGGCATTTACTAATGTCTGCTTTCTTTCCCAGCCTAATTCTGGTTTAATTTTATCGATATTTCCTTTAGTAACTTCTATAAAGTAGCCAAAAACCTTATTATAACTTACCCTAAGGTTAGATATTCCTGTTTTTTCTTGAGCATCCTTTTCGATAGAAGCGATAAAGTTCTTTCCACCTTTGCGGATTTCTTTTAACTCATTCAACTCGCGAGAATACCCTTCTTTTATTAATCCGCCATCTCTTAATGTAATCGGTGCTTCTTCGCTGATCGAATCTTTAATTAATTTGCATAGATCGCTAAATTCCTCGATTTCATAGCTAAAACCTATAGATTTTATAATTTTTTTAATGTCAGGTAAGACTTTTAAAGAATTATACAGTTGTAATAGGTCTCTTGCATTAGCGGATCCGCAGTTGACTTTTCCACATAGTCGTTCGATATCATATATTTCGTATAAATAATTTGATAGTTCACTTCTTTCGATAAAACTTTTGTTTAGTGTGTCTATCTTATCATATCTATCAGTAATCTTTAACTTATCTCTAAGTGGCTTTAACATCCATTTTTTTAGTTTACGAGAACCCATACTAGTTTTGCATTTATCTATAAGCCAGATTAGAGAATTTTGACGTTCTTTTAGTCTCAATGTCTCAAATAATTCCAAATTTCTTATAGTATGTATATCCATACTTAAGTATTCTTCCATGTCGATTATATTTACTTTATTAAAGTGCGATATGTCCTTTAATTCTCGTACATTTAGATAGTATAAAAGGTGCCTTAAGCCCTTTTTCATCTTAGGATCTGTTATATTCTTTAATAGCTCATCGTTCCCATCGATCAACCCGTTTTCTATAGTTATGTCTATATTGTAAATATTTTTAAAGAGATTTACGATTTCTATATCTAAGGTATCATCAACGACAAGTTCTTTGAAGTTATTATTTAGTACGACATTTACAATGCCGTTTTTATTTTTATCTATGCAAGTTACATTTAGTTCTGCAGTAGATATATCAGCATATGTAACTACATAGCTAGAAGGGTATTCTAATATGCTTCCCAAGTAGTTAGTATCTTTATTATCTAAGAATTCTAAATCAGTCATGGTACCCTTACTAATTACTTCAGTTACTTCGCGTTTTACCATTCCTTTAGCACTTTTGGGGTCTTCTACTTGTTCACAAATTGCAACCTTATACCCCTTGCTTAATGCATCTTGTATATACGTTTTTACAGAATGATATGGAACTCCACACATAGGTACTCTTTCTTTTAATCCTGCATTCTTTCCTGTGAGAGTTAAACCAAGAAGTCTACTTGCAAGGCTTGCATCTTCAAAAAATAGCTCGTAAAAGTCACCTAGTCTATAAAATAAAAGAATATCTTGATAATTTATCTTAATGTCATAATATTGCTTCATCATTGGACTTAAGTCATCATAGTTAATATCGCTCAATTTCATAATAAAACCTCGATATGTATTATAATACAAATAGTATTTTTAGAAAAGAAAAAATGCACTAATCGTGCATCTAGTTTTCCTCTAAAACTTTAATTGCTTTATGAATTAGGACATCGTATTTTACAACTTCTAGTCCACCATACATTTCAATTACTTCATTTGCAGTAGTTCCATATCTCTTAGCTTGTTCTTCTGCATTGGCCATAGCTTCCTCATCAGTAGCTTCTAGGTGTTCTTTTTCGATGATTTCATCTAATAGATATCTAGATTTAATTCTATTAATTGCTTCTGGTTTAGCTTGTTCATGAAAGGCTTCTTCAGTTATTCCGCTAAACTTGAAGTAATTTTCAAGAGTAATACCCTGCATCTCTAATCTATGAGATAAGTCATGCATCATTCTATGTATTTCATCGTGAATGATTTCTTCGTTAATATCTACGCTCATCTTCTCAATTGCGGCATTCATCAAGTCGTCGATATACTTATCTTCTACTTCTCTAGCCTTGCGTTCAGTTATCTGGTCTTCTATCTTTTTATTCAATTCTTCTTCTGTCTTAACATCATCGTATCCCAAGTCTTTGAAGAATTCTTCATTTAATTCTGGTAAAACTCTAGATCTTATTTCTTTAACGGTTACTCTAAACATTGCATCTTTTCCCTTAAGTTCTTCGACATATTCTTCTGGGAATTTAACGTTTATTTCTCTTGTTTCACCTTTTTTTGCCCCAATTAATTGTGATTCAAAACCTGGAATAAATGTATTAGAACCAATTTCAAGTGGATATTCTTCACCTTTTCCACCATCAAACGCTTTGCCATCGACAAATCCTTCGAAATCTATGACTGCGATGTTTCCTTCTTCTACATCGCCGTTTTCTTTTTCAACTATTTCAGCAAATCTAGTTCTAAGATCGTTTAATTCTTTTTCAACTTCTTCTTTTGTTACCTTTACTTCTCCCTTTTTAACTCCCAATTTTTTATAACTAGATAGTTTTACTTCAGGTTTAGTGATGATAGTAAATTCTAATTCTACGTGTTTTTCATCGATTCCCTTTATATCTACCTTTGGTTCACAAGCAGGCACTAACTTACTTTCTTCTAATGCTTTTTTATAGGCAATTTCTAATGCTTCATCGACAGAGTCCATGAATAGAGATTCAATTCCAAACTTTTTTATATAAACATCCTTTGGAGCATGCCCTTTTCTAAATCCTGATATAGTTACTTGTTGGTTTTTCTTTTTGAATGTTGCATCTAGTATATTGCTCCATTCTTCATTTTCTATTGTAATTGTTATGTTATGTACGTTTTTCATATTTTTCCTTCTTTCACGTGTTTTATTATATTATAAATCGTTTGCTTTTACAAGCGAATCGATTATTTGCTCCAAGTATTTAACTTTAGTCCTTATTTCGTCGCTCCTAGTCGAAAACAGTAAATCCTCGTAATTTTCTAAGAGCTGTCTATAGTACTCTAGATTTACTGGGTCTTTACTCATAATTGGACCAAATTCATATTCTAGTTCACTATAAACTTTAGGATATTCCCCTCTTACTGCGAATATGTTGATATAAGTCTTTTTCCCGTCTTTTACAACTTCTTCATCGTAGATTATAAATCCCTTTTCCGCTAAAAACTTTCTCAATTCATAGTGATTATTATTAGATTGTAAAATGAGTTTATAGATTGAATTTAGATTAGGGCCATCGAGTATTTCTATAATGTTTTTAGACCCCAATCCTGATATAAGAACTGTATCTATGTGATATATGTTGGCTTTTTCAATTCCATAACCCAAAACTGGAATAATATTATTTGTCAATTCATATTTTTCAATGTTGTTTATACCATTTTGTAGTGCATTCGGGTTAACATCGCATACTACAACTTTATCAATAGTATTACTCTGTACTAGATATATATCCAATAGTGCGTGATCGCACCCTACATCCATCAATTTATCTTCACTATTAATGTACTTTACTAAGCTTCTTAGTCGTTCACTTATCTTGATCATTATTCATCACCCAAGAAATCTTTCAACTTTTTAGCTCTGGAAGGATGTCTTAATTTTCTTAAAGCCTTAGCTTCTATTTGTCTTATTCTCTCTCTTGTTACATTAAATCTCTTACCGACTTCTTCAAGCGTATAACAAGTTCCATCCAATAGTCCAAATCTTAACTCCAAAACTTCTTGTTCGCGTTTTTGCAAAGTCTTTAACACTTCTTTTATCTGTTCTTTAAGGATCTCATTTGTAGCATATTCTTCTGGACTCATATGACTAGTCTTATCCGGTATGAAATCTCCAAAATGAGAATCTTCTTCCTCTCCTATTGGTGTATCTAAACTTACTGGATCCTGACTTATTTTCATTACTTCTCTAACTTTTTCGACAGATACTCCCATTTTTTTCGCAATCTCATCTTCGCTAGGTTCATGATTTAACTCTAGTGTCAATTGGCGCTGAATTCTAGCCATTTTATTGATAGTTTCTACCATATGAACTGGAACTCTAATAGTTCTCGCCTGATCTGCAAGGGCTCTAGTGATAGCTTGTCTTATCCACCAAGTTGCATAAGTTGAAAATTTAAATCCCTTATCATAATCAAATTTTTCAACTGCTTTCATAAGACCTATATTACCCTCTTGAATTAAATCCAAAAATAGTAAACCTCTTCCAACATATCTTTTAGCAATAGATACTACTAGACGTAAGTTTGATTCTGCAAGTAACTTTTTGGCTTCTTCATCCCCTTCAGATACTCTAATACTCAAATCTGTCTCTTCTTTAGGTGACAATAGACTAATTCTACCTATTTCTTTTAGATACATTCTAACAGGGTCATTGATGTTTATATCTTTAGTTAATGCCTCATCGGACAATAGAGTTACTTCATCTTTTCTCTCTTTCTCATTCCCTGAATCTTCTTCACTATCAGATATTACCATTATGTTGTTTTCAACTAAAATGTTGTATAGCTTATCTAGTGAATCTCCATCGATATCCAATCCCTTTAGAGATTCTGCTAACTGTTCAAAAGTTATAACTCCTTCTTTTTTTCCTAGTTCTAATAAATCCTGAATTCTTTCTTCTAATGTTTTAATTTCTACCATCACTAACACATCCTTTTTTAATGTTTATTATTTCTTCGAATAATCTTTTCTTTCGATTCATATCTAGTTCTTTCTTCATCTGTTCTTTTAATTCTTTGATTTTCTCTTTGTCTAGTGCTCCTTTTACTATGTTTAAAACTGCTTCCATATCAGCTTCATTAAATTCATCCACATGTATTTCTCTAATTATTTCCTTCACTACTTCGCTAACTTCGGGATAGCTTTCAGTAAAAGTCAAATAATCTGCAAAATCAATCTCCCTTTCAAGTTCAAAATAGTATATCAAATTATTTGCAACAAGTCTATAACGATTTTTAGGCAATTTTAACTGATAATGCATAAACAGTCTCATACAATCTGTGCTATTCATCATGTAATAAAGCATAGTCATTAAAGCTCTATTAAATTTATTATTCGTCTTTTCCTTCGATGGAATAATTTCTTCCTTTTTATTATCGATGTGTAACTCTTCTACTTTTTCTTGAGTTACCGTTCTACTCTTTAAGAGTTCTTTATCTAAATGAAATTCACTGGCCAACTTATTAATGGTTACCTCTGTCAATAAATCATCTGAGATATTTGTAAGCATAGAAAGCATCTCGTTTATATAATTAGTAAGTTCAACCGGATTATTTAGATTCTTATTCTTTCTATAAACTATATCCATAAATTCTGGAAATGATATGGGATTTTTAAGATTATCCCTGAATGCCTCTACTCCGTAAGCAAGAATATATTCATCTGGATCTTTTTTTCCTGACAATCTTACTATGCCGACATCTATTTTTTCTTTCATTAAACTCTCTCCGATCGATATCGTCGCGAGTTCACCGGCATTATCGCTGTCCATCGTAATTATTACTTTTACGCCCAGTTTCTTAAGCAAATCGATTTGTTCCTTTGCAAGTGCTGTTCCCATCGTTGCAACGACATTCTTAATACCGACACTGTATACTCTAATCGCATCCATTTGCCCTTCACATATGACGATAAATTTTTCTTTTCTAGCAGCTTGGGATGCTAAATGATAATTGTATAAGTTTTCTCTTTTTTTAAAGATAACTGTCTCTCTTGTGTTTATATATTTACTCGCATCTTCTCCGTGGTAAATTCTTGCGCTATAACCATTTACTTTTCCAGTTGGACTAAAAAGAGGGAACATAATTCTATTTCTAAATAAATCGTATACTCCTCTTTCACTTTCTGCGATAAGACCTAACGATTGCATATCACTTTTAGATATATTCTTTTTTTCTAAAAGCTTGTATAAGCTATCCGATTCACTTAATGATAGACCTATACCGAAGTCTTTGATAACTTCGTCGCTTAGACCTCGCTTATGCAAATATTCACGAGCTTCTTCACCCTGTTTGGTTCTCAAATTGTTTTGATAATATAGGGTTGCTAGATTCATTATGTCGTAATATTTTTGATTTTTAGAATCTTGATCATTTTTCTTTATTGTAAAATTTATTCCGACTTTATCAGCGACTATCTTAACTGCTTCTAAAAAAGGAATCCCTAAATAATTCTCTATAAAGTTGAATACGTTTCCGGTAGCGCCACATACAAAGCATTTATATATCTGTTTTTCTTTAGAAACACTCATACTTGGACTATGGTCATCATGAAACGGACATACTCCAAAAAAGTTTTTACCATGACTTTCTAGGTTGACATATGAACCTATTATTTCGACAATATTAGCTTGACTTTGAATTCTCTTGAATTCGCTATTCTCACTTCCGTTCATAAAATCACCCTCTAAATATATATTATACCGGGTGATTTTGTTTTTTCTCACAAAAAAATGTCAAAAAATTGTAAAACATCCATTTTTTTGACATCTTTTGCCTAAATTTCATAGTATATGGTAGGTGATTATATGTATAAAGGTCCATTCTATAGAGGTTTTATTTGGTTTATATTGGCAGTGATACTGGCATGTATGGTACTATGGCATGTAATACTTGTCTTAATATTTCCAATTAGATTCAACACACTAGTCTTATTAGTTGAATTATTGCTTCTGTATTTCGTCATCTACAAGATAATAAGGCCTTATTAGTTGTTCTGATCTATATATCGAATCAAATATTCTGGATAGCTCTTTGCACGAATTGAATTCGTCACCATCAATATTTATTTCAACTGGCATAGCGATAAGAATTAAGAGAAGTTTTAATTCATCACTTTCAAGAGGGTAAATTTTTAAATATGTAGATAAAACTGTATTAAAATTTACATTCATTCCTTCGTTCAAATAGAGTTTATATATATCTAATAGAGGCGTGTCCTGTGTTACATTATTCCAACTAATCAGCACTTCTTTATCCTTTTTACAAAAGTGACTTAACGATAAATTGTTATGTATTGTACAGATACGCATCTCTCTTTTTCCATTAACTAAGTCATACCATTTGTCTAATTCTTTTTTACAAAAAGCTAAATTGTTCTTTAGTTTAGAGTAATTTCTTATAAATAGATAATGACTTGGACTCATAAATACTTCTTCTTCAATATTAGAGACAATATTATCATATTTTTTTTCGTAGTAGATCATGTTATCATTAATTGTTTCATATATTTCCTTGAATTTGTCTTCTGTTATTTCTTTTGTATAAGTCGTCTTAGAGTGAAGAGATGCGACTACCTTTATAAGATCAATAATTTTTTGATTACTCATATACTCGGAATCTTCGATATATTCGAATATATCTATGTCCGTTCTCGATGAATCAACCAGTTTTGGGTGATTATAAAAGTCTCTACTGTCTAAGTAATTAAAAATACTATTTAGATCCTTATTAGATTTTGCTTTTACTACAAAAGTACCATCCATTGACTCAATGATGGTACACTTCATTTTTTTAGTAATTCTATACGGTTTATAAAGATCTGTTACTAATTCTAAGCTAGTCATTGTCGCATTCTGGTATTATCAATTTGGATTTCAATTCGATGTTATCTACATCGTTATACTTCTTTATATTATCAATTGTAGTACCGTACTTTTTAGCGATAGAATCTAACGTATCTTCGGACCTTACTATATGTACATGATATTTAGTGAATGTTTCTTCGCTGTAGTCGTTCTTTATAATACTTTTTTCTTCTTTTTCAAGTGTATCACTCGTTATTGTCTCTTCCATGCTTTCTCTTGGCATTTCTAAATTTAATTCTTCTTCAGTTATTAGAGGAATATCTTCATTTTCTTCATCATATGTTAATCCTAAATCTATTGTGATATTTAATACATCATCTTCTACTTTATATTCAAAATTTTCAATTTCATAGTTAATTGTCTCATATTTAACAGATTTCTCAAATTCGTATTCTATAGGTAGACGATATGAAAAAGGTTCTTTATTTACACTCAATTCGTTAGTTTTATATTCTCCTTCTAAAATAAAGTCACCCTTAAATACTCCATCATCAATAGTAAAGTCCTCTTCTAGGCTGATGGAACAAATTTCTGCGATATTTGTCTTAAAAATCAAATCTTTTTCATAGTTGATAATTTTTTTCATATAAAAATCTCTCCTTCAACTAAGTATATTAGTTAAAAGAAGAGATTATACTTTAATTAGTACTAGTAATTTTAATCTGAATAGTTTGAACCTTTGGTATATATGTTACTGTCATATCTTGACCTTCGATCAACACTGGTACATCATATGTTCCTGGACCATATCCACTTAAATCGACATATGCCTTTACAGTAGAAGTATTCAAAGATTTTATAACACTTTCAACACCTTTAACGATTACTACGCATCTAGAGTCTTCTTCGTTAACAAGGTTAGCGATATATCCAGAACCTAAATTTCTAGAGTCAATTGAACTTAATTCTATTTCAGATGTACTTTCTGTTCCAACAGTTACATTTACTGAAGAAGTAGTCTGATTCATATATCTTACACCACTAGGTTTAACAAGTGTAACTTTATATTCTTTATTTGCACTTAAACCATCGACATCAACTTCTGCTTTGATATAAGGTATTGAAGTGATTGCGGCTTGATCACCATATACTCTTACAGTTGTGACACTTGATGTAGCACTGCTTATTGCATATCCTGTTGCAAGTTTTCCGGTCGGTACTACTCTAACTGGCAAATCGACATAATAAGATTCTACCTTAATATTTGCACTAGCAAATTGTGGAACAATTTCTACATTGTCGATAACTTTACCACTTTCATCGTAAGCAACCATAGGTAGTGTATCTATATCATAAGATCCTGCTTCTTTTAATTCCAACGTTGAAACATCTATAAGAGCCTTTACACTAGCAACTTTGTCTAATGTTTCCTTTGATCCTTTGACGTATACTTCGCTTTCATTGAGTTTTACCTCACTTACATTCAATTTACTATCTAGCTTATCTTGGTTGACTAAATCGTAAGTAAGAGTTCTAACTGCACTTTGTTTTTCGCTTATTTTGACAGTTACACTCGATGGATCCAATTTATATGATATAGATGCAACTGAGTGATTATATTTGAGTTTAACTGTATATTCTCCAGTCTTATAATCGCTAAGATCTAGTACAATTTTATGATCTCCCAACTGTTTTGCAAGATATAAATCACTTTTTCTACCCATCAATATAATATCTACTGTTTCCGGTATACCTTCTACTACATATTTTTCTTCATTATATATTGCATTTACAGGTTGGCTAGAAAGTATTTCACTTTCTGTTTCAACTATGTTAACAGATCTAATACTTACAAAAAAGAATATTCCAAATGATATTACGAGCGAAATAATTATAAGTGCTCTGGTATTATTCAATAATCCATCTAAACCCGCTGTATGAGCCTTAAAGAATTTATTGAATCTATACACAACTCTGCTAAGAGGCGTAATCAATATTTTATCTATTAGTTTGTAAATACTTTTACCAATCTTGCTCATGCCCTTAAATTTGAGTTTCTTCTTTTTATTCATTATCATCGCCTCCATCATCGGCTGCATAGAATATTTCTGTCTTTGGAGATAGAGCATTAAATAACTCACGCTTAAATTCTTCTAAGCTCAAGTTGTAATTCATCGCACCATCCATTGCTATGCTTATTCTACCTGTTTCTTCACTGACGATTAAAACGATAGCATCTGATTCTTCTGCCAAACCGAGTGCTGCTCTATGTCTCGTTCCAAGACTTTTATTAAGCTTGTTGTCCATACTCGTTTTAAATACACATCCAGCACATGTTAGTTTTGTTCCCTGAATAATTACACCGCCATCGTGTAATGCACTATTAGGATAAAAAATTGATTCGAGAATTGCAGATGATATATCTGCATATATTTTAGTTGCTGGCGCTATATATTCCTGAAGACTGACATTCCTTTCAATAGCAATTAGCGCACCGAATCTATTTTTTCTTAAGTACTCTATCGCATCGATTATTTCATTAGTAATCTTTTCTCTTTCGTCACCAGTTAGTGCTTTATGGCGGCCTAACAATTGACTTCTACCTAGCTGTTCTAATACAGTTCTTATTTCTGGTTGGAAAATAATGATGAGAGCAAGCGGTCCCCACATTATAACGTATTCTAAAAGCAGACCCAACGTAACAAGATTTAGAAG
Source organism: uncultured Mycoplasmatota bacterium (assembly GCA_946629885.1). GTDB lineage: Bacteria > Bacillota_I > Bacilli_A > RF39 > UBA660 > RUG11867. The sequence continues at coordinate 2,815 of CAMOYI010000061.1, read as the reverse complement.
ATTACTCAACAATTTTAGTATTATTATGATGATGATTCCTTTAAAAATGAGAACCATTTTAATGTTATTTCTAAGATTCTTTAATATAAAATACACTAGATACCAAACGATACAAACGTCTAAAATCTTTGTGATTATACCCCATATTCCGGATAAAGTCATTATAGTCCTCCTATCTAATTATTGTCTTTTGTTTCGTTGTTTACCGAGACGATATCATTAGTATTAGTGTCGATAGCATTAGATATTGGAATATTTAATTGGCTAGCTTCTGCTTTTTTCTCATATTCGCTTTTAACCTTATTTATTCTTGCTTTATCGACCATATAACCAATTAATATGAGTATTATAAATACTGCACTAAGTAATACATATGTAAAATTATTTGCAATAAATTCTTCCATTATGCTTCACCATTTTCATTTTCTTGTGGAACATTCTGTGGAACATCAGCAGTTATAGTGATAGAACCATTATTAGGTAATACTTCGATATATGTTCTTCCATCGTTGACAACTAAATCTGTACCATCTTCAAATTTGTACTTTGTCTGTTCACTTCTACTAGATTTAGACCATGTTATTGGCACTGCAATACCTTCACTTATGAAGTACCCTTTTCCACTACCGATGTTATTCATATTTAATCTGCCTTTATTATCTCCTTGAAGTCTAGAATAGTTGACTTGGTAAACTATGATATTTTTAGTGTTCATTCTCTCTTTAGTAGTATAATCATACATATCAGTATTATTTTGAGTCTTTAAGTAAATGCCATTTTCTTTATCATATTTAAACTTTACTGTATAGCTGCTGAACTTCAAGGCAACATTATCAGCACCTTGATGATTTTCCTTACTTGCAAGGTCTAAAGAATCGACGCTATAGTTTAGTAAGTTAGCTTTATCACTCGTAGTTCTGTACTTAAGTCTCTCTATTGCTTTATTCATATATTCCATAGTAGTATAACCTTTATGTTCATAGCCAGCAGAGACTGTTTTATCTCTAAAGAAATATGTATTTTCATATGTAAGACCGTTTATATTGTTGATGCCCAAGCTTCTTATATCGCTCTGTGCTTGTGGGCTCCATCCCCAGTGTACATAGATGGCATCGTTTTCCATTGCATAATCCAAATAGTAATGTCTACTACTTCTGATACTTTGGATTTTTGGAGCACTACTATCTTTAAATAGTGCCATTTCCCTAGTGATTCCACCTTCTACTAGGAGTTCATAAACTATATATGCATCATTCAAACCAGATTGATACTTCCATACGGCACTGTTGTTATTAATCATTACAGCTAGTGGTCTAGACTTGCTATCTAAATCGATTATTTCAACTTTCTTAACAGGCTCTATGACCTCCGGTTCTTTTTCTTTCTCTTGTTCTCTTATATTATCTTTTGGTTTTTCCTTGTTTAAAAAAGAGTATGCCACTACCCCTACGCCTGCAATTAATAAAATTCCAATCAATAATAAGATTAATTTATTCTTTTTCATCTAACATCACCATAATAATCATATCATTTTTTTGTATTTATTACAAATCTTTTAATACTTTTTTTCCATATGTGGCAATGTTAATCGATTTATATTCACATATAGCACGGTTTTCACCCCTTTTTCTATTTACAAAATTCATTAAAAAAATTATAATTAAATCGAGGAGGAATAATATGAAACTCACTATTTTAGTTCCAGCATATAACGAAGAAGGAAATATCGATAACATATATAAAAATATTAAAAATGTCTTTAACGATATAAACTATGAGATAATCTTCATAAATGATGGATCTACTGATAAGACAGAAAAAGTCATGGCTTCTATTCACAAAAGAGATGAAGAGCATGTACGAATAATCAATTTTTCTAGAAACTTTGGTAAGGATGCTGCGATATACGCAGGACTTGAGCACTCTACAGGTGAATACACAGCGATAATAGATGCAGACATGGAACAAAATCCAAAATATCTATTGGAAATGCTCACATTTTTGGATAAGAATCCAGACTATGATCAAGTCGCAATGATAATAAAAAAGAGAAAGTCCGGTTCATTAATTAAGAGAACTTTTGCTAAGATGTTTTATAAAATCATCAATGTACTTAGCGATATCAAATTTACTGAGGATGCAAGTGACTTTAGAATGTTTCGTGAAAATGTAAAAGCCGCAATATTAAGTTTATCGGAAAGAAACAGATTTTCAAAAGGGATATTCAGTTGGATTGGTTTTAATACCAAAACTATGGAATACGAAGTCGGAAAAAGGACAAGTGGCGTTACAAAGTTTAACTTTAAGGCATCGTTCAAATACGCTCTAGAAGGAATTATAGGTTTCTCAGTAAAACCACTTCGAGTTGCCACTATCATGGGACTTATAACATCGTTAAGTGGTTTCATTTATTTAATATACATAATAGTTAAAACTATAATACTAGGTGTTGATACTCCAGGATTTGCAACAATCGTATGCGTCGTACTATTTATTGGGGGAATACAATTGATATCGATCGGAATATTAGGTGAATACCTATCAAAGACATTTATAGAAACTAAGAATAGACCTATATATGTTACAAAATCTAAAGTTGGTTTCGACGAGGAAATATTATAAAAAACCGAGATGTAAATCTCGGTTTTAGTTTTCTTTTAATTTTCTAATTCTTAAAACTACAAGTGCAGTTGATATTATTAGACTAAATAATAATAGTCCATATGTAACTATAGAGTCAGCTGTTTTTGGATTAGTTATATTTTCGCCCGTTATTATGTCTTTCTTAGTAGTCTTTTCTAATCCTACTATGCCA
>CAMOYI010000060.1 GCA_946629885.1 uncultured Mycoplasmatota bacterium | reverse complement strand
TGTCAGGTTACTTTACTTACAAAGAAAAAAATGTAGATTATACAAAAGTTTTAACTAAAAAAATAATACATATACTTAAATTAATAGTCATAGCGACATTGATTTATGTTATATGGCAGTGGGTGGTAGATCCGCTTATTAAGAATGGACATATACCGAACTTATTAAATAGTATAGAAAAAAGTGTTCATAATTTTAATTTTTTTAACACTCTAGTATTGAATATTAATCCATTTTGTGGAATCTTATGGTTCTTAAATGCATTACTTTATTGTTATTTGATTTGGTTAATAATAGCAAAAGTAAAAAACAAACATGTAATATACATACTGGCCATCGTAATTTTATTTATCGGTATTTTTACAAGAGCTTTCATCCAGTATAATCATACAATACCAGAAGAGATAAATATTAACTATTTTCGAAATTGGTTTTTTATGGGATTGCCATTTTTTACCATCGGATATTTTATTCATGATTATCAGGAAAAAATTGTAAAAACATTTAAACCTAAATATATGATTGTGGCAGCAATCATAGGAATGATTATGAGTTTTGCGGAGAGATTAGTCGTACCGCTAGAAGTTTTTGTGGGAACAGTAATAGTCTCCGTTGCATTGTTTATATTCGCCGTTGAAAAACCTGACTTAATTAAGATCCCTATCATAAATAAAGTGGGTGAAAGATTTTGCTTTTTTATTTACATAGCTCATATAATTGTTAGAGATATTGTGTTAGCTATTTTCGATAAAGCAGGAATGGACAACAAAGTAGTTTTATGGATTATGCCTATAATTGTATTTGCATTGTGCTATATTTTAGCTATGTGCTATTATGCAATTAGTGATAGAATAAGAACAGTATTAAAGAATAATTAAATAGGAGACAATATGTACGATTATTTAGTAGTAGGAGCGGGATTGTTTGGAAGCATTTTCGCTTATGAAGCAAAAAAAAGAGGCCATTCTGTTTTGGTTATAGAAAAACGAGATCACTTGGCAGGAACTATGTATACCGAAAACCAAGATGGAATAAATGTACATAAGTACGGTGCACATATTTTTAGAACAGACAGCGATAAGGTATGGGAGTATATACAACAATTTGCTGAGTTTAATAGATTCACAAACTCACCAGTAGCAATCTATAAAGATGAATTGTATAATCTTCCATTCAATATGAATACATTCAATAAAATGTGGGGAGTAAAAACCCCTGAAGAGGCTAGGGCAAAGATAGATGAGCAAGTAAAAGAAGCAGGGATAACTGAACCTAAAAATCTAGAAGAGCAAGCCATCTCTATGGTTGGAACAGATATTTATGAAAAATTAATAAAAGGATATACTGGCAAACAATGGGGAAGACCATGTAGTGAATTACCAAGTTTTATTATTAAAAGATTACCAGTAAGAATGGTTTATGATAACAACTATTTTAACGATAAGTACCAAGGTATTCCGATAGGTGGATATACTCAGATTGTAGAAAAAATGCTTGATGGCATTGAAGTTAGATTGGACACAGATTTTTTTGATAATAGAGAAGAATTTGAATCGTGTGCAAAGAAAATTTTGTTTACTGGGATGATAGACGAGTATTATGATTATTGTTATGGAGAACTTGAATATAGAAGTTTAAGATTTGAGCATGAAAGATTAGAATGTGAAAACTATCAAGGAAATGCAGTAGTTAACTACACCGAATATGAAATTCCTTATACAAGAATTATTGAACACAAGCATTTCGAATTTGGATGCCAAGGGGAAAATGAAGGAAGCATTCCTCATACCGTAATAACAAGAGAGTATCCTGCCACTTGGCAAAAGGGAGATGATCCTTATTATCCAATTAATGACGAAAAGAACAATGCTTTGTATAATAGGTATAAAGAATTATCTAATAACGAAGAAAAGATTCTTTTTGGCGGTAGATTAGGAATGTATCAATACTTCGATATGCAAAATGATATTAAGGCGGCATTAGATATGGTTAAACAAGAATTACCAGAAATGGAGGAATAATGAGATTTATTAAACCGATAGCAATAATAGTGTTTTTTATAGCCACAGCTATTTTTGTGTTTAAGTGGGCTAATTTTAAGATGTCTCTTGATACCAATCCGCCTATTATAGAAATTGGACCTAAAAAGATATCAGTGGATGTAGACGCCAGTGAAAGAGAACTTAAAAATAGTGTTATAGCAAGAGATGATAAGGATGGGGATATAACGGGTAGTTTAGTTATAGAATCTATTTCTAAATTTACAGATAGAAAAAAACATATATGTAATATTACATATGCCGCAGAGGACTCAGATAAAAATGTGTCCAAGGCTACTAGACAGATTCAGTATAAAAACTACACTCCTCCTAAGTTTTTCCTTAGGAGTCCATTATGTGTAGAGACAAGTAGCGATGTAAATGTAAGAAGTCTAATAGGGGCCACAGATTGTATTGATGGTGATATTAGTAGAAAGGTTAAGGTGTTATCTACAGAATTTTCTACTGCATCCACAGGAGATAACACTGTGGTGGCACAGGTTACTAACAGTAAAGGTGATACTATCACTTTGAATGCGCACGTGGTGATTCGAAGCACAAATGTTAAAGCACCTACTATTCAACTTAAAAAAAACCTAATCTATGTAAAAAAAGGCGCATCATTTAATGAGAGAGACTACATTAAATCAGTAATAGGCCCTAATAAGAAAAAAATTCCAAAGAGTAGAGTTAAAATTTCTAAGAGCACAGTAAACACCAAAAAAGAAGGCTGTTATTACGTAGAGTATATAATTAATCAGGGAAAACTTAGTGAAAACATCACAAACCTTACAGTAGTGGTGGAGGATTAGATATGAAAAAATTACTAAATTTTCAAAATATAAACTTGTATTCAATAGTGCGTGACGTAATAAAGCGCATTTGGATTGTTTTAATGGTGGGATGTATAGGGATAATGGTATCTTTTACCTTTTTGAAGAAGGCATATCAGCCCACATATACTAGTTCTGCCATTTATGTCATAAATCCTAGTCAGAGCACAGGATATGTACAGGGAAATAAAATGGTGGCAGAAAGCGTGGTAGATGCATTCAATAGTCTAGTAACTTCTGATATTATGGGACGAAAAATTTCTAGAAAACTCAAGCAACTAGATTTTCCTACCACTGAGAAAGAGGCTACTCTCATAGAGCAAACAAACTTGATGAAATTTACAGTTACAGCAAATGACCCAATGGAGGCCTTTCAAACCATATCGGCAGTCATGGAAAACTATTATGAACTGTCTGATTATTTAAATTCGGATGCAGTCTTTGATGTTATAAGGGAGCCAACTATAGCGAAAAGTCCTAATAATGCTTTTACGCCTAGGATTAGATCTCTAGAAATAGGCGGAGTGTGTGCATTTATAACGCTACTAATTCTTATACTCATTAGCATGATGAGAAAAACTGTGAAGACTGAAAAAGTGGTAGAGGAAATGTTAGGGGCCAAACTTTTGGGAACCATTTATCATGAAGAAAAAAATAGGACAATCAAGGCAAAAGTAGTACAAAGTGTAAAATCACTTTTAATTACAAGTCCTATCATTACAAATAAATTTATTGAATCTATTAATGATATTCGAACAAAAATAGAGTATGAAAAAGGTAGAAATCCTTCCAAAAATGCTTTTATGGTTACTAGTGTATGTGAAAATGAAGGAAAGTCTACAGTAGCTCTAAATGTAGCATTGTCTTTAGCAAAAGAAGGTAAACAGGTAATCTTAATAGATGCAGATATGAGAAAACCTGCTACTTTTAAGATGCTTGATATTCCAAAAAAACAAATTACAGATATGTCTAATCTACTTTTGGGCAAGATTGGTTTAGATGAGGCCATATATAAGGGAAAGGACATACCTATTGATATTATTATGTCTAATAAAGGTCATTCTAGAACTAATGAGTACATAAATTCAGATGCTATGCTCGATCTAATAAAAAAATGTAAAACTTTAGCAGACTATGTAATAATTGACACTCCACCTATGGCATTGGTATCAGATACAGAAGCCTTATTAGATAGAGTGGACTATTCTATATTAGTAGTTAGGCAGGATTTTTCATATACGAGTGATGTTTTAAACTGTGTGGGAATGATAGAAGATTCTAATGCTGAATTATTAGGTTGTGTATTAAATGACTACAAAGTATTTAGAGTCAACTCAAAGCGTCATTCACAAGGTTATGGATATGGTAATGCAAATTCTGGGGGAAAGGTGGTAGAAATATATGAAGACAAATGATTCTACAAATGTAGAAATTGTTGATAATAATGAATTTAATAGCTTAGAAGATATTTTCTTTAGATTTTTAGATGCTTTCCGCAGATTTTGGTATATTCCACTTGTTTTAACTATTTTACTCGGAATACTTGGGTATTTTCACTATAAAAAAACGTATGTGCCTAGTTACGAGTCTAAAGCTATTTTTAATGTGACAGCAGCTGACTATAGCGGAGAGAATAGAACTTCATATTCTAATAATAATCAATTGACAGAAGATTTGAGTGCTAGTTTTAATTATCTGATTAACAACGAAGTGTTTTATGAAACAATAAAAAAAGAGTTGGGCACAGATTATGTCCCTGCTACTATAGAAATATACGCTGTATCCAATACCAATATTTTAAATATTGTTACCAGAGGATCAGATGCAGAAATGACATATAATACTATTGGTGCAGTATTAAATAATTACAAAGAAATGACTGCTTTTGTAGTGGGAGACACCAAACTAAAAGTACTTGAACAACCTAAAAAAGCGACAGAACCAATCAATCCATATAATCCTCTTTTAGAAATCTTTTTGTTTGCTTTAATAGGATTAATGATAGGATCTATTCCTGCGCTTATATATGCACTATTTATTAAAACAATTCAAAACAGAGATGATGTAAAAAAATATTTAAGTATTCAGTTTATAGGAAATCTACCATTTGTAAATTTGGAATCAAAAGAAGGAGATGCTGCTAGTTGCTCTATTCTTAATAAAGAGGTAGGATTCAGATATGTGGAGTCAATGAGAAGTATTTCTTCCAGATGTGAAAGATTGTTTAAACAGTCAAAAGCCAAAGTTATAGTGATAACTAGTACAAAAAGTGGAGAGGGGAAGAGCACCTTTTCTATGAATTTGGCTTACTCTTTATCTAGAATGCAATACAAAGTTATGTTGGTGGATGGAGATCTTAGGAAACCTTCTCTAAAAGATATGCTGAATTCAAGTACTATTTCATACAGCCTGGGTGAATATCTAGAAGGTAATGTAAAGAGTAGTCAAGCTATAACAAACCTAAAAGATACTAGAGTATTGGCAATCACTCCGGATCAACCAACGGATGCTCCTATAGACGTGATAAATTCTGACAGTATGAATTCATTTATGGAGGATGTTAAGTCTGTGGTAGATTATGTTATTATAGACGCTCCACCTTGCGCAGGCTTATCAGATACTGCAGCATTGGCGCAGTATAGTGATGGCGTAATATATGTAGTTAAGGAAGATTATGTAAGAGTAAATAAGATAATAAATACATTGCAAGAATTTTCATATACTAAGAAGCCAGTATTAGGTTGCATATTAAATGGAAGCCTAGGTGTCACTAGAAGTGCATATGGATATGGTAGATACGGATATGGCAAGTATGGCTATGGTGTAAAACGCCGTGGTTATGGTGGTGGGCAGTATGGTATGTACGGCTACGGCTATGGTGCTTCGACTAAAAATGGCTATGGCGACTATGGGTATGGCTATGGTTATGATGCATCTTATGGAGAATACGGAAAAACATCTGAAAAAGAGTTTGAAACTTCAGAGTATAAATTGACAAAACATATTAAAATGAGCTCTACTGAAGAAGAGAAAAAAGTAATAGAGCTAGAAGAGTTGGAAGACGAAAAGAAAGAAGCAGAAGCTATCAATAACGCTAAAACGAAAAGACAACTAAGAAAAGAAACAAGAGAACTAAAAAAACAGCAAAGAAAGCAATTAAAATCTATTAGAAAAAATAGGAAAAAATAAAGATATCGAGACTATAAACTATGAGCAAGATTTTTGGATTTATAAAGAAATACTCCGTACCTATTTTTATATTTTACATGCTAGTTTTGATATTAGTTTTGATTTTTAAATATCCGTCACCTATTTTTTGGAAGCTGATTAATCATTGGAAAAACGGAGGAGAAATATATTTGGAACCTCCACATTTAGTTCCATTTGAAATTATTACATATTATGTAAAAAGCGTACATTCATTAGATGACTGGTTTTTTAAAAATTTAGCATGTAACATTATAATGTTTATGCCGTACGGGTTTTTAGTTCCTCTATTTTCTAAAAGAAAAAAATGGTGGCAAGTACTTATATTTGGAGTTATACTTTCTGTTCTAATAGAAGTATTACAAGGACTATTAGGAATAGGAATATCAGATATAGATGACGTCATTTTAAATTCATTTGGATTATTAATAGGTTTTGGCATCTACAAACTTATATACAGTGTGGCTTTAAAAAAATCTTTGGATTAGCAAATCCAAAGATTTTTTAATTACTAAAACATATCATTTAATCCACAAATGGAAAATAGCTTTCCTGTTTTTTCTTTTTGTATTTCGGAAATATTTGTTATGGCTTTAAGTTTGTTCCGCGTTTTTGAACTATTAAAAACCCTATCAATATTTAATTTGATCCAGTAGAAAGGAATGGCAACAGGATGATTAAAAATCACATCTCCATAGTAGTTTGCCATAGTTTTTTTGCTTGGAAAAATTTTACCTTTTAATCGATATACATCTTCACTTGTATTTTCATTTATAGATTGTTG
>CAMOYI010000059.1 GCA_946629885.1 uncultured Mycoplasmatota bacterium | reverse complement strand
TAATAAAGTAGAGTTAATAGATGCAACAGTTGAAGGAAATTATATTACATTCAATACGACACACTTGAGTAAGTATGGAGTAGTAGGAACTGAAATCAAGAAGACAGGGAATATCATTACGAATCCAAAGACTGCAGATAGTGTAGTAACATACGGATTGATGTTAGTAAGCCTTGCAGTTGCTATCGCGCTAGTAATACTTAGAATTAATAAAATAAAAAAAGCTAATTAAAAGAAGAGAAAGGGGAGCTTTTTGTGAACGATGATTTTAATCATAATAAGCCTAATCTACGTGAAACTTTAAAGCTTCCTAGATTGAGTGAGCAAGACAATAAAGAACAAGATTTACCTGAATTAAAGAGACAATTAATACAAAGATATAAAAAGAAAATAAAGCGTTTGGAAAATACCACTGTATACGATGTCAATTATTTAAAGAGACTATCATTTTCAGAAAATCTGGACGAATTTATTGAAACATATGATTTGTCTAGCAAATATTTGAAAGATAGAACGAGTAATCTCGATAAAACAGTCTTAATTAAATTACCAACCTTAAATAAGAAAAAGGAAAAATATATTGAAATCGAAAGATGGGCTTGCTACCTAGTAATAGTTTTTGCAGCGATAGGGATGGCTATAATCGCTCTAAATATTAAAGATAGTGTTCTTTCATATAGACAGACAGATGAAGTTACAGATGATATAAGATCATTTGTCGATACGACAGATGATGACGAGATAGAGATAGATGATCAAGTAGGAGTAGAACCTCAAGAAAATGATAACCAAGACGATAATACGACTACCACTACAACACAACCAGTAAAACCTAAGACTTATTCATACAATGTCAGTGATTTTGATTTTAAATCGATGAAGTCATCTAAAAATAAAGATATAGTCGGTTGGATGACTGTGGACTATACTAGTATCGATTACCCTATAGTACAAACAGATAACAATGATTACTATTTGAATCACTCTCTTAACAATAAAGAAAACGCTGCTGGATGGATATTTGTGGATTCTAGAAACAGCATCGACGATTGGGATAAGAATACTATTATATATGGCCACAACATGAAAAACGGATCTATGTTTGGTACTCTTAAAAGAATTATAACGAGTAAGACAGACGCTCCAATCTATATATACACTGAAAAACATAGATATAAGTGGAAAATAATCAGTGTTTATAATATTCCTGAGACGACTGACTATTTGGAGACACACTTTGCATCAGATGATGCGTTTGCAGAATTTGTCAAGATGATAGTAGGAAGAAGTAAGTTTAATTTTGGTACAGAAGTCGCATATGAAGATCACTTGTTGACTTTATCAACATGTTATACACATTATACAAGAACAGTTGTTCATGCTAAACTTGTCAGTATAGAATAGACCAGAAATGGTCTTTTTATATGCATATTTAATATATTTAAGTAGGAGAATATAATGAAAAAATATGCAAAAATTCTACTGATAGCTGTGATGATATTATCTATATTTGGAATTATAATGATTTATTCGTCTAGCAATATATGGGCCTCATATAGATATAACAATCCATATAAATTTGTACTATCACAATCAGTATTTTTTTTAATAGGTCTAATCATAATTTTTATCTTAAGAAAAATAAACTATAAAATATATTATGATAATGCCACAAAAATACTAATTGTCTGTTTTATCTTATTGACACTTGTACTAATACCTGGTATAGGAAGCGTTAGAAACGGTAGTAGAAGTTGGTTTGGATTGGGAGGTTTTGGCATACAACCGAGTGAACTATCGAAAATCGGTCTTATTATATTTACATCAAAATACTTATCAAGAAATGAAAAAGAAATGAAATCTATAAAAAAGGGAGTTCTTCCAATCCTTTTAGTAATTGCCTGTTTTTTTATTCTAATACTTTTAGAACCAGATTTTGGTACTGCCATGGTAATAACAGTTACATTAATTGCGATGATATTCATTAGTAATGCCAAAATATCCTTATTTATTGGAACAATCATTGTCGGATTGACCGGAATAGTCGGTCTTATCATAGTAGCTCCATACAGAATGGCAAGAATTGTTTCATTTTTAAATCCATGGGTAGATCCACTAGGAAGTGGTTTTCAAATTATTCAAAGCTTATACGCAATAGGGCCGGGTGGTATTTTGGGTATGGGATTTATGAACTCTAGACAAAAAAACTTTTATTTACCAGAACCACAGACAGATTTTATTTTCTCAATTATAAGCGAAGAATTTGGTTTTTTAGGAGTTATTGTAGTAATAAGTTTATTTTTCTTGTTGTTTTATAGTACGATTAAAATATTCTTTAAAACTGACAATCTATTTGAGAAATACTTAGTATTTGGATTATCATTTGGAATCATTTTACAGGCTTTATTAAATCTATTTGTAGTAGTAGGACTAGTACCAGTGACGGGGGTTACGCTTCCATTCTTATCTTATGGCGGATCTAGTCTTCTAGTTAGTATGGCAAGTATTGGAATCATATTAAACATTGCCAAAGAAAAAACATAGTGTAAACTTAGTTGTAAAATGCTATGCAAGATATGTTTTTTTTGTTATTATTTAAATAGTGAGTTTTAGAAAGAGGTAGTATTATGTTATCAGGCATGGAAATAATGAAACAGATTGAAGAGGGGAATATCGTCATTAAGCCTTTTGACAAGGAAAATATTGGTCCAAACAGTTATTATATACATATGGCTGATGAACTCGTTGTGTATGATGAAGATGTCTTGGAATGTAAAAACAAGAATAAAACTAGAAAGATAACTATACCAGAGGAAGGATATGTGTTAAGACCTGGGGAACTATATTTAGGTAGAACTGTAGAATATACTGAGGTAGAACACTTTGTACCAATTCTTTCTGGTTGTCTATCACTAGCTTCATTAGGAGTTACAATACACATCACTGCAGGATTTGGTGATAACGGTTTTAAAGGAACATGGACCCTTGAGATATGTTGTGTAAGACCTGTTAGAATTTATCCAAATATGAAAATAGGTCACATTTGTTATTTTCCAATAGTAGGCGATGAAAGAATCAAGTATAAAGGCAAATATCTAGGACAGATGGATACGACTGCTAGCAGAATATATAAGGATTTTTAGTGAGGATACTATGTTAAGCGGACAAGAGATAATAGAAGCAGTCGAAAGAGGAGACATAACTATTAAGCCTTTTAATAAAGAGCAAGTAAATCCAAATAGCTATAATTTGACATTAGGTCCAGAGTTATATGTATATAGTGACGGTATTTTAGATAGTAAGAAAAAGAACAAACTAAATAAAATTACCATACCAGATGATGGATATATTTTAAGTCCTAATGAAATCTATCTTGCATTATCGAACGAATATACAGAAAATCAGGTTTATGTTCCTCAAATGAGTGGAAGAAGTTCAATTGGAAGAGTAGGACTAATGGTACATTCAAATGCCGGTGGCGGATCTATCGGTTTTAATGGAAAGTGGTTATTCAATATAACTTGCTTAGTTCCTACAAAAGTATATAAAGATATGCAGATAGGGCAATTATGGTTTTTCCCAATTATAGGTGATGATAGCATTAGATACGAAGGAGCACACCATAACCAAAAAAAAGTAAAATCGACAAAAATATGATACAACCATATGGTTGTATTTTTAATGTGTTTATGATTGAATTAAAGGACACATTATGTTATACTTTTTTACAGAATAGGAAGAAGGAAAAAGATGAAGAACATAAAAACTTTAATTATTGCATGTATAATGTGTTTATCAATTGTTGCAGTAAATGTTTACGCTCGCGATGTGTACAAGGAATGTTGTACTATTACCGGCGATAATTTATGCTCAGATTGTGGAAATAATAACTTATTCACCATATGTGATAAGAGAAATAAAAATTGTATAACAATTAACACAAATACAATTAACAATAATAAACAATATGATAACTTCGAAATAAAGGATAAAGAAGTATACTTGAATAATTCAGAGATAACACTAGAATTAAATAACGTATGGTCACTGTTAGAATATAAGATACATATAAGTGGAACAAATAAGATAATGTATTTAAATTCGATTAATCAAAGAAAAATTGATAATCCAAAGTTAGTTCAAAGATATCCTGACATTTATTCAAAAGACTACATACCATTCACTGTAATAGGAGATGGCACACTTGATATAGAGGTTGCAAATCAAATAAAGAAAAATGCTCAAGGGGAGAATTATTATAATTTTTGGAATATTCTTAGTACGGACGGGTGCCCTAGCGAAACAGGCTCTACAGGTCCTTTTCCACTACTTCCAGGACGGATAACTGAGATAGAAATAAATTCTAGCGACAATACAGTAACATTTACGATACCAAAAGATGGATATACTTTATCAGACATAAAAAATAAATTTGCAGAGAATGAGGATGCATTCTATATAGCTGAAGTCGGCTCGACTATGACTATGGAAGAATTTAACGCATACCCACCAATGTTACTAAAATCATATCTCAGGGGATTGCCCATCAATGCTACCGCTGATGTAAGACGCAAATTTATAAATAGATTAATAAATAATAAAGCATTATACGATGAAGGTCAACTTGGTTGTAGCGAACAATATTTTAATTTTAGTGAACAAACATTTGAAGGAGCACAAATAACAGCAGCTTGGGGATTAGAAAATATCAAGACAGATTTAAGAAGAAGTTTTTCTAGTGATGGACATTACTTAATAAACTTTCCAGAAGAAAAAACAATGATAACAACTACAAGAAAAGATAACATAGTATTCGAATCAACTGAAGAATTCGATC
>CAMOYI010000058.1 GCA_946629885.1 uncultured Mycoplasmatota bacterium | reverse complement strand
TTGTACCTAGCTGCTTGATCTTTCAAATCTTTCTTCTCTGCCTTACTCAAGCTTTTGTCATGCATTTTAGCTTTTATATTCATACGAACTTGAACCATATTAGCAAATGCTTCACAACCGCGTTTATCTACTTTTCGGGATAGCAAATCCCATTTAGTCAATATATTAGGATATAGGGATGATACGTCGACCCATACAATAGTTTTACCGTCTTCTGGTCTACATATATAATTTTTAATACCACCATGTACTCCACCTAATGCAAACGTATGCTCAACTCCTAATACATCTATATTCATAGTTAATTTTTTCTTATCACATTTTTTGGTTTCCCAATTATATTTTTCTAATTCCTTTAGTGCCTCTAAAAAGAAATTAAATACTGTTTTTATTTCAGGTACGTCCCAATCACATGGTAGGTCACTTAATTGAAAGTTTTTTCGAGCTCTGGTATTTACTCCTTTATTTTGTGATAATAAAATTGCTTCTGTTAATTTTGCGTTTGTTTTACATATATAGTCTTTACTTAATCCAAATTCTTTTACTAATAACATTTTCGTTCTAAAGGCTTCTTTTCTCTGCTTAAATCTTTCTAATGTACCATATAAATCGGCCCTATTATATTTAGCAACGTCTTCTTGCTCTTCCTTTGTTAATGGTCTATCTATATCAAATGGTACCACACTTTCTACTATATCCATTCCCATAAAGCCTTCGTTTTGTTTTAAACTCATAAAACTACCATCACCCATTACGTCATAACTAAGTATCGGAGACTGATAGTAGTCTGTTATATTATATTTACCAAGTATCCCGAAATACCGGTATATTAGCGTCTTGTGCATGAATAACAGAATTGCTACACGCAAAAACTCTATCTGGAGTTAATAATTTTCCAAATAGAATTCCGATGTAGCAATATTTTATCGTAATGTTCACAATTATATCCTACCCAAATTTCAGATAAATTCTTTTTTGCAAATTCTTTTATACTTGGTATATCCCATAGTTGTACTATTTTATTTGTATCTGTATCTAATACTCCTAATAATGTATCATGTTTGAATATTTCAAAGTCGTAAATAAGCATAGTATACCCCCTCTTATATTGCCCAAAAATTTAATATGATTTTGTCCTCTAATATATTTCTTAGATATGTTTTTAACATTGGTTCTGGTCCATATATTAATTGTCTGTAACCTCTATACTGATTGCAAATTTGTATTATTGCACTTTCACACATATCATTATGGAATTCTATGCTACCAACATCATTAGGTTTTAAATTATATTTTTCATTTACTAAATTACATAACTTATTTATATTGTTAGTCGCTATTTCAGGCTTAATCTTTTTTCTTCCCATTAAGACCTTCCTCCATACCGAATATTTTTTGAATAGTTTTCTTTTTCTTTTCATATGCCTTCTGTGCTTCTGCATCTGTTTTATATTTATCACTAGCATAATCTCCAATACTTCGTATAGCAGTTTCGTATATATTTTGTACAATGTCAATTTTTTGGTCTAAATATTCTGGTTCATCTACATAGCATTCTAGTACATTTCCTAATTCATATACGATTTCAGTTGCTAAAGTGTCCATTGCAACCAACACACTTTCTTGCGAATCTTCATGTAATTCTTTAGCCATACGAAGTAACTCAGCCTCATATCTTTTTGTTAATCGTTCCTCTGTTAATTTAATTGCACGTTGTATACCTTCTTGATATGTTTCAGGTGTCATATTTTTATAATATTCTTTAATCGCAAAATCTTCTGCGTTTTTTTGTATTTTTCTTGATAAACTACTCATGTATTTACACGTCCTTTCCAAACATCTTTGGGTCTTCTATATTTCTTTGTAAAAATTCTATCATTGCATTCATGACATCTTGTCTATTGGAATTAGACACATATAACATTTTTTTACCTGGTTCATCACCAAATTCGTAAGCCATTAAAGCAAAACCAAAATTTTCTGGTAATTTATCTTTAATGTCTTTTGCTATTGCTTGAAGCATGTCATTAGCCTGTTGTTCTCTTTCTGTCATTATATTTCCTCCTTTCCTTTTTTGTTTTGGATAAATTAAGATTTTCTGGGGTCTTCTCCTTCGTTTTTCAACTCTACTATAGTAGTCTTCTTAGGATCTTCATGTAAATTTCTATCCGCCATCCATTGTTTAAATGTATTATAAGCCGAATCTTTATCAGTTGCGTAAAACACTCTTGTAAATGGTCTACGAGTATTAAATATAGTCGAAATGCTATCTGTTGTAATTTGAAAACGTTTCATCACTACTTCATCAGTTTCTTCTTTTTCATCATTATCAATAGATTGAGTTTCGTTTGGGTTTTGTAAATACAGATTCCATGTTTTTTGCATTTCTATAATAGCATTTGTTTGACATAAATTTTTCCAAAAAGTAATAGCGCCTTTTAATACTCTTCTCCATGTCAAGAATTCTTTGAATTTAATATCGTCTTCATTTTGAAAGCCATTATATTCCCAATCATATTGCAGCTTTTTTTCAACTGTACTTAATTCTTGGTCTAAATTTAATATAGCTTGTTGATTGTTGTTTTTAGTAATAACAGTAAATATATCCTTTAATTTATCAGTACTTATTAATATTTGCAATACACTTTCTAAACTTTCCTTTGGTATATCGCAACCATACTCTTTCAAAATTTGAATAAAACTAGCTTGATTTGATAGTTGGTTTGATATTTGGTTGAAATTTTGCTGTATAGGCATAGATTGTTCAGTGATGTGGGCTATAGCTGGATTATTCTCAGCTTTAACTTGGTAATAATTTTCTATTACTTGTCTCGTTTTAGGTAATTCTGGAACTTCAATTGGTTCTTTTTCCTCATGAATTTTACGTTGTGCATTTTGTGCATTATCTATTCTTGCTTTTTCTTTGTCAGACAAATTTATATATGGTATGTATTCTTTTCCCCTTGCTTTCATATTATCTTGTCTTCTTCTACATACCACACATACACCTCTCGAAGTTATTTCTACTTCTTCACGACCACAATCAGGACAACTTCCTAACTCTTTCATTCTTTTTTTATTCTCCTTTTTTTCTTTGATCTTATTCAATATTTCGGGCTTAATATATTGAGTGATAGGTTTGAATGTATCTTTCACTGATAATACAGTTACTCCTACCTTTGTGTTTTTATCATAAATCACTTCAATGCTCCCGTCTGTTATATACATTAAATCTTTTGATTGCCTTGTTGTATAACAACTGTGTCTATATAATGCACAATCATGTATCAAATCTTCTTTAGTATACCACTTCACTGGGCTTCTCATAATATTTCTTACATTATATACATTTCCTTCTTCTCGTCTTTCTTCTAGTCGTTTTTTTGCATGACCAGAAAGTTTTATTTCATTTGGTAATCTTCCCATAATTAATTTTACCTCCTTTCTTATCTATCTTAAAAAATAACTGGGGGAAACAGAGTGTTGTTTCATAAGTTTATTCCCACTCTGTCTCAAGGACGTCTCTATCCTTATATTAATTATATAACAATTTTAACAATAAGTCAATAGGTTTCTTGTCTTTTTTCTACTATTTTTCTACTTGTTTACATAACGCTGAACATATGGAAATCACTGTTGTTGCGGGTTTTTGTAAAGACAAGAAATATTTTGTCTTATTTTTAAAAAACCTATTGAAAAACAGTTTAAAAAATGATATGCTAATGACAAATATTTTAGGAGATCAATCAAAAAATGAGAAATTATTCAGATGAACAATTCTTTGACGCACCTTTTCGAGGTGTAACAAGCGTGCTAAATGCTATTTTTGGTAATAAATTCGAAAATTCAAATATCCCAGATTATATATTAAAAGCTGCAGGAGAACGTGGTACCGCTGTACACAAATACATAGAAGAATGGCTTAATTGGTACAAAGCTCCTTTTAGAAAAGCAGACGAAGCTGAGCCACATCTTGACTTAGAATACGCTGTTTATGAAACTGTATGGAAAGAATGGCTTGATGAAAGGATAGAATGGGACATACGTCCTTTATATACAGAGCATAAAATAATAAATAAAAAACTTGGGGTAAAAGGTATTATCGATTGTATTGCTGTGGTAAACGGCAAATATTGCATGATAGATTGGAAAACTAGCAGTAAGCTTGACGAATGGTCTACTAACTGTCAACTTCAATTATATTATATGATGTTATTAAAAGGAAACAAAGAAGAAAAAGAAATCGCAAAAAAGATAAATGAGTTAAGATGTTTGAGTATAACAAAAACTGGTTATCGCTGGTTTAAATTTGACATAGACACAAAGATAGGAAAAGCAATACTTGAATTATGGAATAAACATTTTAGAGAAATTGCAGAAGCAGAAAAGCAAAAAGAAAAAGCTACAACTATAGTTAGAAAGCCGGTGATACTATGATAATAAAACGTGCTAATTTGGAATGGAATGTATTACGTTGGGATGACAGTAAGAAAAAAGTTATAAATTATGATATATTCACTGGTATGGCAGAAGACATTGCAAGAGAAGTAAGATTAGGACATATATACGATAAAAGTATATTAAGAGAATACTTAAAAACTCGATTCATATATGATTATTGGAGTAAAACAGAATGCGAATTTCTTATATCAGGCTTATACGGAGACGAATGTGAAAAAGTAGATATATGGAGGCAAATAGAACCAAACCTAAATAAAATAGTAGACTATGTAAACGAACGTATGGATTTGAAATTTAAATAATGAGGTGTGTATATGAGTAATAGGGTATTCACTAAAAGTGATTGTATGGATTGGTTGGACACAATTCCAGATGAAAGCGTTGACCTATGGATATTAGACCCTCCTTATAACGTTTTAACAGGAAATATGAAAAATAAAAATGGAGCCGCTGTATTTCATTCTAGATATACAGCGAAAGTATCACCTAGTGAAAGTGATTTAGAAAAAGGTATAGTTACTCCAAGATTTGAAATAGCTATACCATGGGAAGAACAACAAAAACTTGAAGATTATCGAGAAACATGTTATAAATGGTATTGTAAGGCACACAAAAAATTATGTGATGATAGTTTCATGTTTATATTTTGGAGCATGAAGTATTTATACTTAGCGTATCAAATATTTGATGTAAATAGGGTTATATTTTGGCAACAACCCAATATGGTGAGCAGTATATCCGGGGACTTTTGTTATGATATAACACCTATTATCGTTATAAGAAAGGGTAATCCTAGATT
>CAMOYI010000057.1 GCA_946629885.1 uncultured Mycoplasmatota bacterium | reverse complement strand
CCTGAACCAGATAAATCATTTAAGTTACCGTAAGCCATTTCTTGAACATTGACTGCTGTACCAAGAGTATCGCTGATTCCTTCGAGATTTCTATAAGTTATCGCCCTATCGTTATTCCAAGATGCAAAAACTGCTTCAATCGCACTCATAAGCTGAACATAAGAGTCTTGTGGGAAATGTTCTCCGCCAATTTCCAAGTAGTTTTCTTTAAATTTATTAACTAAAATCTTAAAGTCATCTTGAGTCAATTCTAAATCGCTCTTATATCCTTTAGTTTCTTTATATGTATCTAAATATCCATTGAAGCTTGCCTCTGGGTATCCTTTTACTACCGTTGCGTACATACTTATAAATCTTCTATAAGCATCATATGCCATTCTAGGATTACTTTTAGCCATTTCATCTGCAATTTCATCATTCATACCTAAGTTTAGAATCGAATCCATCATACCAGGCATAGATACAGGCGCACCACTTCTTACTGAAACTAAAAGTGGATTATTTGTACTACCAAAGTTCTTTCCAGTTTCGCTTTCCAATAATTTTACTTTTTCAAGAATTTCTTCTTCTATTTCTTTTGATATATGTTTATTAGAATTATAGTATTCATGACAAGCTTCAGTAGTAACAGTAAAACCATTTGGTATAGGTAGACCAAGATTGATCATTTCTGCTAAATTAGCACCCTTACCACCTAGTAAGCTTCTCATGTCTTTATTTCCTTCTTTAAACATGTAAACGTATTTCATTTTATCTTCCTCCCTACTTTTCAATTTTATCATAAATGATTTCAATTTAACATTATTTTTTATGTGCACGCGGATGATTCTGTAAATAAACTCTTCTTAACTCTTCGTTGCTCACATGTGTATAAATGCTAGTCGTAGATAACCTTTCATGGCCTAAAAGTTCTTGAACTTCCCTTATATCCATACCTTCATTTAATAAAAGTGTTGCAAAAGTATGTCTTAGTGTATGGGGGCTAATCTTATGTTTTAAACTACTTTTTTTAATCAGTTTATCTATTACATCCGCAATACCACGTCTCGTTATCGGATTACCCAAGTGGTTTAAAAGAAGATATTCACTCTTTTTACCCTTTAATAACTCTTGTCTTGCATTTAGTACATAATCACTCATGACACTCTGACACACCTTATTGAAATAAACTATTCTAGTCTTTTTCCCTTTACCAAATACTTTAATTTCTCGTTCTTTAAAAGATATATCTGATAACTTTACATTGATTGCTTCACTAACACGCATGCCTGTTGCAAAAAGCAATTCTAAAATCATTCTATTTCTCTTTCCAAGAGCAGTTTCATCGCATAATTCAATTAAACTAGTAAATTCGTCATACTTTAAATAATTTGGAAGTTTTTTTTCTTTCTTAGGACCATGCACTAGATTGAATGGACAAGAATCTACTACTTTCATATCGATTAAATAATTATAAAAACTTCTAATTGTAGAGAGGTGCCTATTCGTAGAAGTCGCAGAATACTTATTTTGACCTAAATACAATAGATATTCGCTTACACCAGAATAATCGATAGTTTTATAATTAACTTTCTTATTTGATAAATACTCTGAAAATTGTTCCAAGTCCTTTGAATAACTTTGAACAGTATTTTCAGAGTATTTTTTTTCATACAATAAATAATCTAAAAAATCTTGTATATGCTTATCCATAATACTCACCATATAAAATATATCATAAAAAAAAAGAAAACTCTACAGCTTAAAATCTCCTTCATGACCAAAATCATCGGGATACATACTTGCAACTTCCGCAGCCGTTCCAACTGGAATCTCTGGATGCGTTGGTTGCCATTTTCTTACCAGTGGCCGACGAGGAGTAGCAAGTACAGGTGGCTCTTGCTTTTGCACCCCATTCATATCCTGCAAATTTCTAGTAGCAGCTGCAACTACTGGTCTAGTTGATATTTTAGAAATATCAATCCTTGCCGTAGTAATAGCCTCAATCATTCCACAAACTAGAAAGCAAAAATATATTTCATAGTATGGTTTTTCATCTTTACCGTGACATATTATATTGGCCAGGTCTGACAAGTTTAAGTTTGGATTATATGATTTAGCCTGTCCATATTTTTTATCTATTTCGCTGTCAGGTATCTCGATTAGCTCCCTTATTTCATCCCCAGAGTGAAGTGGTATAGTACATTTCGATATTAAACTTGTAATAGATTCTCTTATTATATCCAAAGAAGGCGAATTAGTAGCCTGTAAATATTCTAAAACTGACTGTAAAAAATCAGGCTTAAATAATTGATCAATGTTTTTAGGGAAATACTCACGTTTTAATTGTTCTGCAAGTGATTTACAACTAAATATATTATAAGTATTATCATCATCTTTAGCAGAAATATAAAAATTATCAATGTCTATTCCCCTTGTTTCAGCTAAAAGTTCTAAAAATTTAGGCCGAAAAATTGCGAGAACAAGTTCAATTAATTTATGTTTTTCGCGTTTATCATTAATAAAGAATGGTTGTCCATCATTAGAAAAAAAGTATTCCATATTCTAAATTTTATAGTCGTCATCGAGAGTAAATTCTACGTTTTCGTTAATCCACTCACGCCTTGGTTCGACTACATCCCCCATCAAAATACTTACTCGCTTTTCTGCAAGTACTGCGTCTTCTATATTGACCTTAATCAAGTTTCTTGTCTCTGGATTCATGGTTGTTTCACATAGTGGCCCTGGATTCATTTCACCAAGTCCTTTATATCTCTGTATAACAGGTTTAGAAGATTGCTTACTAGTATACTCCAACATATCCTCGTTTGTCCAGAAATATTTGTTTTTTTCTTTAGGAGTATCTACTTTGTATAAAGGTGGCATTGCAATATACAAGTGGCCTTCTTCTATTAAAGGTCTCATGAATCTATAGAAGAATGTGAGTAGTAAGCACTGTATATGCGCTCCATCGTCATCGGCATCGGTCATTATTATTACTTTATCGTAATTGATATCTTTTATATCGAATTCTGAACCGTATCCTGCACCAATACATTGAATCATGATATTGATTTCTTCGTTTTTCATAATGTCAGCCATACTAGCTTTTTCGGTATTGATTATTTTTCCTCGCAAAGGTAATATTGCCTGGAACTTTCTATCCCTTGCTTGCTTAGCTGTTCCGCCTGCTGATGTACCTTCTACTATGAACAGTTCATTTATTTTAGGATTTTTAGATTGGGCAGGCGTCAATTTACCACTTATGATTCTTTCGCTTTTCTTGTTACCCTTACCGTTTCTTGCTTCTTCTCTTGCTTTTCTTGCAGCTTCTCTTGCTACTCTACTTTTACTTGCTTTATCAACGATAGCAAGTGCTACTTCCCTATTTTCCTCTAAGAAGTATTTGAGCTTTTCTGTAACTACTTGTTCTACAGCGCTTTTAGCTTCTGGAGTACCGAGCTTTCCTTTAGTCTGGCCTTCAAATTGTAATAACTTTTCTGGGATTTTTAGATTGATTACAGCAGTCAAGCCTTCACGAACGTCACTACCATCGAAGTTCGATTCTTTCGCTTTTAGTAATCCATTATTTCTAGCATATTCGTTGAATACTTTAGTAATGCCAGATTTAAATCCAACTTCATGAGATCCACCATCACCAGTTTTAACGTTATTTACAAATGATAAGATATTTTCATTATAAGAATCTGTATATTGTAAAGCGATTTCTACTTCTATATCATTTTTCTTTCCATTAAAGAAGATAGTTTTGTGTAATGGCTTCTTGTCTTCGTTTATATAATCTACGAATGATATAAGCCCATCATCGTAGTGATATCTTTCTTCTAATTTATCTTCCTCATCTTTTACATCTATCGTTATATTTTTTAATAGAAATGCACTTTCTTGCATTCTTTCACAGATAGTAGTAAAACTGAATTTATTGTCACCAAATATTTCTGGGTCTGGCATGAAAGTTACGCTTGTACCAGTCTTATTTGTCTTACCTATTTCATGTAGTGGTTCTGAGACTTTGCCGCCATCTTTAAACTTAATGTTTACGATTTTACCATCACGGCAGATAGTTACGTCCATCCATTTTGATAGTGCATTTACTACACTTCCACCGACACCATGAAGTCCGCCAGATACCTTATAGTTTCCTTCTTCGAATTTACCACCAGCGTGAAGTACAGTATAGATTACTTCTGGAGTAGATTTACCAGACTCATGCATACCAATTGGTACACCTCTACCATTATCTGTAATAGAAACAGAATTATCTGGATGTATTACAATTCTTACTCTATCTCCAAATCCATTGATTATTTCATCTATAGAATTATCGACAATTTCCCAGATAAGATGGTGCATACCTCTTTTATCAGTAGAGCCGATATACATACCTGGACGTTTTCTAACTGCCTCTAATCCTTCTAATATTTTAATTGTTGATTCATCATATTTTGCCATAATCTCACCATAATAATCTTAACATAGCCACAAAAAAAAGGCAAGAAAGCACTTGCTCTTGTTAAATATTACTCTAATTTTATATCTATTTTGGTAAATGCTGATTTGTTGTTTGTGCGCGATATGCATATTTAAACAAACAATTTCCCAATTTATCTTTAACATTTAATCCTTGAATTGCAGCCGTAATAGAATCTGGGGAAGAAGTTTGTACAGAGAAACTCTCTACCTCTGCCAACAACGCAGATAGGAATACTGCCTATATTTCTAGTGGCCAGCTCCCATAAGGTATTCCCTTCATAATCTCTGGAATTATTTCAAAATAAACTGCTTGCGTTATTACGTTATGGATAAATACCTTTGCTAATAATCTTAAATCACCAAAATCAAGAAGTATTTTTAACGCGTGTGAGACCTCTTCATTACTTGCGAAACGTTCAGTGAAATTATCACAAACTAAATTTGCAAAATCATCTGTCAATATTTGCGCTAAAGCCACCTCATAATCAGCATTGGAAAGCGGAATATCTTCTGCTCCTTTTAAAATACTTATTCCACACTATATCCATTAAAAAATTCTTCTGCATTCAGACTTTCATCACTGGAACAGTTCTTGATTTTGTTAATATCATTACTTTTGGAGGAATGCCAGCCTGTCTACTTCTTTGCATTATAGTAATAAGACTTTGAAGAAAGCCTCTGTTGGACCTGGTTAAATCCAGTTTTCTCATTCGCATTTTAGCAGTACCTATATCTGAATAATCCTCATTATTAATAGTACATATAGAATGTAAAATAATTCTAGTTATGCCAAATACTACATTATTTTCATCTGGATCTGCTTCTGAAAATATACTTGAGTATTTAGTTTTTAGATTTCTATATTCACCATATTTAATTGCAAACAAATCCCATCCTAGTTCATTATGGTCTGTTTCTTCATATAAGTGATAGCATAAACATGCTTTAGCTAATCCAACTACAAATGGATTACCATTTTCATTTTCATTTAAATAATTTAAAATAGATTGACAAATAACATCCATGTTCGATTGTTTATCAGCTATCAGAGTTGCAATATCTTCAAGTGTTATAGGTTGGGGTAATAATGTATATTTGAGGTAAATAATTGATTCTAATACATTTTTTAGCCATATAGCTGATATGTCACTTGATACTTCATGAACTCGTTTGATAGCCGTAAAAAACATGTTATTTTTTAGAAGAGGCACAATACCATTTTTAAAATCACTGAAATCTGGTAGTTGACTACCATTAATTAGCGCTATTCCTAATAAACAAGCATATACTAATTCATTTTCACAACTTAAATCTATTCCTTTGCTAATTAACTCTCTTACCAAATTAAGAATATTATTATAATAGCCAAATAGTTCCTCTTTACCTAAAGGAACAGTAGATATATATCTACTATATTTAGTCACTAAACATTTATATTCTACAATTTCCCTTTTTTGTTTTACAGCCTGTTCTATACACTCGATAAAGCGAAGCAGCAGCTTAATAATTTGTTCTACGGGATTAGCATTATGTTTATTAGGAAGTCCTTTGATAATATCATGGTAATCAGAAACACCAAAACCAATATTAATCTGATTCTTACAAACTTCTGCGTCAGTTTCATTGCCGTCTATTAAAAGCAACCCATATCTTATTAGTAATAATATTTTATCTTTATGTATAAAACAAGTAGTAGGCTGTACTAGTTTTCTTACAGCAAGTAATCTGTTTTTAAAATCACTTAAACTCCACGATTCAGTTATTTGCTCCTCGTCTTTTTTCTTTTGCGGAATATAAAGATTGCTTATTAGTTGATCATGCACGGGTAATATTCCGAGAAAGTGCTGCTTGTTTTTATATTTTAGTAGCAACAAAAGAATAAACTGCATTTCTGTCGCTTCTGGCGAAGATATGATTTTGCTTAACAGTCCTTGTGCATTTTCGTAATCTTCGTTTATAATTAAAGAAATTAAATTTTTTTCAGTTTCACTTACACCTATATTTTCAAATATTGACAAGTTAAGACTTGTTTTTCCTTTTGAAATTAAATCAAACATGATTTTAGATAATAGTATATAAATATCCGGTTCACATTTGTTGTTATACCAATTATTAAAGGCTCTGCGAGCGATAGTAAATTGATTTCTTCTTAATGCAGAAATCATAGTTTGAATTTCCAATTCAAGAATATTAGCGTATTTATCTCTTCTTCGGCAATGGATTAAACATGCTAAAAGATTAGGAGAAAAATCCTTTCCTCGGACTTGTCTGTCTCTACCTTTAATATACTCTAGAAGGCCATCTAGATTACCAAGATAATATCCATTAAAATCTTTTTCCAATAAACCCTTTTCTAATAGACTTTCTTTTGATTCACTTAAATTGGTTAAAAATTCATCTGTAATATTACCATCTAGTGGAAATTTCTCATAAAGTTCTATTTGCTTTTCCATATAAAACTTCCCCTTTTTATCGATGGCTATTATACATATTTTTAGAAAAATGTCAAATATAATCAAAAAAGCAGTCAACAGTCAAATAAATTAAAAAAACGTTAACAAAAAATTGCTAACAAAATTTATTAATGATTTGTAAAAACGGTTCATATAACAGGGGTAGTTATATAAAAAACTAAGATGAAAGTATATGCTTACTTAACATTAGTTTATTGTTATTTTGCATTGCTTGAATTTTTTGTAAAATTATCGATGGTATTTTATCCCCTCTTTTATTTAGAAGATCAACATAGAGCTTATAAAAAACAACTGCCACACTTTCTCCATCTGTTAAAAGTTTTAATATATCTGTGGTTTTTAATAAAGTATACCTGCCTCTCTCTTCTCTTTTTATTATACCATTATTTAGCAGTGTATCAATTTGGTTAGAGAATCCTAATTTTTTCAGTGTTGCCCAAGCTAACAATCCATCATCAGGAATATTTGTATATAATAATTTAAGTCTTTCTGGTGACATACTTTTTGGAATACGTTGCTCCTTTGCCATAGAGATCTCCCATTTCTATGTCCTATATTATATTAGTTTAATATGATTTAATCAATAAAAAAACAAGCATTTCTACTTGTCTTCTTTCTTTTCTTTTTTATCTGGTTTAGGTAAAGCATCTTTTCTAGACAGATTTAATCTACCTTTATTATCGAATCCGCTAGCTTTAACTACGATTTCATCTCCGACTTTTACTATATCAGATGGTTTATCAACTCTCTCGTGTGCTAATTGTGAAACATGTACTAATCCTTCACAACCTTCCCAGAGTTCTACAAAACATCCGAAGTCTTCTACTTTGGTTACTTTACCAGTATATATTGCACCAATTTCAACTTCGCGTGCAACTGATTTGATCATATCCACTGTTTTATCGATTACTGATTGATCCATATGGTATACGATGACATGACCATTGTCGTCGATATCGACTTTAACAGCGTCTTTATCGTTTACAGTTTTTACATTTGATGCTTCTAAAATGATTTTAGTAATCATCTCACCACCACGACCGATGACGTCTTTAATTTTTTCTGGTTTAATATCAAATGTTGCCATCTTTGGTGCATATGGTGAAAGCTCTTTTCTTGGTTCACTTATAACACTAGTCATAACATCTAATATTTCGAGTCTTGCTTTATGAGCTTGTGCTAGTGCTTCTTTTAATATTGCTTTAGTAATACCTTTAATTTTTATATCCATTTGTAGTGCAGTTATACCTGAAGCTGTACCTGCGACTTTGAAGTCCATATCACCCATATGGTCTTCTAGACCTTGAATATCAGTTAAGATTACATGCTTGCGTCCCTTAGTAATAAGTCCCATTGCGATACCCGCAACTGGTGCTTTAATAGGTACACCTGCTGCCATAAGGCTTAGACATCCTGCACAAATTGATGCTTGACTACTTGATCCGTTTGATTCAAGTATTTCACTAACCACTCTAACAGTATATGGGAATTCTTCTTCACTTGGCATAACTTGAAGTAGTGCACGTTCTCCTAAAGCACCATGGCCGATCTCACGTCTACCAGGTGCACCATATCTACCAGTTTCACCAACACTAAAGTTAGGGAAATTGTAATGTAGCATAAATCTTTTAGTATCTTCAAGACCTAATCCGTCAAGTATTTGATGTTCTCCAAGTGCTCCAAGCGTAGTTGTACTCAAAGCTTGAGTTTGACCTCTTGTAAATAAGGCACTACCGTGTGTTCTTGGCAATAGATCGATTCGTGCTGAAAGTGGTCTTATTTCATCTAGTGCACGTCCATCTGGTCTAATGTGGTCGATTACAATCATATCGCGAACTAACTCTGCTTCTAGTTCATCAACTAAAGTTTTGACGTCTTTTAATATACTTGCCAAATCTTCCTTTTCAGCATAAACTTCAGTAAAGTGTCCGACAACTGCTGCTTTAACACTCTCAACTTCAGCTTCTTTTTCGTTCTTTTCTTTATCGCTAGTAAGTGCAGCAAATAAGTCGTCTTTTGCATATTCTTTTACTATCTTAGT
>CAMOYI010000056.1 GCA_946629885.1 uncultured Mycoplasmatota bacterium | reverse complement strand
TTCCATGGTGTGTAGTCTCCGTGAGAAAAGGCAAATGTTAAATCGAAAGACTCTACCATCTCGATACCCTTTTTCACTATAGACTGCTGTTCTTCATCAAACACATCCATTTGTGTTTTTAAATAATCTACACTCTCACAAAAATCAGTGTCTTTGTAATCTATATCCTTTTTAGTTTTACCAACTAAATCTTTTACTGTATCTAAAATCTGTTCATTAAACTCTAGCCTAACATCTTGCCCCATTGGCTTATCACTAGCCTGAGCAAACATCTTCACTTCACCATCTAAATCTAAACCGATCACTCTTGGCACATACTCTATTCCCTCATCGCGCAAATTCCTTAATGCGTTTGCTTCGCTTTTAAATCTCTTAGCATTATCCGTATTAGTTGTAACTTTCACGTAAGCATAAATTTCATCGTCACTGTATATTTGAAGTACTGCCTTGTCGTTTTGAGAAGTAGATGTATCTCCCATATATGCAGCCACATAAAAGTCACTAATATCTAATAGTCTCTCTAGTTGAATTCTTATGTCTTTTGCCAATTCTATGTTGGCTTTTCTCACTTTTGATCCATGTATGTAAAAAGGTGTCTTATGTTTTTTTACCACTTTCTTCTTCAGAAGTTTTCCACCCTTTGAAGATGGTTGATACATATCCATAGCACCTTTAACAGCGCACTCTGGCATAACCCAGACTTTGTCTGCATGATTAAAAACCAAGTTTGATGAATCCTTGTGAGCATTATATAGTTTTTCTAATAATTCTCTATTCAATATTGTCACCTAATAATTAATTACTCTATTATCTTTGTGTAAAACACTTATTATTTCTTCAAAATATAACCATTTTTTATTCTTATTGTTTTATCTTTATTAAAATTTAGTTCTCTAATAATATAATTTAACGTTATAGATTTTAATGACTGTTCTGGTATATATGCATACTTTGGATTTGCTTTTGTATTTACTCTATAAAAATCTTTTAATAATTGTATGGAATATTTATCAGTGTCCTCAAATATTGTACTAAACTGACCTATTTTATTTTTAGATATCAGTGATACATATGGATTCTCTGTAAATAACAATACTTTTCCATTTAATTTGTTAACCTCTTGCATATCTTCATAGGTTGTTTTGTATGTGTTATATGTGTTTGAATCTACATATATATCTTTGGCAGGACCGACGTTCATCTTTTTAGGATTATGACTAATAGTAAATACTGTATACATCGATCCCGTTACCAAAAGGGTTATTACAATTATAGTCACCATTGTTCCAAAAGCATATCTTTCCCCTTTGTTGCATTTTGTTTTTAAGTGCTCTACCAACATCAAAATTGACACCATACATACTGATGAGCATCCTAAAGCAAACATATGAAAACCTAAATTAGATGTTAAAAATGAAACAGTATGCAAAGAACTCCAGATAGCAGCTACTTTAAATAGTTTTTTTATATACTCGCTAGATGTCTTATATAACATTATGCCAACAAATATCCAAGGAAGTAAACATACATTAATTGTATTTCTCATAATAGCAATCATACAAACTATATCGAACATAGTTGCACACAATGCTGTGAATAATATTACTTTTTTAGAAATTGCTTTATGACGTATGCTGCTAGCCAAAAATAATACAAAGCTTACTATTATCGCTAACCATATAGTTCCTGCAATAACTCCTGAATGAATATTAAAACTACCTATGCTTATTGATCTCTCTGGGAACAAAGCCCAACAATAATATTTGAAAATGCCAACTATGTTTTTTGGTAATGCATGTCCCCAGGAATATGTACCTGAACAAATAGGCAACATTCTGATTACTCTGTTTATTTTTGATACAAAGAGTATATAAACAATATATGGAATTGCTAAGGTGATTGTTCCAAGCAAGAAATAACAATATTTTTTAATTATTTCTCTCTTAATAATTACTATTCCTAATGTAACCACTAGGAATAGTGGCACTAAAATAGGTTGGCAAACTGCTGCTATTGCATAACATATTCCACTAAAGTAATAGGCTCTTTTATTTTCGTATGTAACTAGCAAAACAATCATTATAAATCCCGCAATATATCCTAAAGAAACATATGAGAATAATAAATGATTCGATGGATTATATAAGAAAAATATAAGCGCCACAATAAGTGAATACTCACTTATTCTTTTTAATCTTTTATAAATAAATACTGATATTAGTAGCGTAACAAAAATATAAAAATAGTGAAAAGCTAATAATATCCCGTCATTGTTTCCATTAAATAATAAAAATAGTTTTTGAAACGGAACCATGAGTGGGGCACTTAATACTATTAAAATGCTTTCATCCCAAAACATTATATCGCCTTTTATCATTCTATATGGAGTAGCTAAATAGAACCATTCATCTTTTGGGCTTAAGATAAAATGTGCTTTCACTATTAAAAAGATAACGGCTATCAAAAACAGCCCCACCACTACGTATGGATTATTTAAATATTTGCAGTTCTTTTTTTGTGTCATATTACTTCCCAAAAATTTAAAACTTTCTATATCGTCTGATATGTCCTCTTGTGAAATATTCAACTACTTCCACAAAATCTTCATATCCAATTATCCAGAGAATAAGAGCGTATACTCCAAAGAATACTCCTGCCAATACAATTAACTGATAAATGAAGAATATTTTAACATTCATATTTACAACTACAGTTATTACACTTGCTATCGCGGTAACAGCAAATATTAGTAGCGTCTTTTTTCCATTAAACATAATCTTCACATAATCTCTGGCAATGATTATTTGGAATATTGCTTGCGCAGTCTGGGCGGCCATAGTTGCAATAGCTGCACCTGTCGCTCCCCATAGTGGAATCATAAATGAATTTAACACTAAGTCTACTACTGCGCCTATAATTACTGCATACATATAACTTTTTTCTTTTCCAGATGGGAGTAATATTTGAACTCCAATCAAATTTGTTACAACCATCATAATGATGCACGACATAATTATTTGAGTTGGAATTATAGCATCCAAATAATTTGGACCTGCTATCACTAAAATACATTCTCTGGCAAAAATAATACAAAATGCCACCACTGGAATTGAAGCCATTAATAAAACTCGATATGATTTTTTCAAAGTGTTTTTTAAAATATCCGTCTGTCCTTTTTTAAAGTAGTATGACATTCTAGGCAACAAAACTGCTGTAACTGATGTTACAAATGTCCCTAGAACCACCTGCATTCTGACAGCTGTATAATAGATACCTACTTCATAGTTCCCTTTTATGAATCCAAGCATAGTATTATCTAGGTTCATATAAATATTTGATGCTAAAAAAGCCGAGAACATCATAAATGTTGGTTTTAAGTGTTGTTTGATGTTGTATTTTCCTTGCGGCTTAAATGAAATATATTTTCTAGCATGAATAATGTTAAATATATTTGATCCTGCTGTGGCAAACACAGTAATGCATGCATATATATAACAATCAGATGGATGATGTACAAAAATAAACATTAAAATCAATGAAATAAATTTAAATACTATAGATCTAATTGTTATATAATCATACTTTTCTAGTCCTAGGTACATCCAATTTAAGCCCACTACATTAAGGAGCATATTTACCGAATAGATTAGTAATAATGCCCACTCTTGTCTGAATCTTGCAACAAAGATAATTGATATACCTAATACAACAAAGGATATAAATGTTGTAAAGAAATTTATTATAATTAACTCTTGAACTTTTCTAGATAAATCTTCTTTGTTATCTCTTGCTTGAGCACAAACTTTAATACCATATGTAGTTATTCCTAGCGTTGCAAACAATGTAAAATAGCTGATAATAGACTGAGCAAATGATAATCTGCCATTTGCCTCTACTAATAGTGCTCTCGCAATATATGGATATGTAATTAACGGAAATACCATATTTGAAATGTTTAAAATAACATTCATCAAGGCATTATGTTTTAATGATTTCACTCTTCTTCCTCACTTTTAAGTTGTCCGCATATCCATCCTACTAATATTCCCCATGTGATATTCGGAGTTGTCTCTATTGGTCCTCTTACCACATATGTTTGAACGGCATACGCTACGCCTATAGCTATCAATACCACTGCCTCGGTGTTGTAACCTTTTTTTCTAATACTTCCTATTCCCACTAGCACTGGATAAATTATAAAATAAATGAGTACAATCAGTCCTAATACTCCACCCTTCGGCAACATCGTATAATATCCGTTATGTAACAACGTAATGGTGTGTTCTTTATCCACGCCCTCCCATGTATATGGGATAAACTTTATAAATGTACCTTTACCTAATCCGGCCCCAAACACTTGAACTAATGCGGATGATTTCTTCCACTGCGAAATAACCGATTGGTTCTCATATGCTCTCCAGTTTGCCATTGCTTCATCAATACTGTTAAACCTTTGGTCTGCATTCAATTCCTCTGATGTATTTTCAACTTTTGAGTTATAGTCTTCTATAATATTTGAGGGCGCAACTGTATACAGAATAATAACACCTGCTACTGCCAATGCTATAATTATGGCACTTTTAGCGTAAGTGCTCGCCTTCCTAGTATTGGAAAAGATATTAATAATTATAACGACTGGAAGTCCAGCAATAACCTCTGCCCATGCACTTCTAGACAATGAAAGAAGTATGTGAACCAAGAAGACTAATAGAATTACAATATCTATTTTTTTACCAAATACTTCTTTTTCTTGGTTGAAAACATAAACTACCATGATTAAAAACATTAGGCATATTTCATAAATATCAACGTTAAATATATTTCTTAAATCTTGTAATTCCCCAATAGCGGAAGCATATGATAAAAAATTAATAAAGCTTTTCACTGATACTATTACACCGCATATAATAATCGTCCTAACAATAGACTTGGTTTCATACACTCTGTATAAATAATACCCTAGTACTACTAGTATGATAGTAGGAAGCACATAGAACAAGTCTCTTTCCACATATCTAGTGTCATATAATACTAGCCCTACACCGCTTAATATTATTACCACAAATAGATATGGATATAATCCCTTTATATCTGGAATATAAATTCTTTTTGCAAAACCTATTATTATTAAAATAAGAGCTAGGCACAAAAACATAAATATCTGATTTGTTTCAGGGAAAAACAACCTAATAGAGTATAAAACTATTA
This sequence comes from uncultured Mycoplasmatota bacterium, assembly GCA_946629885.1. GTDB lineage: Bacteria > Bacillota_I > Bacilli_A > RF39 > UBA660 > RUG11867. The sequence continues at coordinate 1,746 of CAMOYI010000056.1, read as the reverse complement.
GGGGCCATATTATTTCCTTATATTTACTTTTGTTTATTACTACTGTGCTCATTTTTTTAGTTTTCAATTAAGCCTTTCATAAAGTTTAATTTACTTTCCCAATTGTATTCTTCCTTAATTCTATTTCTTGCATTTAATCCCATCTTTTTTCTTAAACCTTTATCATTAATCAAAGTTTTAAGATTATTTGCATAATCTTTGCATACTTGTTCATATGTAGATGGTTTCACTTTTATTCCTGTCTCATCATCTACAATCACACCCATACCTGTCCAATCCAAACACACAGTTGGCAAACCTATAGCCATCGCCTCCATCAAGGACCAAGATCCACCTTCATGCAAACTTGTTAGTAGATATATGTCTGATTTTTTTAAACTTTCTAGCACCTTTTCACGTGCCACTTCCCCACTGAATGTGATATCATTTTCTAACCCATACATCTTGCACATATCAATTAATTTTTCTTTTAACTTCCCATCCCCCATTACTGTCATATGTACATTATGGCAGTCCTGTTTTATTAAATGCATAGCTTCGATTGCTGCTTCAACATTTTTTATAGGAATAAGCCTTCCAACTACTGCTATCTCAACTTTTTCTTTTTCAATGCTGTAGTCTTTTTCATTATCAAACACAGCTGTACTCATTCCCGTTTCAATAATGACACTTGTTTTATGTCTATGTTTTTTTGGAATGGCAGTGATATTATTTTTTGTTCTGCATAATATTGCAACTGCCTTTCTGCTTGGATATGCAACAAGCGGATTAATGCAACTTGTTTTAATCAGAAAATATCTGAGTCTTTGAACTACTCTGTCTTTAAGAGGTAATCTCTTAATTAGTTTCTTTGGAACACAATCCGCTCCTCCTATAGGACCCCATATGAATGGGATTTTGAAGAACGGAAGAAATGTTGGCATCCAAAGACTCCCAAAAGTTAAATGCATAGCATAATCAAAATCATATTCCTTTTTTAATTTTCTGATAATTTTAATTATTCCTATTTGCCAAAATGTATAGTAAATATATAGGCGCTTAGATTTCTTTTTTATCTTCATTAACCATTTTTTTGTATCATAGTATGTGAAGTGTAATGATTCTTTTAGATTGCCGGGTATATTTGCTTTTATTTTTTCAGCATCATTTGCTCTTGCAATAACATGGACATCATACTCTCGCGCTAATTGAAGGACCCAGTTCCAACCGACTCCTGCTTCTGAACCTCTTCCAGGTTCACATCCATATGCACTTACAAGTATTTTTTTCTTTTCCATATTATTTTTAAATAACTATCTAATTTTCTTTCTGAACGATGCCTCTATTTCATTTGTCTTTTTTTCACCCATTACAGCAATAAATAGTTTTCTTATTCTTTTTAAGTTTGGTCTACATACTTTTCTCCAAAAGTAATTTTCCCCTCTTCTTCTTTCTCTTTCTGTTAACCAACTACCTGCATACCTATGAATAGTATAGCTTTCGTCAGTGACTCTGAACGTTCCATCCTTCATTTTCTTAGGATAAAATACATCTCTATCGTATATGTGAACATTGTATACGTTCTGCTCGCTATGACTCTGCTCCAAACCATGCTTGACAAGGATTCTTGTCATTATTTTTACTATAGTAGTTGCATCTATGTTTCCATTCTCATCTATAAAAGCATGGGTATTGTAGTATTCCAAAACTTTTGAGAAAAATTCATTGTCCTTCTCACATCCCATAATACCTGCTGCTACCATGGTC
>CAMOYI010000055.1 GCA_946629885.1 uncultured Mycoplasmatota bacterium | reverse complement strand
TTTAACGTGCTAACTCCTGGTACAGCAAATGAACCACAATTCATAAAAATGCCAGGAGCAAATACAGAAATAACTGCTACATATAACACTTACTACAAATTGAGTTTAACCAATGGAACAATAGACACAACAGGTTTAACAGAAGGATTTTACGAAAATGGTTCTTCTGTAACTATTACTGCGGACCCAGCTCCAACAGGAATGAGATTCCAATATTGGGATGGAGACGTTAATAGGGTAATGAATAAATATGACCCAACTACGACTGTTATAACTACAACTAGTACTATAAATTTAAGAGCCGTATATTCTACTGATGCAGATAGAAATGGAATAGGTTATACTGCATTGAATTTAAAAACTACAAGTACAGTAAACAACTCAGATATAACTATTGTTTCAGGAACTATTGGAATAGGATTTATAATAACAGACATGAATGGGCATGTTTACATAATAACAAGTGTAAATACACAAACTGACACAAGTACAATTTATAGAATGACTAAAATTGCAAAAGGAGGTAACATTTATGAATAATGACGTAGGAACAGTAAGTACAACTTTATCGAGAACAATTGGAAGTACCACTACAATTACAGACGCAACAAATATAACTGCTATATCTGGTTATGTAGATGTTGGTTTCATAGTTTTTGATAATGATGGTACAATGGGAGTATGTACGTCTTTCACACGTGATTCGAATGACCAACCAATTTATGTGTTTCGTACTTGCTCGTTAAATACAGAAATTGACATCCAAGCAATTTTAGCAAGAAGTTATTAAAAATGACCGCTCAAAATCGCTCAGAATTAGTTTAATTACTTCGAACTATATAACTTTATTCTTAAAACATAAAATGGCTGTAAACGCATTTTAGAGGCTTATACAGCCATTTTGTATATTTTATTGATTTATCAGCAACTTAACGACTTAATTATGTAAAGTTAATATTAATTCTCATAAAAAACAATGCAAAAGTGAACAGAAATGTGCGTCTTAAATAAAAATAGTACTGATATTATTTTATCAGTACTATCTTTTTATATATTAAGCAAGAGTTAAATCTATATTTCTAAATTCTCCATTAGTTTCAATTCTCATGTTAACTTTAGTTCCTACTAAGCTTTCTGCACCAGATACGAAATCTCCTACATCTGTACCAGTAACTCCTAATTTTTTTAATTGAGTTATAGTTCTTGCGATAGCAGTTTGTGTAGCTTTTAAATCTTTACCAGCTAACATTAAGTAATGATATTCTTTCTTTCCGTCTTCAACTGCAATAATCATTTCCATCATTGGTCTACCAGTTTTCTTTGAATTTTTTGTTGAAACTTTTTCGATTTCTCCAATATATTCTCCATCTGGTAATCTGTCAAAATTGTTTGTGTAGTCTTCTACTTTGTCTACACCACCCATATTTTTAAATATATCATTTAGCTCTTTTAGATCTTCATTATCCATTATTTTTTCCTCCTTTTTATATGTTTATAGATAGTATAAGGAATAAATGGTGTGAATATAATCCAACATATAATGCATACTGAAAAAAGTAAAACAATATTTGACATTTTTTCTGGCAAATCATTCTCTTTTAATAATAACAAATACATACGTATTCCGAATATTATACCTATTATTATATATCCGATTATAACACCTAATATTATTCTCACGTAACTATCTCCTTTTTATTAACCTATTACAGATTTTCTTTTAGGCTTTTCTTCTACTTTTTCTTCTGCTTTTTCTTCAAGCTTTGTTTTATAAGCGTCTTCTTTCGTCATTTCTCCAGAAATAATTTTTGCTCCATCAAATTTCGAAGCTGATACTATGAAGTTTTCATCAAAATCTTTTTTGGTTAATGGTATAGCAGTTTTTTTAATTGCTAATCTAGAACCACCGAATTCGTCATCTGAATTTGAAATGTGTAATTCATATTTAGCAGTACCATCTTCGCTTATAGACTTAACAGTTCTAGCTATTATGCCCATAAGTCCTGACATTTGATCTCTAAGTTTATCTTCGAAGACAGGTTGGAATTTAGAAATTTCCCTACCAAATTTATTCTTTTCGATTATTTCTTGTTCATGTGAGATGAACATTACATTGTCAAAACTGTTTGCAATTGTGAATATACTTTCCCATAAAAAACTTCTTAACATAGTATATCCTTTATACGCTATTTCGCTTTCGTGTTCTACACCGTTTTTATCACACCAATAGAATCTCAAATAATCAATTAAATAAGAGGTTGTATCTACTATTACCCAATTAGGTTTTATAGTTTTTAATTTAGTAATAGCATTATTTAGTTCTTTATAGTCTCTTACTCTTAATATTTTGTCTGGTTCAAATGTATATTCTGCATTTCCATCTGTTGATATAATATAAGCGTCTTCAAATTGTGAAGCAAATGTAGTTTTTCCTGACATTACTTTACCATAAATCCAAAGTTTCATTCAAGCTCCTCCTTTCTATTAAATTAAAAATAGACCTTCGCAGGTCTACAGGATTATATAAAATGATAGAATTGTTATTATTTTATTGTTATTGCGTTTAATCCTGTAAACGACTTACTCTTTCTATTTATGTTCATAATATATCATACGAAAAGAAAAAAGTCAATTGTTTTCTTGACTTTTTTCTCTTAATTTTTTTCGTATAGAATTAAACAAAAAAGATAGATAATTACTATGGATTCCTAATTTTTCCGCATAATATCTAGGATCAGTATCTGGTATAATGATACTGAAACCATAACATCCTATACCAATAATACCTATTAATAAATCATTACTTTTCAAGCCTCGTTGATGTATACCTATATTGCCAAAATCATAAGAAAATAATACATCATACTGTGAATATTCTTCTTCAATTTGAATATTAGCAAAAACAGTTTTCTTAATACATAGTTCGTTTACTATTATATTAGACAAGCTGTCTATTTCGTCTTTTATTTCTTTATCGATTTCCATTTACTAACTCCTTTTTCTTTTTGTCACTTCACCGTTTATTATGTAATTACCTGTTTCAGTACGAGGCACATAAATCTTACCAGAAGTAGGTTTTACTGCTCTTCTTTTCCTAAGAAAACCTTGCAATTTCATATACATTTTGTAGGCTTGGGCTGGTGTCGCATTTGTGAATTCAATTCGATGTAACATATCATTTATTCGTTTATCGTATTGAGACAGTAATTCACTCTTAGTTTTTTGTTTTTCTTTTTGCGAAAACACAACACCGGGTATATTATTCTTGATTTTTTGTTTGTTCATTTTCAGATACCTTCTCTGAATATTCGTCTAACCTGCTTAAATGTTGTTGAAACGCCTGCTTTGTCAATTCAATATCTTCGTCTAGATTTTCCCAAAATTTTTTGTCAGCTTCAAATCTTTTATGATTGATATAAAACAAGTAAATCATGATTCCAATTTGAAGTACTAATAACACTACTAATAGGTATTTAGAAATAAGATTTAATACATCCATACTTTTTTCTCCTTTCTTGTTATTTTTTTTAATAATATAGGAGTATGTCGGGGTTTACTTTATATCCCCGACTGCAACGCCCGCAATTTTTTATATATCCTATTTAGAAAGGAGGATAATAAATGCGTTTGCGGTAAACGTCACACTGCGTGCCTTCGTACGGGACCGTTGTTACGACACCAGCCATCAAAAACATACCTGAGTGAAAAAAGAGAATATGTTTTAGCCCGTATTCTATATGGAGCTACCATATACCATGTGCGTCACGAGGGTTATTCTCGAGTTGTTAATGTGACGTCTTGCTACTAACCACACTAAATTTTAAGGCTGTAGGCTCCGAATACCCATTTAACTTTAGCCGATTCTTCAATATATCCAGTATAACTGGTCTAATAGCACCTTAAAATATCTCCCTTTTGTTAACGACACAAGGGACCTGCTGTCGCCGCTTTCCCCTCTACTTTTACTTAGGCGGATTAGCAGTAATCTTCTCCAAGGGTTTATGGTTTTCCTTCCAATGGCGACGAGAGTAGGATTTGAACCTACGAGTCATCTCTGACTGCCTGTTTAGTAGACAGGTGCTTTAAACCACTCAGCCATCTCGTCATATGAAGGGGCTAACCACACCCCTTATTTTCTTTGATGGAATTTAGCCCAATCATTTAATTGATCGCTTAAACTCCAATCACGCATAGTTCTCCAAGATTGAATATCATTAGCTATTAATTTTTGGTCTGTTTCCCATTGATCTATTGCGTCTTGTTTGGTTTCTAAGAATTTGAATTCCCATAGTTCCCAACTATCTAATCCTAAAGATTTATAGTGACTTCCATTGCTGATTTCAAGATTAGGATTTTTGAGTTTACGTCTGATTTTACGATTAGATACTTGTTTTCCTTTTTTCATAGACCTTCCCCATAAAACCATCCTTGAGATAGGGAATTTTTTGTAACTTCTGCTCATTATATCGCCTCCTTAGGCACAATGCCCTAGAAGACAGCTCCTTTGTTTGCCATATGTCCTCCTTTAACCTATTCCAAATCCTATTTGATTTTTGTATTTTTCAGGTCGTTCTTCTATTCTTTTATATTCTTCATTTAAATCGTCCCATTGATACCATACGGCATTTTGATCATATTGATATAATCCTTCTTCGACATTCTCTATAACAGCATAGTCATAACAAGTCTCCCATATATCACAAGCGTTATCTAAGACCGCTTCTTCTGCTTTTTCAAATGTCGAATAATAACCTACACATCTCATATCATTATCTTTAGAATCTATAGTTGTTATAAAATACACAGTAATTTCCGTCTCCTTTATTAAAATTATTTACCTCTAATACATATTTGAGCTTTTCTTCTGGCGTTTAATATTTTAGCATACTGCTCATTTTTAGTATCATTACTAGCGAATTCTTTTAGTTTTTTAACTGGCAAATATATTTTACACCACATATATTGTATAGCATGAGGTGTTCTTTCTAATATTTCTGCTAAATAATTAGCATTACGCCAATTAGGGACATGACTCGCTACTAAAAAAATTTCATCCTCTGTCCATGGTTTTCCAGCGTTGGCTGGTTTGTTACCTTCTTGGTCCATAATGTGACTCCTTTCTATTGTACCTATTGTACAAATTTTATTATATAAATGGCTCCCTCGGATAGATTCGAACTACCATACCAAGAATCAAAATCTTGTGTCCTACCATTAGACGACAAGGGACTATTTAACACTACTTGGTGATTTATATGTCATATTATTCAAAATGTAAAACATAGTTGATTTTGATACGTTGAATTGTTTTGCTAATGCGGTACAGCCGTATTGTTTATCTCTAGGTGTATAGATCATTCTGCAATATAATATTTGAAAATCTGTTAGTTTGGCGTTAATTGATGTACTACCATAATCAGATTTCCTTTCACCATATTTTTTCGCATAATCAGTAGTTTCTTGTTCTGTTGCCCACATTAGGTTAGTGTATTTATTATGAGTTTTGTCTTTATCTAAATGAAGTACATTAGGTTTATTGTAAGGATTTGGGACATATGCGTCTGCTACTAATCTATGCACCATTGCCATTTTTCTTTTTCCTCTTTCACCCATTGATAATCCTACACACAAATAACCGTTTTTATCAATTTTTGGTTTCAATATTCTATTTGTTTTTTTATGTTTTACTTCCCCTTCAGTAGATACTAAATAAGAAGGACATATTTTACATTCTTTCCACATATTAATTTAATTATTCCTTTTTTATTTTGGTTGCGGGGACAGGACTTGAACCTGTGACCTTCGGGTTATGGGCCCGACGAGCTGCCAACTGCTCCACCCCGCTATATTATATATAATAGATATTCAAGACCCTAGGAACAGTTTTCTACCACATACGGTATTGTTAGCACCTGCTACTCATCCCATTTTACGGAGTTTTGGGTTCGTTATGGATTAGGTAGGCCCACCGTCTAGAGCCACTGTTCTTTCACCTCTTTGCTAACTTTTGTGCCTTGCCACGTTATAATATTCCCATTACTAGAATATCAACCGCAAGGAATATTCTTGAATATCATTGGTCCGAGCTGAGAGATTTGAACTCCCGACTTCATGGACCCAAACCATGCGCGCTACCAACTGCGCTAAGCCCGGATTAATTAAATACTGATTTTATTTTATATAATTTATTTTTATCGGGTGTGTAACCATTTCTTTCACAATATTTTTCATAGCATTTTTCATCACAAAAATGTTGATTGTGTTCATTTACACTTCCCCATAAAATAAATTTTTTACAATTTTCACATTGATATGCTAACATACTTTCTCTCCTATCTGTACCAAGGCTTTTTTGGTGTAATAGTAGTGCCATTCACATGCCCCGTTACAGTTTCTATATTTATATAATCATCTACATTTTTACTTGAATCTTTTAAATCTATATATTCAACTGTATCTTCATCTGCTAATTTTATTACTACACTGCCAAACGCAGGACTCTTCCCTTCTTTGCCTAACCCACTCTCAAAATTGATTCTACCTCTAGGTATGAATAGTTTACAATGACAATCCAAGTCATGAAATCTAGCAGTAGTTAAAAATTCAATTGGAAATAATACGTATATAGTATTATGAGCTTTTTTGTACGTTTCAACCGCTTTTGCTAAAAATTTGTGTTTATCTGTAAATGGAGGATTTATCCATATTCTATCATAAGGAGTCCAATCTTGTGCTAGTCCGTCTGTTTCAATTGTATCATAATGCTTGACTCCAAATTCTTTTGCTTTTCCTTCACAAGTAGCAGGATCATAATCAAATCCGTTTGGGTAAAAAAAGTCTACTACATACTTAGGTGTATAATATTCATTATCTTTGCTAAATACCACACTTGCTTTTGCCACGTCGCTTTCCTCCTATTTTTTGAATGCATTTAGTAATCCTATAGTACTATCAAGGTTTTCAAAATGGTCTTTGTTTAACCATATTATAAATATTCCTGATTTACCAGCCTTGCGTACTTTTGCCTTCACACGTTCTTCGTATTGTTTTTTACTTATACATTTAGGTTTTATATGAATTTGTAAGGCAAGTCCTTCATATTCTCCTAATAACAAGGCAGTTACACTCATATTTATTTTAGTTCTATCATTAGGCTTGTATTGAATACCTGTTTTTTGTAACCAATCGTATAATTTTTGACTGTATATTTGAAGCTCACTTTGTTCACGTGTAGTCACATATCGTCCTAATTCTGGATATTTTTCAAAGTAAGACGGTGATAATTTTTTTCTTCCTATCACGTGTGCTAATTCTGTTTTAGTTACTAATCTTTTTTGAGCTTTTGCCCATTCGATTAGCTTTTCGCCATCTTTTACATATAATTGTCCGGCACGTTTGCTATCATGTCGTAACTCAACATTTTCTTTTTCTAATATACGTTTGATAGAAGTGGCATAAGTATGAAACTCTTTAGCAATAGCATTTAGTGATTGACCATTATTGTACGCATTTATAATTTGTTTTTTGTTTATTGTCTGGGTTTTCATACTTACACCTCCTCGCTTATTTTTTCATATATACGTTTATTATCTTCATTTAAATCACATAATCGTATATTATTCAGTGCTTCTGCACTATCTCCTAATAAATCTTTAACTTGGTCTTCTGGTATTTTTTTCTCAGCTACCAATACATCTAAGAGCGTGTTTTTCTTTCCAAAAAATTCAGAATCTAATAGATCATATGCTATATTCAGAAATGGTTTATGAAGTTTATCACTGAAAAATTGAAACATATCTGCTATGTACGGTGAGCGACCTTTTCCTAAATAAGTACTTTCACCATACAATACACGTCTATATGAAGTTATTTGCATATTAGGATGATTGTATTTTTCTTTAAATTCTCTATATAAACTCGCTTTATTAAGTGCTCTGTACTCTGATAAATCTTTCATCTTTACTCCTTTTCTTCACATATATTATACTATGTTTTAGCGAATAAGTCAATTGGTTTCTTGTCTATTTGGTTGATTTTTTGTTTTATCTTCCCATGTCATTTCTTTAACTCTTATTTCTCCCCCGTCTAACATGAAATTTAAAACAGATAGCCAATGAGCAGGTTTATCAGGAAACCATAGTCCGTATTTAATTCTTATTTTACCTGCCAACGCAATGCATGCTATATTTTCTATATCATGAGTAGAAATATCTTTTGAAACCAAAAGTTGAAGTTTGTTATTTTTCTGCTTATCTATTCTAAATCTTGGTAATAAACCAAAAGGACTATCCACTAAAATAATATCCATGTCTTTAAAACCATAATAATTTTCTTGTAACTTAGACACTATCCATTTTGGATTTTTTTCTACATCAATAGTAGTTTTTACTACTAATAACGGATATATTATTTTATTATATAGTATATATATTCCAAATAAAATAAGTGCAAATCCACTCATTATATGAATATAGCGCATTATCGTTGCTATTTCACTTATATTCATTTTTATTTATACCCCTTTTTCTTTAATTCTTCTTTCATTTCTAGTAAATATTCTTTGATGTGATTAGTCATTTCTGTATCTTTAGTTTTAAAATGATGACTATCTTTATGACGTAAATGGTCTATACATATATGATTACTTTGATATTCTTTATATCCAGCTTTATATAATTCAACATAAAACGCTACGTTTGGTATAGCAATTTCAGGGTACAAAGGACATGCCTCTTCATTTAAGATATTATAAGCACAATAACCACCCCAATCTTCTGGATGTATGTCTTTCCATGAGCATATAGGTCTTGTACCAGCGCTGTAATGTAAGTCTCCTTCTTGCACCATGAATTTGAATAAACATGCACTTGGCTCTGGTGTATGAGCTAATTTATATAATTCAGTAACCGCTTCTGGTCTTACGTTATCATCAATCGGAAAATAAAAATATACTTTAGGTTCATTAGGATATGCTTTTTTTGTTTCTACTCTTAGTCGATTTCTAGTAGAATACATAATTGTATCTGGTGAATATTTGTGTTTGTCGCAAATAAGTGTGAGTTTTTTACCAGTTATCTTCCATAATTTTTTTGCAACAGCTTCTGTGACTGGTCCTGGAGTATCTTCGCCTGCAACATACACAATACGAGGATCTGCGATATCTTCATAATTTACTCCTGTACTTAATAAACCTCTGAAAATAGTAATATAATTTGTCACAAATATGTCTATATATCTTTCTAAATATCCGCCCCAACATACAGTACCAAAACAATATACCATAGTTATACTCCTTTCATTCTTGCTATTTCTTCTTTTATAAATTCTATTCCGCCAAAATTATTATCGTCTAAATATTCATTACAAAATACTTTACGTGGATTATTACCAAACCATTCTTTCATGTGAGGAAGATTATCGTTCACTGCGTCAAATTTTATACCACGATCTTCACACCACATTAACGCATTTTCTAATGCGACACCTTCACGCATAGTTACTAAGACTAAATAAGCACCTTTTCGTTGTTCTTCTAATATATAGTTTATAACTTCTTGGATAGGTTTTCCTATTTTAGGATAAGGACGAACTATTGTTGCTAGAGTTCCGTCAAAGTCAACGCCTATAATTCTATTTCTTTTCTTCATCTATAGTCTCCTTTTTCTTTCTAGTACGTTTTGGCTTTCTTTTCATAAATAACATTTCTTTGTTATCAAAATATATTTTTTCATTACCGTTATCTTTTTCGTCTCCCTCAAATTGTGGTCGCATAAAAGATATATACCCTGTCCCATATTTTCTAACACATTCCATATTACGAGCACGTTTTTGGCAATCATTCTTGAAGCCTTCGTTTATGAAATCGACATCTTCCTTTTTATCTTCTGGTAATTTATCTAAGTCTACACTTGCTATAAACATATCTGCTACTTCAAATTGTTTCTTTTTGGTTCGATGTAAATATACATGTATATCCATTTACTCTCCACCTTTCAATAAAAATTTATTAGATATCACTTTAAAAGAATGAGTCATTTCTTCTGTTCTAAATACAACTCCTTCTGCAATTTGATTTGGAGAAGCCTCATTAAAATATTTTCTATACTTAATTTGGTCTGCATATTTTAACAAATTTTCAACCGTTTCATCTATATTTGTAGTAGTTTTAAAATCAAATTTATCTTCAAAATCAATTAATGGCACATGTTTTAATCCAAATTCTTCACATAATTTTAGCATATATAATAAATCACATTTAGTATAACTTCCATTTTTTCCTGTCTTACTTACAAAAGCATTAAACACAAACCATTCTTTTTCCTTTAATCCTAACTTATTAGATTGTATTCCAGGACCACACAATTCTCCTTGGAAAGCTACGTATACACCATTTATAGCTTTATAAGTTTCAAATTTTTCTTTTGCTCCATTTGTAAAATACTTATTAACGGTGCTAGTATACATATTTTCGTCTTTGTAAAATTGATTTCGTCCTCCAATCAAAAATGCGTCATCAAATAATCCCACTGTGCAAGAAGTACCATCGAGTTTAACCGAACTATACCAATCATTTTGTTCACTGCTCATGTATATCGGTAAAACTTCTTCTGCACATACTTGGATTCTTTCTTCGTCTGTTTTTGGTATATACCATTCATGATGAATAATTTCACCAAGAGCACCATTAGATACCGGTGGTTCATATTTTTCTATTTTTAATAATTCGGTCAAATCTTCACCTTCTGGATAATCAAGTGTAAAACTTATCTCTCCATTAATTTGAATCATTAAATCTTTTAATTGATCGTAAGGTATTACAAGTCCTTGTGAAATTTGATTTTTGAATTTATGTGTTGAAATTTTATATTTGTTTAATTTTTGTGACCAAGAAGACCCTCTCAAAAATTCAAAAGCTGGTATATCAGGTAGTAAACTATCTATTTCAAAATAAATAACTTTATCTCCAACTGTATATTCTCCTTTTTTGGCTACACAATCCCAATTTAAAACCTGAACAGTTTCTATTCGATCCGCACCTTCAATCGGTTTTATTGCTTTTATTGTTTGAATGCTTGCTAATTTTCGACTCATGGTTAATTTCCTCCTTTTTCTCATAGTGTTTACAGCCTGGACATCCCATTTTTTCTACTCTACAATGGTCCCAGTCATATCCAGTACCAGTACATTTCCTCATGATAGATTACCTCCTAGCTATTATTTTTTAATAATTTTTTACTAAGATTATTTACGAATAAATTGGTTTCTTCCTGTATTTGTTTTGCTAATTGTTTATTATTACAAATAATTGTTGGTAATTCTGCTAAATACATGATTTTTTCACATTCTAATTCCGAAATTGTATCTTTGTATGATATTTCAAGTGTGTTATCTTCATCATCCTTAAGTATCATCATTATCTGCTACCTCCTTTGTGATTATTTTATTGGTGGACCAAAACCTAAAGTATTTTTTGAATCAGATATACTGGCTAGTCTTTCATAAACTTCTAATTTAGCTTGTGCTAATGCTAAATCATTTTTTAATTTTGCATTTTCATCTTCCAATGCAAATACTTTTTCCATTACAATGTTTTCTATTTTATTATATGTATCATTACGGGTAGCCATTATATCCTCCTCTTATTATTTTAATCTTTTTTCTAGTTCTTTTTCTATTTCCATATCAATAAGTTTATTTATTCTATTACGTTGTTTTTGGATAGCTTCGTCTAATATTAAATTCATTGTGTGTTTAGACAATGTGAATTTATCTCGTTGTGTGAATATATCTGTCCATATAGCACGTTTTGATTCAATTGTTAATTTTATATTTTCATCAAAAGAATCTTTTAAGCTTTCTTTTATGTGTTGTAATTCATTTATGGACATTTGACACATTGCTATTGAGTTTGCAATTTTATCTTTCATGATTTACTCCTTAATTATTAAGATTAAATAACATATTAGGATTATCTCCTAACATAGTTGTAGGAAATTGACCATTCCATTTTTGTATCATTTCTCTTTGTATTTCTAACTTTAATTGCTCTAATGATTTATCTGTAACAGATTGTGATTGAAGTTCTCTTATTTTTGCTTCGGCTTCTGCTGTATTTATTTTTTGTTCATTTTGAACTTTAGTTATTTCTAGTTTAGCTTTTTCGGCTTCTGCATTTTGCTGATTGGTAGTTTTTGCTTCAATTGCTTTATTATATTCTTCTGTGAAGTCTATATTTTCCAAATTTACGGCACTAATTAAAAAGTAATTAGCAAGGTTATCGTTTAATTCTTTCGTTATTGTATTTGCTACTTCTGCTCTTTTTGTTATCATTTCTTCAGCAGTAAATTGTGCCATACTTGCTTTAAGACTTGATTGTAATGCTGGATTTAAAACTATAGTAGCATAATCTTTCCCTACTTTTTCATATAACTCAGTTACTTTTTCAGGTTTGATTTGGTAATTTACTGACATTGTTATGTTAACTATTTGAAGGTCTTTTGCACTTCCTTCTACTGTGTTTGCGTATTTCTGTGTTCTTATATCTACGTCATGTACTTTTTCTACGAATGGTTTTATCCAGTGAAATCCAGCGTCTAAATATTCACTTTGTACTTTTGAATATAATGTAATTACTCCTATATGTCCAGTTGGTACAATAGTTGTACCAGCAAATAATATAATTAATCCTATTACTAAAATTAATGTTAATCCTATTAAAAATATTTTTAAATTTGTTTCCATAATTTCAATCTCCCTATTCTCTAATTTTTTGTTCTAATTCATATATTTTTTTGTAAAGTCTATCGTTTAAATCTTCTAACATTTTTAAATCATTTGATTGTTGCTTAATAATATTTTCTTGTGTACGTAGTTTAACATCAGACGGTGTACTTTGCTTATATTTGTATAACACACACGAAAAAAGTATTCCGGCTGTAAACCCTATTATAAATACAGGAAACATAGCCATTATGTTTGTCCTCCTTTCAACAGATAATTCAAAGTTATTGGTTTATAATTGTATAACATACATCCTACATTATATCTGTTTATTTCAGGTCTACTATCTGGTCGATGTGTATGACCGTGTAAATGAATAGAACCATGATATTTGCCGTTCCAATCTTCTATAGGATAATGTGACAAAATTATAAACTTACCATCTATTTTCAATTCTTTATAATGCACCATTTCCTCAAAATATCTAGGATTAAATGACTGTTTATCTATGTATGTATCATGATTTCCTATTATTAAATGCTTTTTTCCATTCAGTCTACTTAACACATCTGTTATAAGAAAAGGTGTCATATATGAGTTTTGAAAAGCAAAATCTCCTAAGATATATACTTCATCATTAGATCCAACTACTTTATTCCAATTTTTGATTATACCTATTGTCATATCTTCAACTGTTTTCCATGGTCTATCTTCGTACTCAATAATGTTTTTATGACCTATGTGTAGGTCGCTTGTAAAATAAATCATCTTTCTCTTACTGATAGCAAATGTTCTATTGCGGTTTTTATTTCTGGTCCTGCTTCAGCTTTTCCTTCCTTTTCTATTTTATTTATAAATTCAACTAAAGGCTTTACGTATTCATCAGAGTTATTATTGAAATCTAATATATTACCTAACATTTTATAAACTCTGCGTACTCGTCTACGAGGTATAAAGTTTTCTAATTGTTCTTTCATATTATGGTTTTCAGCTCTAAGTCTTTTTAATTCTTCTTCCATTCTATTGGGTCCTCCAATCTGTTTTTGCAAGTCATATGAAATTCGTCTTTGTTTTCTGTATCAAAATGTGTACAAGAAAAATATCTAAAAGGTGGTTTGTAATAATTTAGATTTCTTTTACATCTTTCGTTTCTACAGCTGGTTGAACAATAACTTATATCTGCTGGTCCAACTTTTCTTGTCATAATATAATCCCCTCTTTCCATAAATAATCTTTAACGTCCTGCAGACTTTTAGCAATAATAAAATGTCCTCCAGCTTTTTTAATTCTCATGCCTTGTGCTAATTGTATAGCACTAGGTTTTCCTCCGAGGGTCTTTTACTTCTATTCCAAAGAATAAACCGTTTCCAACAACATAATAAATCTGGAATACCAGTTTCTTGATATAAATCTC
>CAMOYI010000054.1 GCA_946629885.1 uncultured Mycoplasmatota bacterium | reverse complement strand
TAATTACTCAGGATGGGGATTGTTAGGGAAAAATCTAATGAAGGTATTGACACTCAATGGAGTTGGACCATTATGGTTTTTACCTGTTTTGTGCATTGCTAATATTTTTATAATTATTATTCAGAAAACTGGCGACAAATGTAAGTACGCAATAATGTGTGTTTCTATTGTGTTAGGAATAGTAGCTCACGAAGTGATTCAAACATACATGATCACTGTTAAAGGTAACTTAGCTTCGCAATTAATTCTATTAATAGACAGAATTATTATGGGAATAATCTTTGTTTGCATAGGATACATAATAGGACAATTACTGAAAAAGTATGATTGCTCAATAGCACAATTGCTAATTAGTATAGTTTTAATGGCAATGATAATGGCAGTAGGTTTGTGGTTTAAGCTACCTGCTCATTATATATTTAGTACACTTCTAGTTTTGTTTGTGGCAGTATTAATAGACAAACTAAATATTAACAAAATAATCAGAACGATATTTAAACCACTATCATATATGGGCGAGCATTCTATGTACATAATGTTTGTTCACTATTTCATTTGGGCACCGATAGGTTTTAACCTAATTAAAAAGAAATGGGAAAATGTTAACTTTTTGACAAATGCTGGACTTTTCATATTTGTAGTTTGTTTAACTATTATAACTACATTCATAATTAGAAAGAGTAAGTGCATAAGGCGCTTGTTTGGAGAAGACAAATATTTTGAAAGAATTAGTGAGAGAAACAAGTAAAGGCAAATATTATAACGAGATTGATATTGCCAAAGGCATAACAATAATATTGGTAATCATTGGACACGCACTCCCTAGTTTAAATGGCGAAGTGCCAAAAGGATTTCCTAGTGTTTTGATGCAGGTAATATATAGTTTTCATATGCCAGTGTTTTTCTTCTTGTCAGGATTATTAGCAAAGAAGATACTTTATTTAAAAAAGATTGAATGGAGTTTTCTTGCGAGTAAGGCAAAAAGATTAATGATTCCCTATTTCTTTTGTGGAGTTCTCTATTTAATAATGAAATGGGCTATGTCCAAGATGCTTGGCATAAAAGGAAATAGTTCTGCGCTATGGAAAATTTTTGTAGGTATAAATCCTAATTATGAATTATGGTTCCTATATGTATTGTTCATGTGTTTTGTTATCTCGACTTTACTTGTGAGAAGGAAAAGTATTATAGTGGCCATAGTCATTGCAGCCATCGCTTCGATATGTTTTGGGTTTTTGACAGAAGATGGCTTTGCGATATTAAATACTGTAGCTAAGATTTGTAAGAACACTGTATTCTTTATAACCGGAATATACATAGGCACCATTTATGACAATATAAAAAATAAGATTAACTGGATAGTTGCTTTGGTCAGTTTACCAATTTTTGTGGTAGCAAACATTGTTATTGCAAATACCAAAATTGTTATTTTATCTAATGCAGCGAAATTGTTAAGCTCGCTTACTGGAATAATTATTGTTCTTTGGATTTCTATAGTTCTTTCGAAAACAATTATAAGTAGTCCAACAATCAATTTAGGAAAGAATAGTATGTGCATTTATATTATTAGTGGATTTGTACTTCCTTTGTTGAGTAAAGTGTTGTTTGACAAAATTGGAACACCTTATTCGCTAACTGTAGTCATATGCACGATTCTTACTATTATTATTTCGTTGTTAGTATCATTTGTCATTAAAAAGATAAAGTATTTGAGATTACTGATGTTTGGAATGGATTAAAATGTTGAAAAGAGATTTATTAAAAAGAATATATAAAGAAAGCAAGGTTGAAAAAACCTTGGTATTTACACATGCAGACAAAATATGGATTATGCCTGAGTGTGCAGTGGAAGGTGCTATGGAAATGTACCAACCATCATCTAAAGGTGGAAAGCGCTTAAAGAAGTGTGTTGTTAAGAAGCATAAAACACCTTTTTACGCACATGGATCAAAGGTTGAAAAAACCAACTTATCCTTGAGTTCAGATATTAGAAAGCAGATAGAAGACCTCATTGGGATAAATGATTTTTACGTGGCTGCATATATGGGTGATACATCCACATCACACAATGATAAAGCTGTTCTTCAAATATTTGGAGATGAGGAAATATACGCTTATGTCAAAGTGACTACTGACGAGGAGAACACAAAGCGATTTGACAAAGAAGCGAGCGAACTAAAGAAACTTCAAAACTTAGGCATAGAGTATGTGCCTAGAGTGATTGGATTAAGTCTAGATAGAGATGTTAAAATGTTTGCCCAGGTCAATGAAAAGCCTATGGGTCAAGACGTAAAAATAGAATTTAACAGTCAGATTTTAGAAACTGTAAAAGACTTAGTAGAAAAGACTATAAAAGATATAGAGTATAAGGAATCGGATTTTTGCAAATATGTGGAAAATCTAAAGGACAATCTAGGTGTCTTCGACAAAGATCAACAGTCAGTACTAAATGATGCAATAGAGATGGTGGAGACAAAGGATTTGAAATTCGCATTTTCCCATGGAGACTACACACCATGGAACATTTACTATGTGAAGGATGATGTAAAATTATTCGACCTGGAATACTGTAGTGAAACAATGCCAGAATACGTTGATGTGTTCCATTATTTGAGCCAGACTACTTTGCTTGGAAAGAGATTTACAGCGCAGTGCGTAATGAGAGAGTACGAGCATAGTCTAGAAATGATAAGTGAGTATGTGGACGATCCAAGAACTACATTCATTTGCTACCTAGTTTGGATAATTAGTTTTTATATAGATAGATCAGAAAACAATATTGATAGTATAAGAGAAAAATTAGATGTTTGGGTAGAGATGCTC
>CAMOYI010000053.1 GCA_946629885.1 uncultured Mycoplasmatota bacterium | reverse complement strand
TTACCAAAAAGTTCTGTAGTACCTAGTGATGATGATCACTTAGTTAATAAAAAATATGTAGACGACGCAATTGCTACTAATGTTACTAATTTATTAAACGCTGATTATTAGAGAGGAGGAATAACATGGCAAGGACAAATAGTTTAGCTGATTTCTTAGCTGATATTGCAGCTGCGATCAAAGAAAAGAAAAGTGATAGTGCGAATATTTCAGCATTTGATTTTGACACAGAAATACTTGCATTACCTTCTACAGACACAAGTGACGCTACAGCTACTGCTAATGACATTATAAAAGGTAAATCTGCTTATGTAAATGGGCAGAAAATAAATGGAAGTGTAGTAAGAAGCGTGACTGGAGATTTTGAAAGAAGCGTATCGGATGTATATGTACAAAATTCTAATACTAGAGTTTGGTTTAGAGCAAATTATATAAATCCTCCAGTCGCTATAGGTCAGAACGGTAGTATAAGACTTTATACAAGTTTTAGTAATCTAGCTAGCCAAATAGGACTTACTGCAGATAAACTTGTACAAGGAGTAACGGTATTAGGTGTTATAGGCACCCATGACCCATACCAAATAAGAATTTATACTAGTGTAACTACAATGAATAATGATTTAGATAATATACCAGAAGGTGATGTAGTAAAAGTTGTAGAAGGCACTACAACGACTTTTTATATAAAAGAAACAACGATGAAACAATTAATAAAAGCCGAAGATACTATTAGTCAGCAAGAGTATGAAGAGTTGAATGGCGTGGCAGATAATATTCTAGGAGAATAGGAGGTAATAAAATGTCGGATTTATCTAATAAACTGAATATGATACAAAATTCAAGAGACGATATCAGGAGCGCAATATTAAGCAAAGGACAGACGGTAACAAATGACATAAGAACGTTTGCTAATGCAGTATTAAATATAAATGGAGGAGGACCAGTTACTTCAGGAATCAAACAGTTTAGTTCAATAGAAAGTATGCAAGCAGACTTGAATCCATTTAACGATGGTTTGGCTATCGTATATTCAGCAGAAGAAAGTCGATTTACAGAAGAAAGTCAAGTTCGATTTGTATCATTTCCTGCTACTATAACTTTACCAGAAGCTGTGGGAGAGGAAGAAGAATATTACGCTATGTTTATTCCAGTTAATGAAGAAGACCCAGTATATGTAGACGGAAATATAACAGTATCTGCATCTTTTGCTTCATGTGAATTTTATAGTGACCATATGGCGTATTCAATATATTATAGTAGTGAAGATGGTATTAATTATACTAGGACCGATTTTTATGACGCAGAAACTGGCGATGAGTTGTCTAATCCAGTTGATTTAAAAACACTGATTAAGATAGATGAAAATGATTATGAGTGGTCTGATTTACTTACTTATTTTATGTATAACGCTGATTATGACTTTGAAGGTTTGTTTCAATATAGTGGAACAAGTCATCAATACAAATTAGCGCCCACACAATTAGATGTAAATAAATTAAATGTATATGGTCAAACATTTTATGGACCTAAAGGTGTAGAACAAGGTACACTGTCTCAAACCACTGATTTAGATTATCAAACATTACATCGTCAAATAGAGGTTTATAGCAATATAAGCGAACTTTCAATAAACAATGACATAACTAATATGGAAGGTTGGTTTACGAACCGTAATATAAAAGCTATCCCTAAACTAGATCTTTCTACGGTTACAAATTTAAAAGAAGCATTTTATCTTTGTGAAAATTTAACAGATGTTGCACCAATAAATTTATCAAATGCGAAACAAATTTCGAATATGTTTGCAGGTTGTAGTAGTCTTGCTAATATCGCTGTAATGGACTTATCAAATGCTGAAAACACTAGTAATATGTTTTTCCGTTGTTCGAGTCTTACAAATGCGTCTTATTGTAATATAGCGAATAGTTTACCATTAGCAAACCAACTAATCAACGGTTTATTTGTAAATATAGGTATAAATGTTTCTGATTTACCTAATGAGGCAAAAGATATATTACTTGAAAAAGGGTATTTAGACTGTGATTATAATTTTGACGGTTGGTCTAATGCCTATAACATTAATGGAGTAGAAGTAGCAAGAGGCGAAGACTATGACAGATATGGTAATATATTACGTAATTATATTAATGCGTTACCATTTGAAACACAAGATATAAGTGTAGGAAGTATTGGTAATGACGACGGTATCTTATTATCAACAAACGGCATGTTCGACTGGAGAAGGCGTGCAATCAATATAGATTTATCCATCAATACTTCTAATGTAGTAGATATGTATCATATGTTTAATGGTTGTGAGAATTTAACGATTGTACCTAATTTTGATACAGGTAATGTAAGGAATTTTAGTGGTATGTTTAATAACTGTCAGAAGTTAACTTTTGTACCAAATTATGACTTACATTCAGCTCGTGACGTTTCTTACATGTTTAGTAATATGAACAATTTAACAACAGTGCCTGATTTTGATACTTCTAATGTAACTGATATGAGTGCTATGTTAAATGGTTGTCGTAATATAACAAATATACCTAATTTCAATACATCTAACGTAACTGATATGGGTGGTATGCTTAGTGGTTGCTCTAATTTGACAACTATACCTGATTTCGACACTAGTAATGTTACTCGAATGCCTAGTATGTTTGCTGCGTGTCATAATATAACAACAGTGCCTAATCTTAATACTTCTAATGTAACTGATATGTGGGCTATATTTCGTTGGTGCAATAAGTTAACGACAACACCTAATTTAGATACTAGCAATGTTACTAATATGCAATCTATGTTTGAATATTGTAATAGCTTAACAACAGGACTTGAACTTAATACAAATAATGCGATTGATATGGGGGGTATGTTTTCTAATTGTACTAATCTTTCTGATATTCCTCAATATAATACTGCTGATGTTATTAATATGACAGGTATGTTTAAATCTTGTAATAATCTAAGTAACGCTAGTATACAAAACATAATAAATATGTGTTTAAATAGTAACGTTACGAATGCAGAATATATGAATTTAAGTGTATCAAATTGGCGTAGTCCATTATATGGTACTATATTTGATAGTAGTTATTATAGTAATAGATTAGATGAGTTGCTTACAGCTGGTTGGACATATTAATTAAAATAAAAGGAGGAATAGTATGGCTAGGACAGATGACATAACACATTTCTTAACAGATGTAGCTGCTGCTATTAAAACTAAAAAAGGTAGTAGTGTTGACATTCCGGCATCTGATTTTGATACAGAGATATTAGCCTTACCATTAGCAGGTACGTATCAAACAAAAACGTTAAATATTACTCAAAATGGTAACTATAGTATCGATCCAGATGAAGGCTATGACGCAATCGAACAATTAACTATCGCTGTATCAGTCCCTATTTCTCCTAATTTGCAAAATATAACTGTTACTCAAAATGGGACATATAAAGCTGGACAAGGCTATGACGGTATAGACACAGTTGTGGTTGATGTAGATATACCAACCTATATTTCGCAAGAAAAAGAAGTAAACATAACTTCTAATCAAACATTAACTATAACGCCAGATGAAGGATATGACGGATTAAGTCAAGTTTTAGCAATGGTACGTGTACCAGGTGGTGGAGGAGACGATCCTGCTGTAAACAATATGTTATGGTATATATTAGGATTTGACCAAATTATATTTAATGCATTAAAATATACATTAGATACGGATAGTAGTTTACAATTTACTGAAGTAGGAGGCACTACCACTGAATTACGAGATGTATTGACTGAAATTTTAGAAGGAGGTACAGAATAGTGGATGTAAATAACTACACTACAATGGACTTAGCTAACATGATATTAGCAGA
The DNA here is from genome assembly GCA_946629885.1 of uncultured Mycoplasmatota bacterium. Classification (GTDB taxonomy): domain Bacteria; phylum Bacillota_I; class Bacilli_A; order RF39; family UBA660; genus RUG11867. Next base: position 13,587 of record CAMOYI010000053.1, on the reverse strand, counting down.
AAAAACAAATAAAATTACACCAGAGAATATACACCATGGTGTACAGATTTTTGATATCACAGGTACGTATAGAGGTGATACCGGGTCTACATATTCACCACAAAGAATACAATTTACTGGTGTTGGTACTAATACGACCAACGACTACACACGATATAGAGCAGAGTATGACGGTAAAAACCTAGATATATTTGACGCAGAACACTTGGATATATCAAATGCCACAAATTTAGATTATTCTTTCTATTATGTGAAAAATATTAATACTTTACGAGGTTTGTCTAATTGGAATACGTCTAATATAACCAATTTAAATAATGCATTTAATGGTCTTATTTATTTAACTTCGGTAAATGAACTTTCTAATTGGGACACATCAAATGTGAAAACTATGCTTAATACTTTTGGATATTGCTATAATTTAACTGATATTTCTGGTATAAGTAATTGGAATATATCAAATGTAAAAACGTTGTGTAGAACTTTTACTTATTGTATTAATTTGACAAATCTCATTCCTATTAGCAATTGGGATATATCAAATGTTACAGATCTAACTGGGACATTTCAAAATTGTAATAATTTAACAAATTTTTCGCCTATAAATAATTGGGATACGTCTAACGTTTTGAGTATGAATGATACATTTGAAGATTGTAAAAGTGTGATAGATCTTTCTAGTATAAGTGATTGGGATATATCAAATATAACTGAGCTACGTCATACTTTTAATAACTGTTATAATTTGCAAATTTTGCCTACATGGGATGTATCGAATATTAGGAATTTTTATGGAACATTTCGTAATTGTATGAGTTTACAAAACTATAATAGTTTTACTGGTTTATTTACGAATTCAAGTTTTGATAACCTTTGTTTTAGAAGTACACCAGGTTTTGAGTTTACTACAAATGAAGTTAGAGATTGCACTTTTCTATACGGAACTTTTCCAATGGTTAATAATGCAAATTATATAAATGCTAATATTCACTTTATAAATTGCAAGTTTGAAACATTTAATATGCTAGATAAAACGTTTAACTTATCCGAGTTAAACTTTAGAGGTACTAATTGTGATGTGTCTAGATGGTTAGGAGCGTTTAGTAATAACTATGGTTCTATTTATTCTGGTAATTTAACTCGTTACACTGGTCAATACAATATAGATAACTGTGCTGCTAGCCAAATGTTTTATTATCAACGCAATTTAATTAACGTACAATCTATACACTTCACTAATTGTAATAATACATCACAAATGTTTGGCGATTGTAATAATCTTTTGGATATTAGTAATTTAAATATACACTTTGCTTCAAGAGAAAATATATATTTAAACTATATGTTTCAAGACTGTTATAATTTAGTAGATGTTACAGCTATTGACAATTGGACATTTACTGATACAAGTGTGTATCTTCGCTATATTAATATATATTCAATGTTTAGCCAATGTAATAATCTATCAAATGAAAGTTTATATGCGATTACAAATTTCTTTATAACTATAGCTCCTAATGTAAATAGTCAACACATGAACCTTTCTAATGCTAATACATACAGTCCTTTTCTATCTTCAAATATAGAACTTAACACTAGGTTAAATGTATCGCAGCTTAATAGATTAGCTATGGCAGGTTACACAGGGTTTGGTGAATATTAATTAAAATAAAAGGAGGAATAGTATGGCTAGGACAGATGACATAACACATTTCTTAACAGATGTAGCTGCTGCTATTAAAGAAAAACTTGGAGACGATACAGATATTCCAGCATCTGATTTTGATACGGCAATACGTAATATAGAAAGTACAGGTGTATACCAAGTAAAATCTATCACTTTAAACACAAATACTACCACAGTAATAACACCAGACGAAGGCTATGACGCAATTGAACAATTAACTATTACTACTAACGTGCCATCATCTTCTCTTCAAGCTAAATCATATGTATTTAATGTCAATCAAAATGTGACATTACTACCTGATACAGGATATGACGGGTTTAGTAGTGTAGGAATAACAATTAATGTCCCAAGTGGAAGCAAAACAATATTACCAGATGGAACGAAGTTTCAAAGTTCTACATTTAATGAAATTAATTTAAATCAATTTAATATGAGTGGTATAACAGATATGTCTTTTATGTTTTATAATTGTACTAATTTAACTAAGGCTGATTTAACAAATTTGAATACAAGTAATGTCACTAATGCACATGCTATGTTTACAAATTGTCAAAATTTAGCTAATATTAATTTATCAGGCTGGAACACAAGTAACATAGCCGATATGGGATCTGTGTTTACTAGTTGCATTAATTTAACTAGTATTAATTTAATAGGTTTAGATACAAGCAATGTGACCAGTGTAACCGCTATGTTTCATAATTGTACTAATTTAGTAAATATTGATTTGACGAACTTTAATACAGGTAATGTACGTAGTATGGCAAATATGTTTAGATCTTGTGGTAATGTGGTTAACCTTGATTTAACAAGTTTTAATACAGGTAATGTCACAAATATGAATAACTGTTTTCAAAATTGTACTTCGCTGACAAATATAATTGGAATAGAAAATTTAAATTTAAGTAGTCTTACATTTTCTTCTTCGAATATGTTTAATAATTGTCCTAATCTATCTAATGAAACATTAGATAATGTATTAAGCGCTTTATCGACAGTTACATACCAAATAGCAAGAAGAAGTTTAGCAAGACAGGGTCTTACACAAGAGCAAGCTGAAATATGTGTGAATTTACCTAATTGGACTTTGTGTAGTACAAATAAGTGGACTACAGGATATTAAAAGAGGAGATTAAATTATATGAATATACTAGAAATTTTATTTGGACAAATTCCTGAGGCAATTTATTTTGCGTTATTTATGATATACACAAAAAGATTAAAAAGAAAACGTATATTATTCGCTGTATTGACTACTATTACTTATATCATACTATTAAATGTATTACCATTTTCTAATTGGGCTCATATTTTATATTTTATTATGGTCTATATGACAATAAAAATATTATATAAGCGTCGTTCACAAATTACAGACTTTTTCACATTAGGGATAGCGAGTATTAGCATAATTATAATAAGTCTTGTGACGTATACTTTGTGTTTATTGTTTACTAAGAATTATATGGTTGCGATAATTGTTAATCGTATATGTTTATTTATAGTTTTATATTTAATGAGGAATCGTTTATATAAGATACAAAATATGTATAAATTACTTTGGAATAGAAATGACACTATACCAAAACCCATGAAATCGATAACATTCAGGTGTATTAATTTATTGATTTTTAATTTGATGTTTTATGCAATTAATGTATGCATCTTATATTGTTTATATAAAAGGGGGTGAATAGTATGGGTGATTGGCCATGGAACAGCTGGTTTTTATTCTATGATGCGGAAGAAGGAGAATAAGAAGATGAAAAGATTTAAGGAAATTCTTCCTGATCTTATCTTCAATTTAGCAGAAACCGCATTAATTGTGTTGATGGGAATGCTTTTAAAGCTTCCTATCAACCATATTATTTTAATCATTATAACTTTTATTATAACAAGAGGACTATTTCGGCAAACCCCTACATTTCAAAACTTGGTATAGATGTTTAGTATGGAGTATATTGATAATGCTTAGTCTATTTGTTTTATTAAAAGTAGATTTGACTATTTCTATAACGTTTGCTGTTTTCGCTGCATTTATAATGACGGGCAGATCTAATGTAACAGAATGGTATTTATGGAAAAGTCATGATGAACCAAGCAAATATCAAGATATCATAGAGTATATAAAGTATAATGAATTAGATGACACTCTTTTAGAATTTGAACGTAAGGTTAAGGAGAGAAGTAATTTAGAGTATTTGATTTATAAATACAAATTTAAAGAAGATAAAACATTTGTAGAAATGTCAGAATTATTAGATATGGATAATCCGAGAATAGTAGAACATTTAGATAAAATAGCATTTGCGATTAGATTGTATTGTGGAATATAGTAAGTTTTATAAACTTACTATATTTTTTTTTGTTCAGTCGGTCTGACATTTTGCCTGTTTGCTCTTATAAAATATTTTTAATAATGAAAATAGGAGGTGGCATGATGTTTGAACCTTATAATTTATACAATAATCCGTATAATAATCCATATCTTAATTATAATATGCAGTCACAACAAATGCCAAGACAACCACAGCAACCAATGTACAGACCTCAAACTACAACGGGTCTACAAGGTAAAGTTGTGGATAGTTTAGATGTAGTGAAAGCTACTGATATTCCTTATGATGGGAGTGTTAGTTATTTTCCATTAACAGACGGTACAGCAATTATTACTAAACAATTACAGCAAGACGGTACCAGTAAAGTAATAGTGTATAAACCTATAGTTGAAAATGAAGAAAGTAAATCAAAATACATAACGGAAAATGACTTGGAAAAACAGTTAAAAGATATGGACGGTAAATTTATTACTGGAGACGATTTAAAAGATCAACTAAAAAATGTGAACAGCAAAGACATAAAAGATTTAAAAGAAGACGTAAAAACATTAAAACGTAAATTAGAAGATATGGCAGACGATTTGAAATATAAGAAGGAGAAATAAAATCATGAATCCTATGAATATAATAAAACAATATGTCCGTCAAGGTCTTGACCCAAAAAATATATTGACTAGATTAAATGTGAACAATCCAATTTTAAACAATGTAATTACTATGGCTCAAAATGGAGATGAAAAAGGTGTAGAAAATTTTGCTAGAAATCTATGTAAACAAAAGGGTTTGAATTTTGATGAAGAATTTACTAAATTCAAGAATACTCTAAAATAGATATTATTGCAATAATATAAATATTTAAAAAAGGAGGGAAAATTTATGGATTATGGAAATGGTGGTTTATCCGCTTCTGATGTAGCTTTAATCCAAGACAGAAATAATGGAGGTTTTGGAGGTTTTGGCGATAATGGAGCTTGGTGGATAATCTTATTTCTAATTTTTGCTATGGGTGGCTGGAATAATGGTGGTTTCGGCGGCTTCGGCGGAGGTGTTGATAACATGTATCCTTGGTTATCTAATGGTCAAAAAGAAATAATGCAAAATACAAATCAAGGCTTCAATACATTACAACTAGGAAATCAATTGAATGATATTTCTAGTGGTGTTCAAAATATAAGTACTCAGTTATGCAATGGACTTGCAGGAGTTAATCAAACAGTAAGTTCTGGATTTGCTAATGCAGAAAGCTCTGCTAATGCAAGACAAATGGCTAATATGAACCAAAATTTCGCTAATCAAACAGCAATGTTACAAGGATTTAATCAATTAGGTTCTCAACTTGCTGATTGTTGCTGCGAAAATAGATTAGCAACTTGTCAAACACAAAACATTGTTCAAAGTGAAGGAAATGCTACTAGATTTGCTGATGCTAATAACACAAGAGATATTATTACTAATGCAACATCTAATACTCAGGCTATCCTTGACAAACTATGTCAATTAGAACTAGACGGTGTTAAAGCTCAAGTTGAAGCTAAGAATGACAGAATTGCAGAATTACAAACTCAATTAAATATGGCTAATCTATCTGCAAGTCAAACTGCGCAAAACGCATTTATCTCTCAAGGTTTTGCGAATGAAGTAGACGCTTTGTATAACCGCTTGAACAGTTGCCCTGTGCCAACAACTCCGGTCTATCGGAAGAACTCCGATATTTACTTGCAACAATGGTTGTGGATGTAGTGGAAATGGAAGCTTTATTTAATATGATAACAAGCAAATGCCTGACTACAGGACGCTCGATTACGAGACCTTGCTAAATTATTCAGTAGAGATAGGCGCATGTCTATCTCTTAATTTTTTATAGAAAGGATATGGTGACTATGATAGAAAGCGTACAAGAATTACCTATAACATTAACTAATAATTCAGCTGCTATTACATTTAGTGTTGATGATATAAGAACTAGAAGTGCTAGTTGTTGCAATAATGGATGGTTATTACACCAACAAGGTTCTCCACTATATCAGTTACTAGATGGAGGGTATTATGAAGTAAGTTTTAATAGTAATATTAGCTCGGCTACGGCAGGAATTGTAGCCCTAGGATTATATCAAGACGGAATATTAGACCCTGGTACAACTGTTGCTTCGACTTTAGCTGCAGCTGGAGATGTTGAAAATGTAAAATTTACTAAAATAATAAAAATTTGTGGTAGAGCTAGTACTACTCTAACTATCGCAAGTGTTCCAAGTGTTCCTGACTTTACCGACTTAACTGCCGTTGGAGTGGACACGCAGACACCTATTATTGCCAATGCTAATTTAATAATCAAAAAGCTAGCATAAGGAGGAGATAGTATGGAAGAAGAAAAAGAAAAAGACGAAGTATGTTACACTGATAAAATAAAAGCACTGGTTGTAAAGGAGCTTGAACAATTCTCTGATTCAGAACTAAATGGAGAAGAGTTAGACGTATTATCTAAATTGGTTGATATAGATAAGGATTTAGAAAATATTGATTATTGGAATTGTAAAAAGGAGGTTATGAAAATGAGATACGAAAATTATGGAGATTATTCTGAAGGTGGTTATAGCGGAAACTATGGTAGACGTGGTGTACCAGGTACCGGTAGAGGTAGATACAGAGGTCACGATGAAGGAGAAGAAATGTTAGAAAATATGAAATATAGTTATGGTGCTTATTCTGAAAGTAGAAATGCATATGGAAGAGGTAATTACGGAGCAGAACAAGAAAGCATGGAAGCACTAGAAGATACTATGAGATTATTCACTGAATTTGCTCATAAAATGATCCAAGAAGTAGATTCTCCAGAAGCTAAACAAATAATAAGAAAACATTTAAGACAAATAAGTCAAATGGGATAAAACTATGTATAAATACTATAATGCTAATATACACAATAATTTTGTAAATGACTGTGTGGTGAGAGCAATTTCTACTGCGGAAGACAAAAGTTGGAGTGAAACATATGACGATTTGAGTCGAATTGCTAAAAAGAATGGCATATTATTAGATGACGTCAATTTTGTAGACCCTTTACTTGATTATCGCTACGATAGAGTTAGAGTTATGCCAAATGAAACAGTAGAAGATTTTGTTGATCGATACCCTATGGGGACTTATTTAATTACAATGCCGAATCACATTACCACTGTTATTGACGGAATTATTTATGATACATTTGACTGCAGAGATCGATTGATTTGGAATGTTTGGAGAGTAAAATAGAAATAAACTCTTGACATTGTTCACTCTGTTTGCTATAATGTGAACAGAAATAGATATGTTCTGGGGACTATGCGACCTATGATATATTATATTTTTTTGAATATAAATATAATAAGTCCGTAGTAAATGGAATGGGTAATATTTCTATGTAATGTAAAAAGTTATGTAGTAAACCCATATCCGTTTACTACGGGCTTAAATTTTTTTATTTGAAGGAGGAATTTATTATGCCAAACGCAGTAAATTATGCAGAAGCATATGAAAGAGCTTTAGCTCAAGCATACCCAAATGTGCTTAACTTTGGTGAATTGTATAATGTTGCTAATAACTCTACATACAAATTTGTAGACGTTAAAACAATTCACATTCCATCAATTTCTGTTACAGGTAGAAAAAATGTAAACAGAGATAGTATAGACGGAGTATTCAATAGAAACGTAGATAACGACTGGGAGACAAAAACATTAACTTTCTATAGAGAGTGGTCTACTAGTATAGACCCAGCAGACGTTATGGATACTAATATGGTATTAACTATCCAAAACGCTACTAAAGTATTTAATGAAACTCAAAAATTCCCAGAGAAAGACGCCTATACAATTAGTAAAATATATACTGATTGGGTAGCAGAAGGAAAAACAGCTGACACAACAGCTTTAACTGTTGACAATGTATTAGCAGTATTTGATAAATTAATGGAAGACATGGACGAAGCATTAGTACCTGCACAAGGAAGATTACTATATGTTACTCCAGCTGTTAAAACTTTATTAAAACAAGCTAGTAATATTGGTCTATCAAGAAGTGTACAAAGTGGACCAAACACAATAAACAGAGTAGTTGACAGACTAGATGAAGTTAACCTAATTTCTGTACCTTCATTCTTAATGAAGACAGCTTACAAATTTGAAACAGGTTTTGAACCAGCTGCAACAGCTAAACAAATCAATATATTCTTAGTTCACCCAACAGCTATTTTAACACCTAATAAATATGCATTTGTTGGAATGGAAGCTCCAGCTGCTGGAACAAAAGGTGATTACATCTATTATGAAAAAGAATATTCTGACGTATTCATTCTAAATAATAGAACTGGTGCTATCGCATTCAACGTAAGCGAAGGCGCATCTATGTAATCGAATTACTGATTAATTGAAGAAAGGAGAAACGATATGTTACTAACAAAGTTGCAACCTGTTACACTATATCAAATTGTAGCGAATCGTGGTGATGACGGTGATTTGATTGAAAAATATGAAAAGATTTTTCAAGCAGAAGGAGCCGTTCAATACCTAGCTTCAGATGAGATTGAGTTTAGTGCATATGGGTCTAACCTTTTAAAAACATATCGTTTCAAATCTATTTATAATGATTTAGAAGAGTTATTATTAGAAAAAACTAATAACTCACCAGACAACTTAACAAAGTATTTAGTTGAGTGGAAAGGGCATAAATATGCAATCGTAAAGGTTACTCCATTATATATCGATATACAGTGGAGGTAGTGTAATATGGCTAGAAATACTAAAGGGCAATGGGCAAGTACCAATTCTATAGAAATCGCTATTAAAAAACGTTTATTGGCTATAGCAAAAGACGACGGTATTAAGCTAAAAGCTATGGTGAGAGATAAATTAGAAGAAGAATTAAGATTTAATGTCTATACATCTTATAGACCAGCTACAAAAAAAGGAAAAGATACTCAGTATTATAATGAAACTCACAAACATCAAAAAGCTCGTCCTTATCATCACACTGGCTTATTAGCAAGCAAAATAGACGCAATAATAGATGGCGATAGTGTAAAAGCTATAGTAAGAGACGCGCAATATGCGGATGGTGCTTCTACTACAGAAGTTTATGATTATTTAAAGTTTGGTACAACTAATACACCAAAAAAATCAGATGTATACGATTATAACAATGGTAATAATTTTTCTCAATATATATCACAAAAACCACACAACTTTGAAGCTCGTACAAGAGATGCTATGGAAAGTTATTTGAATGAATTAAAAACAGATATAGAACAAAATGGAAAAAAGTATATTAATCCAAAATATTTGAAAAAATTAAGAAAAAGTGACATGTAAAAAGGAGTGAGATATAATGGCATTAGTGAATAATATTCGTAGACTTGTACAAGCAAAACTAAATGAGATTGAAGGATTAGAATCTGGTATCATTGTAGCTCAAGACCTAGTTGAAAAAGGCCGTTATTATTTTGGATATGACGTAAGAACCAGTCTGAATCGTAGAGATTTATCTTATGATAATGAACAATATACGATTTCAATTATCGGATATTTATCTACGAAAGGTGGTACACAAAAACAATTTGACGATTATTTAGACGCAATTTGTGATAAATTAGGAGAATTAAGATTAAGACCAACGACTCAAGATAGTCCTATAACACCTGATTCAGGGTATCGTGAATGTATGCTAACTGCATATGCACAAGCTAACACATTAGAGAAGACCTTACGATAATCCATTGAACTAAATACTTTGTTAAGGAACAAAAATATTAATTTAGGAGGTAATATTATGGATCCAGATGCAAAAGTACAACAAGCGACACTTGGTACTGCTTTATATTTTAAACAAATAGGAGACACTGAGACAGGACCTTTTATTGGTAATGGTGGCTCATATGCACCTGCTAACTTAGAAACAGCTCTAGCTGGTTATACAAGAGTTTACGGATTAGCATCTACACCAGATTTTGGTGGACAACCAAATACAATAGATACTACTACTCTAGATAATACTAAAGCTGAAACTTCAGTTTTAGGATTACAACCATCAGCAGAACTTACTTATGAAATCAATATGATGACATTTGCAGACGTACCTAGTGGAGTAGCTCATAACCTTAGAGCAGTTAAAGCTCTAGAAGATGACAAAAAGAAAGCACACTGGGTATTAGTTAAAGCATCAGGTGTTATTATTGAATATGACGCAAGAACTAGTATCTCATACACAGCTGACGCTCAACAAGATATAGAAAAATTCAGTATTTACCATGATGTTAGAAGTGATATAACAGTGTCATTACCAGCACAAGCTAGTAACTAATAGAAATTAATAAACTAAACTTTGGTGGGCAGTTTAGCCAGATCAATCTTCGGGCGTTTACATCCACCATTTAATTTTATCTAATAGGAGGATTGAAGCAATGGATACTGACGTAATAATTAAAATAGAAGGAGTCGAATATCATTTCAAATTAAAAAGTTCTAGTATATTATATCTAGAAAGAAAATTAAAGAGAAATATATTTGAAGCATTTCAACACCCTGATTTTACTATTATGGTTAATATATTCTATGCTTGTGCAAGTGCAGAGTGTAAACAAAAATACACAGATGAGGGCGCTTTATTTGATGCTTTACTAGCTGAGTATGGCATGGAGGAACTAGCTGAAAACTATTTAAATGAGCTTGTTCAAAAATCAGGATTAGTTCAAAAGACGGAAATTCCTATGACACCCAGCGCAGAAGCTAGCGAGAAAACTTGGAATAAGTAAGTGGGTTGATGAAGAACCTCAATATGATCCTTTAGCAGGATTTCATACAGTACATGACATGTATATTGAGCTAGTAAAACTAGGTTGTGATTTAAAAGATTTGTATGATTATTCATGTAAAGAATTATTATTTATATTAAAATATAAACGTGAAGGATTGGCATTTAAACTTTGGAGAATGGGTAGTATGAATAGAGCTGCATTTGGTGCGAAATATTATCCAACAAAATTAGAAGAAACTTTACCAGAATTGTTTGAACCTAAACCCAAAGCTCCTATGCCAGACTGGTTAAGAGAAGATTATGAAAAAAAGATTAATAGATCAGTTAAAAAGCATACTGATAATTTTATTCCAAATGGAATGTAGATATTAGGTAGTAGGAGGTAGTAAATATGGCTGATAAAGAGACAGGATTGAATATAACTGTCGGTGCTGTTGCTGATGAAAATAGTGCGAAACAAGCAGCGAAAGATATAAAGAATGCAGTTGAGAGTTCTGTTAAAGGTGGTCGTATTGAAGTACCAGTAGATATAACTGTACCTATTGATAAAAGTAAAGATAAGTTGACGAAAGCCCAAAAAGACATCACTGCTACAATTAGCAAAATGATGTCTAAGGGCTTTTCTGCGTCTGGTAAAGATATAGATACTTTGACTAGTAAATTTAATACATTTACTAAAGCATTTGACCAAGCAGGCAAAGGTCGTCAAAACAAAATATTCAGAGAAATAAGAAAACAAGTAGAAGAATTGCAAAATTCATATGCAAATTTACAAAAAACAATTAAATCTACTAATACTTACAATACGAAGACTCACAAAACTACTGCTAAAAAAGCAAAAGAATCTGATATATCTTCAGGTAAAAAACCGAATACAAGTGAACAGTCTAGACGTTACAAAGGCACCAGGTCTACTGGACCAGCTGGATATGGAAGTGGATGGATTGATCCTAGTAGAACTAACGAATATGAAGCTAAAATGAGCGAATTAAGTTCGTATAGGTCTAGCATGGCAAAACAGATGAGAGAAAGCGAAAGAGACGCTAAGAGAACGTGGGCGAAAGACGTAACCACAACTACAGATAAAGATTTAGCGGAAAAATTGTATCAACAAGCAATAGCGTCTAGTCATCGTACTCAACCAACCGCGTTAGAACAAGCCGGAAATTTAAGTGATGATATTAGAAAAAACCTTTTACCAGAATTAATAAATAAAATAAAAACTTCTGCTGATGATAAAGAAGTGGGAGAATTAACTCAAAAATTTTTTGACACATTAGAAACTATATCTAAATTGAATCAAGACGCAGGGAGATCAATATTTGATAACGTTAAAAAAGATATAGGTATAGCTATGGGTACTGTAGGTTTTACTACAAAAGGTAATATAGGTGGAACAGAAGGTGGAGACAGTACTGCGGCGTCTAAAGATCCTAAAATTGTAAATCTTTTAAAAGGGTTATTAAATAAAGTCACAGAAAAAGAAGACGCAATTAGACAAGAATTAATAAAACTTTCTCAATCAGAGAAAACCAGCAATAAAATTGCTACTGCGAAAGAGATTAACAGCTTTGCGAATAAACTTATTGCTGATACACATGCAGCAAGTGAATCTCAAAAACAAAGTTCACAAGAAGTCGCTCAAGCTGTAAATAAAGGCACAACTGCTACTGAAACTCAAACTAATTATGATAAAATCGAAAATAGTGCAGAACGTGTTGCAGATAACACAGAAAACAAAGAAGATCAAATGCTTGCTTCATCAGGCTTTAATACAAATGAAAAAGCAGAAGAATTACTTACTACTGTTAAATCTATATTAAGCGCTATTACAAATGGAGCAATGACAAAAACTTTAAACAAAGGAACTGCGGTTTCTTCTGATAAATCATTAGTGCCTGCTCAAGAGCAAATGCAAAAAGCATTAGCAATGATACAGAACGTAATAAGTTCAGGCTATAATCCACAAGCAATTGGTAAACCATCTAGGTCTACGATAATGGCTTCTATAAAAGATCCTTCTAGTTGGATTATAAAAATGAGAGACGCGTTTGCTGATTTAACTGGTACTACTGCTAATTACAAAAAAGTAATACAAGCTACATCAGAAGAACAAGACCAATTATCTGCTGAAGCTATTTCAAAATATGGTATCGCTAGAGGTCGTAATATTACAGGTGATAAAATCCAGGCTGCACGTAGTATGTCTTTATGGAGAGGAACAGATAAATTTAGCAAATATTTTGAAGATTTGAAATTAACAGAAGGTGTCAAAGTAGATACAACCGAACTTACAGATAAACTTGCAAAAGTATTATCTGGAAAACAAATGCGTAATGCGCAAATGGGTGGAAGTCCTTTACGAAATTTAATTGGGTATGGAACAGGATTCATAGGAATGCCTTCACTTGAAAAATCACGTGCATCAGCAGAAGGATTAAATCAAATAAATGCCAATATCCGAGAGGCGTTAAATAATATATTGAATACAATTCAAACAAAAGAACAATCACTTGTTGGAATGCAAGAAAGTGGTGACCTTAAATTAGGTGCAGATGGAAAGGTATTAAGTGATTCTACAGTAGAAGCAAAAACTTTAGCGGCTGAACTTGAAAATAGTAAAATTCTTTTAGATACTATTTTGGCTGATATGGGTATGGTTGATAAAACCTTAGGCAGAACTCATGGGAATATTCGTAAAACAATGCAACAGCTTAGTTTTACTTCTCCTTTATTAAGAGAAAATAATACTATTATTGGTAATATAAATGCTGG